>NZ_QURH01000197.1 GCF_003428695.1 Actinomadura logoneensis
CGCGGACGCGGCCGGCGGCGGCCCGGACGCGGTGCTCCACGCGGCGCGCGCGGTGCTGGACGCGGCGGGGGCCGCCGAGCCCCCGCTGGAACTGGACTACCTGGTGCTCGTCGATCCCGCGACGTTCACCGAGGTGGCCGCCGGCCACACCGGCCCGGCGGTGCTCGCCGTGGCGGGCCGGGTGGGCGCGACCCACCTGATCGACAACGTCCCCCTGGAGCTCGGCAAGGAGTCGCGATGATCCGGACGATGTTCAAGAGCAAGATCCACCGCGCCACGGTGACGCAGGCCGACCTGCACTACGTCGGCTCGCTGACCGTGGACGCCGACCTGCTGGACGCCGCCGACCTGCTGCCCGGCGAGAAGGTCGACGTGGTGGACATCGACAACGGCGCGCGGCTGTCCACCTACCTGATCGCGGGCGAGCGCGGCTCGGGGGTGATCGGCATCAACGGCGCGGCGGCCCGGCTCGTCCAGACCGGCGACCTGGTGATCATCATCAGCTACGCGCAGCTGACCGACGCCGAGGCGCGCGCGTTCACCCCGACCGTGGTGCACGTGGACGCCGCGAACCGGATCGTGGCGCTCGGCGACGACCCGGCCGAGCCGGTCCCCGGCACCGACCAGCTCCGCCCCGCCCACGCCCTCCAGAGCTGAGCCCGCCCCGCGCCTCCTGTGACGCCGTCGTCCTCCGTGGACGGCGGCGTCCGGCGTTTGTGGGGGGTCTCACACCGCCGCGCCCGGGGGTTAGTGTCAGAATGACGAAAACACCTCCCGAGGAGGGCCGCATGATCCCTCGCACCGTCCGCCGACTCCGCGCCCCCGCGCCCGGCTGGACCCGGACCGCCGACACCGTCGTCATCGGGTCCGGCATCGCCGGGCTCGTCGCCGCGCTGCGCTGCCACGAGCGCGGCCAGCGCGTCCTGCTGGTCACCAAGGCGCTGCTGGACGCGGGCTCCACCCGCTGGGCGCAGGGCGGGATCGCCGCCGCGCTCGACCCGGCCGACTCCCCGGAGGAGCACCTCGCCGACACCCTCACCGCCGGGGTCGGGCTGTGCGACGAGGAGGCCGTCCGGGCGCTGGTCACCGACGCCCCCGCGGCCGTCCGGCGGCTCGTCGACCTCGGCACGGCGTTCGACCGCGACGCGTCGGGCGAGCTGGAGCTCGGCCGGGAGGGCGGCCACCACCGGCGGCGCGTCGCCCACGCGGGCGGCGACGCGACCGGCGCGGAGATCAGCCGCGCGCTGCGCGCCGCCCTCAAGGAGCACGGCATCGAGGCGATCGAGCACGCCCTGGTGCTCGACCTGGTCAAGGACGCGGACGGCCGCGCCGCCGGGATCACGCTGCACGTCATGGGCGAGGGCTCGCCGAACGGTGTCGGGGCCGTCCGGGCGCGGGCGGTCGTGCTCGCGACGGGCGGGCTCGGCCAGGTGTACTCGGCCACCACCAACCCCGAGGTGTCCACCGGCGACGGCGTCGCGCTCGCGCTGCGGGCCGGAGCCGCGGTCGCCGACCTGGAGTTCGTCCAGTTCCACCCCACCGCGCTGTGGCTGGGCGACGGCGCGCGCGGACGGCTGCCGCTGATCTCCGAGGCCGTCCGGGGCGAGGGCGCGCACCTGGTCGACCACGACGGCGTCCGGTTCATGGTCGGACGGCACGAGCTGGCCGAGCTCGCCCCGCGCGACGTCGTCGCCAAGGGCATCCTGAACCGGATGCGCGAGACCGGCGCGTCCCACATGCTGCTGGACGGCCGCCACTTCGGCCGCCGGATGTGGGAGCGGCGCTTCCCGACCATCCTGGCCGCCTGCCGCCACCACGGGATCGACCCGGTGACCGAGCCGATCCCGATCGCGCCGTCCGCGCACTACGCGAGCGGCGGCGTCCGCACCGACCCGTCCGGCCGGACGACCGTCCCCGGCCTGTACGCGTGCGGCGAGGTCGCCTGCACGGGCGTGCACGGCGCGAACCGGCTCGCCTCCAACTCCCTGCTGGAGGGCCTGGTCTTCGCCGAGCGCATCGCCGCCGCCATCACCGAGGACGCCCCCGAACCGGGCGAGGCGGCCTTCGAGCCGACCGCCGCCGAGCCGACCGCCGCCGAGCCGACCGCCGCCGAGCCGAACACGGTGGCCACCGGACGGGACCTCCGCGGTGAGATCCAGCGGATCATGACCGCCCACGCCGGCGTGCTCCGCACCGCCGACGGCCTCGCGACCGCCGAGCGGGAGCTCGCCGCACTCACGCCGGAGCTCGGCGGCTCCGGCGTCGCGGGCTGGGAGGCGGCCAACCTGCACGCCGTCGCGAGCGCGATCGTCGCCGCCGCGCACCGCCGCGAGGAGACCCGCGGCAGCCACTGGCGCGAGGACCGTCCCGAGCGCGACGACGCGAACTGGCGGGGGCGGTTGGTCACCCGGCTGAGCTGGGATGGGACGCTGCACACCGAGTTCGAGCGCTGATGGAGGAACCGAGGATGCACGTGGAACTCGCCGACCGGCTCCGGCGGGCCGGGCTGGAGCCCGACGCCGTCGAGGCGGTCGTCCGCACGGCCCTGGACGAGGACGGCCCGGTGGACGTCACCAGCACGCCGATCTTCGGCCCGGACGAGCGCTCCACCGGCGACTTCACCGCCCGCGAGGACGGCGTGGTCGCCGGGATCCCGGTCGCGGAGGTCGTCTTCGACCTGCTCGGCATCGAGGCGGAGGCGAAGGCGTCCGACGGCGACCGGGTGACCGCGGGCCAGGTGCTGGTCTCGGTCTCCGGGCCGACCAGGGCCGTCCTGCGGGCCGAGCGCGTCGCGCTGAACCTCCTCACCCACCTGTCGGGCATCGCGACCGCGACGCGGGCGTGGGCGGACGCGCTGGAGGGCACCAAGGCCCGGGTCCGCGACACCCGCAAGACGCTGCCGGGGCTGCGCGCCCTGCAGAAGTACGCGGTGCGCTGCGGAGGCGGCGTCAACCACCGGATGGGCCTGTCGGACTCGGCGCTCGTCAAGGACAACCACATCGCGGCGGCGGGCTCGGTGACCAGGGCCTTCGAGGCGATCCGCGCGGCCTACCCGGCCCTGCCCGTCCAGGTGGAGTGTGACACCCTGGAGCAGGTCCGCGAGGCCGTCGAGGTCGGCGCGAGGTCCATCCTGCTGGACAACATGACCCCGGACGACCTGTTCGAGGCCGTCCGGCTGGTGGACGGCCGGGCGGAGCTGGAGGCGTCCGGCGGGCTCGGCCTGGACCGGGCCCGAGACGTCGCCGTGACCGGTGTCGACTACCTTGCGGTGGGGGCGCTGACGCATTCGGCGCGCGTCTTCGACATCGGCCTTGACTTCTCCTGATCAGCGGGGACCTGATGCTGCTCACCATCGACGTCGGTAACACCCAGACCGTCCTCGGCCTGTTCGAGGGCGAGGAGGTCATCGAGCACTGGCGGATCAACACCGACCCGCGCCGCACCGCGGACGAGATCGCCGTCGTGCTCCAGGGACTCGTCCAGCAGAGCCCGCTGCTCGCCGACACCGACATCAGCGGCATCGCGCTGTGCTCCACGGTCCCGTCGGTGCTGCACGAGATGCGCGAGATGTGCCGCCGCTACTACGGCGACGTCCCGGCGGTGATCGTGGAGCCCGGCGTGAAGACCGGCGTCCCGGTCCGGATGGACAACCCCAAGGAGGTCGGCGCCGACCGCATCGTCAACTCGCTGGCCGCCGTGCACCTGCACGGCGGTCCGGCGGTCGTCGTCGACTTCGGGACGGCCACGACGTTCGACGCGGTGTCGGCCAAGGGGGAGTACGTCGGCGGCGCGATCGCCCCCGGCATCGAGATCTCCATCGACGCGCTGTCGGCGCGCGGCGCCCAGCTCCACAAGATCGAGCTGCAGCGCCCGCGCAGCGTCATCGCCAAGAACACCGTCGAGGCGCTGCAGTCCGGCCTGATCTACGGGTTCGCCGGGCAGGTGGACGGCATCGTCGACCGGATGGCGCAGGAGCTGGCCGACGACCCCGACGAGGTCACGGTCATCGCCACCGGCGGCCTCGCCCCGCTCGTCCTGGACGAGGCCCGCACGATCGACCACCACGAGCCCTGGCTCACCCTGGTCGGCCTCCGGCTCATCTACCAGCGCAACATCGGCACGACGAGCTGACCGCGGACGCCGGGGCGCGTCTCGAAGCCGCCTGCCCTACTGCGTGACGGCCGTACTGCACGACGGACGTACTGCGCGGCGGCCGTACTGCGCGACGGCCGCCGACTTCGGGACTCGTCTAGGCGCGGATCCAGACCCACGCCAGGCAGAGCGCGGCGAGCGCGGCTCCCGCGCCGAGCACGATCGCCGGCGCGGCCACGGCCGTCAGCGCGGTGACGGCCAGCGGCGTGAACATGCCAACGTAGACGAGGGCGTAGACGACCGCGGTCAGCCGGGCGAGCGTCCCGGGCGAGGCGACGCGCGCCGCCTCGCCCAGGCCGTAGGTCAGGACGAACCCGTACGCCGCCCCCAGCAGGACGGCCGCGACGATGTTCAGCGCGGGCAGCCCGGACGCGACGGTCAGCGCGGCCGTCACGAGTCCCACGGTCGTCAGCCCGAGCCCCGTCCGCGCGACCAGGCGGGGGTGGCGCGCCTCCAGTCGGCGCGCGACCGGCTGGGCGGCCATCCCCGAGCCGAGGGTGACCGCCGTGACCAGCCCGGCGTACGCGATCGGCAGGTGGTGGACGGGCACCTCCGTCGGGAGGACCGCGAAGGCGTTCACCGGCGCCGCGAACGACCAGACCGCGACCGGCGCGACCGTCCCCCAGAACCCGCCCCGAGCCCTGCGGTCTCGCACCCGGCCGTCCTGCTCGTCAGGTGAATGGACGGCGGGGCCTTCCGTGGCCTCCGTGCGAATCACCGACGCGGGAGGGGCCGCGGGCTCGGGGGCGCGGATCAGCAGGGGGAGCGCGACCGCCATGATCAGCAGGTGCGGGACGTAGGCCGTCAGCAGCGGATGCGGAAGCCACTGCGCGACCAGCGCGGACGCCAGCGGTCCCGCGCCGAACCCCGCCGAGACGGCCAGCGCGGTGATCCGCGTGCCCGAGCGCGGCGCCAGCTCCTTGACCCAGGCCGTTCCGGCGGCGAGGACCGCGCCGGTCACCACGCCCGCCGCGAGCCGTCCGGCGTAGAGCAGGGACGGGACGGCCGCACCCGCCATCAGGACCGCCGTGACCAGCGCGGACATCGAGGCGAACGGCAGAACCAGGCGGCGGCGCCCGTGCCGGTCCGACGCCGGGCCGCCGAGGACGAGACCGGGCACCAGGCCGAGCGCGTAGATCCCGAACATCGCCCGCGTCTCGCCGCCGCCCAGATGCAGGCGGTCGGCGTACAGCCCGAGCAGAGAGGCGAACTGGTTCGCACCCCAGCCGACCCCGAACAGCGCGAGCGCGACGGGCCCCCAGGCGGAGGCGGGAACGCGGTCGTCGGCGGAAGCGCGGGGGAGAGAGATGGTGGCCATGACGTCCGGTCTACTCACCGAACCGCCCCGGCCGGAAAGCGCTTCACGAATCGTGAACCGGACGAGGAGCGTCCGGCCCGCCCGGCTACCGTTCGAGATCGCGCACCCGCCGCCCGGAACCGGGCCGGTCCGGCCGCGGACCCGGTGGCGCCGGGGCCTGTGCGTCCCGACTACCTTGGGATTCGTGGAGCTCCGTCACCTCGCCTCGTTCCTCGCGGTGGTCGAGGAGGGGCAGTTCGCCCGCGCGGCGGCACGGCTGTTCCTGTCGCCCCCGGCCGTCACCGCGCACGTCCGGCGGCTCGAACGGGAGCTCGGCGTCCCGCTGCTCGAACGGTCCCCGCTGCGCCTGACCGAGGCGGGGGAACGGCTCGTCCCGCACGCCCGCGCCGCGCTCGCCGCCGCCGACGCCGCGGCCGACGCGGTCGCGGACCTGCGCGGGGACGCCG
>NZ_QURH01000195.1 GCF_003428695.1 Actinomadura logoneensis
CCGCGTCCTCGTCTAGCCGCGCGGTCCGGAGACCCGGCCGCGGACCCGCCGTCGCCCACGAACCCGCCGCCGGCGGCGGGGCCGCGGCCGGGTTAGGGGGCGCGCTGGATGTAGCCGACCAGGTGCTCGCGCTCGCTCTCCAGCTCGTCGATCGCGCTCTTGACCACGTCGCCGATGCTGACGATGCCGGCGAGCCGGCCGTCGTCCAGCACCGGGACGTGCCGGATGCGGTGCTCGGTCATGGTCCGGCGCAGCTCCTCCACGGCCTCGTCGGGCCCGACCGTGCGCACCTGGCCGGTCATGATGGACGAGACCGGGCGGTCGAGGAGGTCGGCGCCGTGCTCGTGCAGGCGGCGCACGACGTCGCGCTCGGAGGCGATCCCGGCGATGGCCGTGCCGTCCGGCGACACGACGGCCGCTCCGATGTTGTGTTCGGCGAGCACGGCCAGCAGCTCGCGCACGGTGGCGTCCGGCGGGACGGTGGCCACCGTGTCTCCCTTTCTCCGCAGGATGTCGCGAATACGCATCTCACACGCTCCGGGGGGTCGGTGCAGGGTCGGCGGTGAGGGGCTCCCGCCCAAGGTCGCACGCGCGGTGCGCGCGGAGAACCCCTGAAGCGCGGAGCCTCCCGATTCGGCTACGACAGATGTCGCGGCATGTAAGGGGGATTTGCCCTACGGCGACCCCGGTGTAACCCGCGCCCGGAATGGTTACCTACAGTAGGTGATCAGTCGCAGCGCGTCCGCGCTCGGCTGACCGGGTCGACCGGGACGGCCGAGTCCGGCCGGGGCCGACCCACCAGGGCTGAAGGGAGTCGCCGTGACCGTTCCGCGCATCGTCATCGTGGGCGCCGGGTTCGCCGGGTACGGCACCGCACGCCGCCTGGAACGGGCGCTCCGCCCGGCCGAGGCGGCGATCTCGCTCGTCGCGCCGTTCGGCTACACGCTCTACCAGCCGCTGCTGCCCGAGGTCGCGAGCGGGACGCTGGACCCGCGCTCGATCGCCGGGCCGCTGCACCGGCTGCTGCACCGCACCCGGATCGTCCCCGGCGTCGCCCTCGGCGTGGACCTGCGCGACCGGACGGTCACCGTCAACAAGATCGACGGCGAGCAGACCACGCTGCGCTACGACCACCTGGTGCTCTGCCCGGGCAGCGTCACGCGCACCTTCGACATCCCCGGCCTCAAGGAGTTCGGGCACGGGATGAAGAACCTCGCCGAGGCCGTCTACCTGCGCGACCACGTGATCGCGCAGCTGGAGCTGGCGGCGGCGACGCACGACCCCGACGAGCGGGCCGCGCGGCTCGGATTCGTGGTGGTCGGCGGCGGCTACTCGGGCGTCGAGACCACCGCGAACCTGCAGCTGCTCAGCTACAAGGCGCTGCGGCGCTTCCCGCGGCTCGACCCGGCCATGCTGTCCTGGACGCTGGTGGACATCGCGCCCAAGCTGCTGCCCGAGATCGGCGAGCGGCTCGGGGAGGTGGCCACGCGCACGCTGCGGCGGCGCGGCGTGGACGTCCGGCTGGGCGTCAGCATCGACCGGCTCACGGCCGACGAGGCGCGGCTCACCGACGGCCGGACGCTGCCGTGCCGGACGCTGATCTGGACGGCGGGCGTGAAGCCGTCCCCGGTCGTCGCCACCCTGGACGCGCCCACCGAGAAGGGCCGCCTCGTCGTCGGCGCGGACCTGCGTCTCGCGGGCCATCCCGAGGTCATCGCCCTCGGCGACGCCGCCGCCGTCCCGGACCTGGTGAAGGGCGGCAGCGCGGTCTGCCCGCCGACCGCCCAGCACGCCACCCGGCAGGCGCGGACCGCCGCCGCCAACGTCGTGGCGGCGCTGCACGGCCGCAAACCGCACGTGTACGCGCACAAGGACCTCGGCATGGTCATCGACCTCGGCGGCGCCCAGGGGGTCGCCCGACCGCTCGGCATGCGCCTCACCGGCCCGCTCGCGCAGGCCGTCACGCGCGGCTACCACCTGGCGACCGTCCCCGGGTACCGCGCGAAGGCCCGGGTCCTGGGCAACTGGGCGCTGCACGCGTTCGCCGGGGACGACCTGATCCGGCTGGGCTTCCTGGACACGCGGACGGGCGCGGCCGTCGACCTCGACCACACCGTGGCCGCACCGGTCTGATGCGCAGCCGGACGCCCGGACGGGGAACGCGCGCGGCGCGTGCGGTCCCGGACGCCCGCCAGCCCGCCGGGGGACGGGTCCTCCCGGCGCTCGCGGCGGCCGGGGCGCTGCCAGTGCTGGCGCTGCTGGCCCTCGGAACGCTGGCGGGGTGCGGGTCCGGGCCGTCCGGCCCGCCCGCCGTGGACCTGTACAACGCGCCGCAGGAGCACATGGCGCAGATCGTCCGGCGCTGCAACGACGCCGCGCGCGGCGCGTACCGGATCCGGCTGAACACGCTGCCGCGCGGCGCGGACGACCAGCGCGAGCAGCTCGTCCGGCGGCTGGCGGCCGGCGACCACGGCCTGGACGTGCTGGGCCTGGACGTCACCTGGACCGCCGAACTCGCCGAGGCGGGCTGGATCCGCGAGTGGACCGGCGCGCACGCGGCGGAGGCCCGGCGGGGCACGCTCGCCGCGCCGCTCGGCACCGCGACCTGGCGCGGACGGCTGTTCGCCGCGCCGTACAACACCAACGTCCAGCTGCTCTGGTACCGGTCGGACCTGATCCCGCACCCGCCGCGCACCTGGTCCGGGCTGATGGCCGAGTCGGCGCGGCTGGCCCGCGCGGGCGAGCCGTTCTACGGCGAGGTCACCGGCGCGCAGTACGAGGGCCTGGTGGTCTGGTTCAACAGCCTCGTCGCGTCCGCGGGCGGGACCATCCTGACCCCCGACGGCGAGCACGTCGCGCTCGGGCCGTCCGCGCTGGCGGCGCTGAAGGTGATGCGGGACTTCTCCCGCTCCAAGGCCGCGGACCCGTCCATGTCCAACACCAAGGAGGACGACGCGCGGCTGGCGGTCGAGGCCGGACGCGGCGCCTACGAGGTCAACTGGCCGTTCGTGTACGCGTCGATGACGTCCAACCGGCCGAAGCTCGCCCGGCACTTCCGCTGGGCGCCGTACCCGGGCCTGAACGGACCGGGGCGGTCCCCCCTCGGCGGCGCGAACTTCGCCGTCAGCCGCTACTCGCGGCACCCGGACGCGGCGTTCCGCGCGGCGCTGTGCCTGCGCGACCCCGAGAGCCAGCGCGTCGCGGCCGTCGAGGACGGCCTGCCCCCCACGATCGGGACCGTCTACGACGCGCCGGGCATGGACCGGGCGTACCCGATGCGGCAGACCATCCGGGACGCGCTGCGCACCGCCGCGCCGCGCCCGATGACCCCCACCTACCAGAACGTGTCGACGGTGACGGCCGTGACGCTGTCGCCGCCCCGGTCGATCGACCCGCCGCGGACGCTGGGGACGCTGCGCTCGCTCATCGGGGACGCGCTGGAGAGCCAGGGGGTGCTGCCGTGACCGCGGGGGAGACGGCCCGGACGGGCGCGGACGGGAACGGGGGCGGGCGGACGGTCAGCCGGGGCGCGCGCGACGAGCGCAGGCTCGGCCTGTGGCTGTGCGCGCCGGCGGCGGTGGTGATGCTGCTGGTGACCGGCTGGCCGATCGTCTACTCGGTGCTGCTGTCGCTGCAGCGCTACGACCTGCGGTTCCCCGGCCGCCGGGCCTGGATCGGACTGGCGAACTACGGCACCGTCCTGACCAGCGGGTTCTGGTGGAACGCGGTCTGGGTGACGGTCGTCGTCACGGTGGTCAGCGTCGTGATCGAGCTGGTCCTCGGGATGGCGATCGCGCTGGTGATGTACCGGACGCTGACCGGGCGCGGCCTGGTGCGCACGGCCGTGCTGATCCCGTACGGCATCGTCACGGTCGCCGCCGCCTACGGCTGGAAGTACGCCTGGACGCCCGGCACCGGCTGGCTGGCCGGGTTCCTGCCGGCGGGCAGCGCGCCGCTCACCCAGCACTGGCCCGCCCTGCTGATCATCATCCTGGCGGAGGTCTGGAAGACCACGCCGTTCATGTCACTGCTGCTCATGGCGGGCCTGGCGCTGGTGCCCGAGGACGCCCTGAAGGCCGCCGCGATGGACGGGGCGTCCGCCTGGCAGCGGTTCCGGCTGGTGGTGCTGCCGCTGATGGCGCCCACGATCTACGCCGCGCTGCTGTTCCGGATCCTGGACGCGGTGCGCATCTTCGACGACATCTACGTGCTGACCAACGGCGCGCAGAACACCTCGTCGGTGTCGATCATCGCCTACCACAACCTGATCTCCGGGCTGAACCTCGGCATCGGCTCGACCATGTCGGTGCTGATCTTCCTGGGCGTCTCGGTGGTGCCGGTGCTGTTCGTCAAGGTGCTCGGGGCGTCCGCGCCCGGGCAGGACAGGGGGCGGTGATGCGGGGGAACGCGCGCGCCCGGTGGGCCTTCCTGGACCTGCTCGTCCTGGTGTACGCGCTGGTCCCGGTCGTCTGGATCGCGTCGCTGTCGTTCAAGGAGCCGGCGACCGTCGGCCGCGGGACGTTCTGGCCGACCAAGTGGACCTGGTCGAACTACAGCGGGATCTTCAAGAACGACGACTTCGTGCGCGGCCTGGTCAACTCGATCGGGATCGGGCTCATCTCGACGGCGATCGCGATCGTGCTCGGCACGATGGCCGCCTACGCGGTGGCCCGGCTGAGCTTCCCGGGCCGCAACGCGGTGATCGGCCTGTCCCTGCTGATCTCGATGTTCCCGCAGATCTCGCTGGTCACGCCGCTGTTCCAGATCGAGCGCGGGCTCGGGCTGTTCAACACCTGGCCGGGGCTGATCCTGCCGTACGTGACGTTCGCGCTGCCGCTGACCATCTACACGCTCTCGACGTTCTTCAGGGAGATCCCGTGGGACTTGGAGAAGGCCGCCACCATGGACGGCGCGACGCCCCTGCAGGCGTTCCGGATGGTGATCGTCCCGCTCGCGGTGCCCGGCGTGGTGACCACCGCGATCCTGGCGTTCATCGTGTGCTGGAACGACTTCCTGTTCTCGATCTCGCTGACCTCGTCGAACGCGGCGCGCACCGCGCCCGCGACGATCTCGTTCTTCACCGGGTCCTCGCAGTTCGAGGACCCGACCGGGTCGATCGCGGCGGCGGCCGTGGTGATCACCATCCCGATCGTGGTCTTCGTGCTGGTGTTCCAGCGGCGGATCGTGTCCGGACTGACGTCCGGTGCGGTGAAGGGGTGAGCGGGGAGGGGGCGGGCGGTGGCTGAGATCGCGATGGAGGGGCTGACCAAGCGGTACCCGGACGGCACCGTCGCGGTGGACCGGTTCGACCTGACCATCGCCGACGGCGAGTTCATCATCCTGGTCGGGCCGTCCGGCTGCGGGAAGTCCACGACCCTCAACATGATCGCGGGGCTGGAGGACATCAGCGAGGGCGAGCTGCGCATCGACGGCGAGCGGGTGAACGAGCGCGCGCCGCGCGAGCGGGACATCGCGATGGTGTTCCAGTCCTACGCGCTGTACCCGCACATGACCGTCCGGGAGAACATCGGCTTCCCGCTGCGCCTGGCCAAGGTCGACAAGGCCGACAGCGAGCGCCGGATCAACGAGACCGCGCACCTGCTCGACCTGGAGGAGCTGCTGGACCGCAAGCCCGTCCACCTGTCCGGCGGGCAGCGGCAGCGGGTCGCGATGGGCCGCGCGATCATCCGCGACCCGAAGGCGTTCCTGATGGACGAGCCGCTGTCCAACCTGGACGCCAAGCTCCGGGTGCAGATGCGCACGATGATCTCGCGGCTGCAGAAGCGGCTCGGCACCACGACGGTCTACGTCACCCACGACCAGACCGAGGCGATGACCCTCGGCGACCGGATCGTGCTGATGCGCCGGGGCGTGGTCCAGCAGATCGGGTCGCCGGAGGAGCTGTACGACCATCCGTGCAACCTGTTCGTCGCCGGGTTCATCGGCTCGCCGTCGATGAACTTCCTGCCCGCCGAGGTGACCGACCAGCACCTGACCACCGTCATCGGGGACGTCCCGCTCACCGCGGAGATGCGCCGCGCGATCGCCGATCACGACGCGCCGAAGGAGCTCATCCTCGGCCTGCGGCCCGAGGCGTTCGACGACCCGCGGGCGGGCCGCCGCCGCAACTTCGACGGGCGGCCCCACACCTTCACCGGACACGTGGACATCCTGGAGTCGCTCGGCTCGGAGAAGCTCGCCTACCTGGCGCTGGACGACTCGGGCGCGGTGCAGTCCGAGCACCTCGCCGAGGCGTTCTCGGGCGGCACCGAGCGGATGAGCCTGCAGCTGGTCGCGCACCTCGACCCGAAGTCGCCGGCCCGGGAGGGCGAGGACATCCTGCTCGACTTCGACCCGTCCGCCGCCCACCTGTTCGACCCCGACAGCGGCCTCAACCTGACCAACTCCCGCTGATCCGCCGCCCGCTGCTCCGCCGCCGGGGCCGTGGCCGGTCAGCCGAGGTCGAGGCGCGCGAGCAGCCGCATCACGCCGGGCGACAGCCGGGAGAGCACGCGGCCCACCCGCGCCTCCGGCGTCACCGGGACGACCGCGCGGTCGCGCAGGACGGCCCGGACGACGTGCTCGGCGACCCGCTCGGGGCCGTAGCCGCGCCGGGCGTACGCGCGGGCGGCGCGCTCACGGCCCCGCTCCTGCGCCGCGTCGTCCCGCCCGACGAACCGGGACGTCCGGGTGATGTTGGTGTTGACGACGCCCGGGCAGATCGCGGTGACGCCGATGCCGCGGCCCGCCAGCTCGGCGCGCAGGCACTCGCTGAGCATCAGCACGGCCGCCTTGCTGGTGGCGTAGGCGGGCAGCGTCCGGGACGGCGTGAACGCGGCGGCCGAGGCCGTGTTCACGATGTGCCCGCCCTCCCCGCGCTCGGCCATCCGCGCCGCGAACAGCCGCGTCCCGTGCACGACGCCCCACAGGTTGACGTCCAGGACGCGCTTCCAGTCGTCCGGCGTGTGGTCGAGGAACCCGCCCGCCATGCCGATCCCGGCGTTGTTGACGAGCACGTCGGGGACGCCGTGCTCGTGCAGGACGGCCTTGGCGAAGTCCTCCATCGCGCCCGCGTCCGCGACGTCCACCTGGTACGGGTGCGCGTCCGGGCCGAGCAGCCGCGCCAGCTCGGCGGTGCGCCGCGCGGACGCAGCGTCCAGGTCGGCGGCGACGACCTCCGCGCCGCGCTCGGCGAACGCCAGCGCGGTGGCGCGGCCGATGCCGCTGCCCGCGCCGGTCACCAC
>NZ_QURH01000207.1 GCF_003428695.1 Actinomadura logoneensis
TCTGGCACAACCACCGCACCGGACAACCCACCACACGATCACTGATCGCCTACGACCACTAACTTCGGAACTACTCGTCTAGGGGAGAGTTGTACTCGGCGACGAGGGCGGGCAGCGAGGCCAGGTCGTCCAGGACGAAGGTGGCCTCCGACTCGGCTTCGGGGTCGTTGAAGATGTGGCCCCAGGGGCCGCGCCGCAGGAACGCGGTGCGCATGCCGAACCCGGCGGCGGGGAGGACGTCGTTGTCGATCCGGTCGCCCACGTACAGGACGTGTTCGGGCAGCGCGTCGGCGAGCTGGGCGCAGCGTTCGAAGAACTCCTGGGCGGGCTTGGCGACGCCCCACACGTCGGAGATCCCGACGACGTCGACGTCCAGGTCGAGCGCGGCGAGCTGCTCGGCGGCCTCGACCGGCTGGTTGCCCGCGATGCCGATGAACAGGCCCTGGGCGCGCAGCCCGGCGAGGCATGCGCGCGCGTCCGGGTAGAGGTCGGACGGCCCGAACCCGTTGGGGACGCCCGCCTCGGCGCGCGCGGCCTCCTCCTTGGCCAGGTCGAAGCCGGGGCGGAAGTACTCGAACACGTCCATGTTCGTGGCGCCCTCGGCGATGAAGGCGCCGAGGACGGCGAGGAAGGTGTGCCGCGGGACGCCCAGCCAGTCGGCCCAGCGGCCGTAGATCTCGCCCTCGCTGATCAGGGTCTCGCCGATGTCGAAGAAGACGGCCTCGATCCGCACGTCGGTCACAGCTCCACCGACTCACCGGGGGCGAGGCGGCGGAAGTCGCGGCCCAGTTCCTCGCCGGCCGCGCCGACGTGCTTGGCCATGACGCCGAGTCCGGCGTCGTTGAGCAGGCCGTCGTGGACGACGAACGCGCGCTCGGGGTTGACGGCGCGGGCGTAGGCGTACATTTCGGGCACCTTCATCCAGGGCGCGTTGCCGGGCAGGCACAGCGTCCGGACGGTCTCGGACGGGACGGTCAGCGCGTCGCCGGGGTGGAACACCTCGCCGTCCACCAGGAAGCCGGTGTTGGGGATCGGCGGGACGTCGGGGTGCAGGATCTCGTGGTCCTCGCCGTAGACGTGGACGTCGAAGCCCGCGACGGTGACGGCGTCGCCGTGCCCGACCTCGTGGACGCGCCCGCCGAGGTCGGCGAGGGACGCGGCGACCGCGCGCGAGCACCAGACGTCCAGCCGGGGGTCGGCGGCCATGGCGGCGCGCAGCCGGTCGGGGTCGAAGTGGTCGAAGTGCTCGTGGGTGACCAGCACGGCGTCCGCGCCGTCGAGCGCGTCGGTCTCGGGCGTGAGCGCGCCGGGGTCGATGACGAGGGTCCGGTCGTCCTTCTGGAGCCGCACGCAGGCGTGTCCGAGCTTGGTGAGACGCATTGGGCGATTTTTTCACGCCCGCCCCGCGACCCCGCACACCACCCGCCGCCGCGCGCGCCACCACCCGGCGGGACGGACGGCATCCCCCGGACCTGCCGGGCGGCTTCCCCGGACCTGCGGGGCGCACCTGCTCCACCGGCCCGCGGGGCGGACGGCGTTGACCCCGGGGTGGCGCGTTGATAGAACACGTTCTAGTTCGCCCCCCGGAGGCGCCCGTGCCGGTACCCGACCAACGCGATCCCGAGGTGACCCGCGCCGCGCTGGCCGCGTGGCTGGGCGGGCGGCTGCCCGGCGCCCGCGTCCCGGCGATCGAGACGCCCGAGACCAGCGGGTGCGCCCGCGTCCCGGCGATCGAGACGCCCGAGACCAGCGGGTTCTCGTCCGAGACGCTGATCTTCGACGCCGCCTGGACCGGCCCGGACGGCGCCGAGCGGCGCGAGCCGCTGGTCGCGCGGGTCGCGCCGTCCCGCTACCAGGTGTTCCCCGAGCCGCGGTTCGCCGAGCAGTACCGGCTGATGCGCGTGCTGGACGAGCGGACCGACGTGCCCGTCCCGCCGATCCGCTGGTACGAGCCGTCCACCGAACCGCTCGGCGCGCCGTTCTTCGTGATGGGACGGGTCGAGGGCCGCGTCCCCACCGACATGCCGCCGTACCACATGGACGGCTGGGTGACCGAGGTCCCGGCGGAGGAGCGGGCGGCGATGTGGTGGTCCTCGCTGGAGGTCCTCGCCCGCGTGCACCGGCTCGATCCGGACGGCCTCGGGCTCGGCTTCCTCGACCAGCCGCACTGGGGCCGGACGGGTCTCGACCAGCGGCTGAACTACTACGAGCACTACCTGCACTGGGCCTACGGCGGGCCGCAGGAGGTCGCGCTGCGGGCGCTCGACTGGCTGCGCGCGCACCGTCCCGCCGAGCCGGACGCGCCGCGCCTGCTGTGGGGGGACGCCAGGATCGGCAACGTGATCTTCCGGAAGGGCGTGCCCGCCGCCGTCCTGGACTGGGAGAACGCCGTGCTCGGCGCCCCGGAGGAGGACCTCGCCTGGTTCCTGTTCCTGGACCGGCACCACAGCGAGGGGATCGGCGTGCCGCGGCTGCCGGGCTTCCCCTCCCCCACCGGGACGGCCGCCCGGTACGCGGAACTGCTCGGCCGTCCGCTCCGCGACATGGGGTACTACGAGGTGCTGTCCGGCTTCAAGTTCTCGGTGATCATGGCGCGGATCGGGCAGGCGATGATCGACTTCGGCTGGATCGGGCCGGACGACCCGTTCCCGCACGACAACAACTGCACCCGGCTGCTGGACCGCATCCTGGGAGGCCTCGCGTGACGCTCTCGCCGCTGGACGACTACCCGATCCACCAGGCCCCGGAGGTGATGCGGCACGTCGCGACGTCCGACCGCAACTTCTACGACCGCTACTACTTCAACGTGCACGACACGTCCGGCGGGCTGATGATGCTCGTCGGGCTCGGGCAGTACCCGAACCTCGGGGTGACCGACGCGTTCGCGGTGGTGCGGCGCGGGCCGTGGCACCGGGTCGTCCGGGCGTCGCGCGAGCTGGGCGCGAACCGGATGGACACCCGCGTCGGCCCGTTCCGCGTCGAGGTCGTCGAGGGCCTGCGGACGCTCCGCGTCGTCCTGGACGAGACGGAGCACGGCCTGTCGTTCGACCTGACCTGGGACGCGTCGATCCCGGCGCAGCTCGAACCGCCGCACCACATCCGCTGGCAGGAGCGCGTCGTGTTCGACTCGCGCCGCCTCGCGCAGACCGGCCGCTGGACGGGGCGCATCGTCCTGGACGGCGAACGGATCGACGTCACGCCCGACGCCTACTGGGGATCACGGGACCGCTCCTGGGGCATCCGCCCGGTGGGCGAGCCGGAGCCGCCCGGCATCCAGGTGAAGAACGCGGGCACCTTCTACTGGGTCTACGCGCCGTTCCAGTTCGAGGACCACTCGGTGCTCTGCATCCTGCAGGAGGACGAGAAGGGACGCCGGCTCCTCGAAGAGGCCGTCCGCGTCTATCCGGACCCCGAGCGCGAACCGGAGCACCTGGGACGTCTCGACTACCGGCCCGTCTACGCCGAGGGCACGCGGGACGTGGTCACCGCGACGCTCGGCTTCCATCCGCCGGGCGGCACCCCGTTCGAGATCGGCGTGACGCCGGTCCTGCCCGTCCACCTGATGGTCGGCACCGGTTACGGCCTGGAGCCGGACTGGAAGCACGGCATGTACCAGGGGCCGGAGACGGTCGTCCAGGGCGTGGCCTACGACACGCGCGTGCCGGAGGACGCCGCACGCATGTGGGGCATGGTGGACGCCGTCGCACGCTACGAGTACCGGGACGGGTCGGGTCGCACCGGTTTCGGCCTGTTCGAATACTGGGCCCTGGGTCCACATCCCACTCTCCCGGAGTGAGCCTTGCGGTGGACGGCCCGCCACGTCCGCGGCCGTCTGCCAGACTGGCCGCCGTGGACACCGGACGGGACGCGGGCGAACCCTCGCGGGAGGAGCTGGACCGGCAGGTGCGCGCCCACTACGGCAACTGGCGCGACCAGCCCAGAGGGCTGGCCTGCGCCGTCGTCGCCGCGTTCTGCGTCCTCACGACCCTCGCGCTGGGCGTGGTCGTGCTCCTGGTCGTCCTCGCGGCCTCCCGCTAGCTCGGACATCCCGGGCGCACCGGCCCGGGGAGAGCGCGGTGGCGGCGGACGCCGGTCAGGCCTCCGCCGCGGTGTCGGCGAGGGTGAACGCGACGTCGCCCTGCGGGTCCACCTTCGCGTCGAGGGTCATCTCGTCGAGCATCGCCGCGGTCGTCGGCTCCAGGTAGACGCGCGCGCCCTCCTCCTCGACGACCTTGTCGCCGGCCTCGGGCGCGGGCGCCACGGAGAGCTGGAGCGTGTCGGAGCCGTTCACGCCCGCCTGGATGCGGATGCCGCTCTCGGGCGGCAGTTGCGGATCGGCGGTGACGGTGCGGATGACCTGGACGGCGTCGTGGGTGAGGGTCAGCATGAGCTTTACTTCCTTTGCTTTCGGTACTGGACCCGCACCCCCTGCCCGAGTCGTAGGGCGGTAAACACTCAGCTCGGCCCGGCGACCCGTTGCGTCAGCCACTCGAACGCCTTCGGCAGCATGCCCTCCCAGACCTTCGGCAGGTGCCCGCCGTTCCGCAGGACGTAGGTGAACGCCTTCGTCGGGGGCTGGACGCGGGCGACCATCCCGGCGATCGCGGCGGCCGTCCCCCGGTCGGTGCGGGTGCCGCCGAGCAGCAGGTCCACGGGCGGACGCGCCGCCAGCAGCTCCAGCGGGCTGTTGGCGCGGACGGCGTTCGGGTCGCGGGTGATGTCGGGCGAGGTCGGCGTGAAGTACCCCGCCAGGCTCACCGCCGCGCGGAACAGGTCGGGGCGCTGCTCGGCCAGCTTCACCGCGCAGAACCCGCCGGTCGAGTACCCCATCGCCGCCCACGCCCCGGCGTCCGGCAGGGCGCGGAAGTCGCGCGTCACGGCCGTCCGGACGTCGGTGGTGAGCCAGGTCGCGACGCGCGGGCCGCCGGGGATGTCGGCGCACTCGGTGTCCCGGCCGGGTTCGACGGTGATCGTCGGCGACACGAGGATGTACGGCTTGGCCTGCCCGTTCCGCATCGCCTTCTCCAGCTCGCCCGCGACGTGCAGCGCGCCGAACCAGGTCCAGGACGAGCCGGGGAAGCCCGGCAGCAGCTCGATCACGGGGAACCGCCGCCCCCGGTACCGCGGGTCGTCGTACTGCGGCGGCAGCCACACCCGCACCTCCGCGCGGATGCCGGACCCCGCGCCGCGCGGGTGCCCGACGTGCGTCCGGCTGTCGCGGTCGAACCGGAACCCGCCCTCGTCCAGGCCGCGTCCGCCCGCGGGCCGGGTCAGCGTCGGCCCGGCCGCCTCGATGTCGCCGCCGCGTCCGGCCGTGCCGAGCAGGTCGGCCCACGTCGGGTACAGGTGCAGGCTGCGGTTCAGCAGCGTCCCGACGACCAGCAGCGCGGTCGCCTGGCAGAGCGCGATCATCCCGAGCCGCGCCGCCGCCCGCGCCGCGCGCGGTCCCGGCACCCGGTTCCAGGCGGCCAGGCACCCCAGCGGCGCGGCCAGCGCCGCCAGGACGAACAGGACGAGCAACGGCCAGCCCAACAGCGACATCCGGATCGGTCCCCCGTCGACACGCGCACCTCGCCCGAGGGTGCAGCGCGACCTTAGGGAACCCGTCCGAATCCGGCGTGAACGCGCCGTGAATGCGCGGCCACCGACGCCCCGCCCCGCGGCGGCGGACCGGTGACCGATCCGATCCGATCCGACAGCGGCGGCGGGGACGGAAGACCGGTGGCGCGGGGGTCAGTCGTTGACGGGGGCCAGCGCCCGGACGGCCTCCTGCGCGGACAGGCCCCCGCCGGGCACGACCGCGAGGACGGGCGTGGTCAGCCCGTTGTCGACGTACTCGCGGACGCGGGCGCGGCAGGCGGCCGGCGAGCCGTGCACGATCAGGTCGTCCACGACCTCGTCCGGGATCAGCTCCAGCGCCCTCTTGCGGTCGCCCGCGGCCCACGCCTCGTTCATCGGCGCGAGCGCGTCGCCGCGGCCGAGCCACTCGTGGAACGCGCGGTACACCGGGACGGTCATGTACGCGGCGATCATCCAGCGGCCGATCGCGCGGGCCTCGGCGGCGTCCTCGGTGGGGCAGACGAACAGCCGCGCGACCAGCTCCGGCGCGTCGCCGAGCTCGGCCCGGACCGTCCGGACGTCCTTCGGCGCGAGCCAGTTGGTGATCGCGCCGTCCGCCTCGCGGGCCGCCAGCCGCAGCATCCCGGGGCGCAGGGCCGCCAGGACGATCGGCGGCGGCGTCGCCGGGGCCTGCTCCAGCTTGAAGCCCCTGACCGAGAAGGTGTCGTAGTCCTCGGTGACCTTCTCGCCCGCGAGCGCGCGGCGCAGGAACCGCAGGGTGTCGCGGACGCGCTTGTACGGCTCCTCGAACGGGAGGCCGTTCCAGCGCCGCACGATCGTGTCGGACGAGGTGCCGATGCCCATGACGAACCGTCCGGGCGCGAGGTCGGCGAGGGTCGCGGCCTGCTGGGCGAGCAGCGCGGGCCCGCGCGTGTAGACCGGCACGATCGCCGGGCCGAGGCGCAGTTCGGGCGCCCACTGGGACGCGAGCGCCAGCGGCGTGAACGCGTCGGCGCCGTTGGTCTCGGCCGACCACGCGTCGGTGTAGCCGAGCGACGGCAGTTCGGCGACGAGCGCGGCGTGCTCGGCGAGCGGGACGCCGGTCAGCGGAAGGGTCAGTCCCCAGCGCGGCATCGCGTCCCCCTAGGCGATCGAGGGGCGGATGATCGCGCCGCCGTCGACGACCATGGTCTGCCCGGTCATCCAGGACGACGCGGACCCGGCGAGGAAGACGGCGGCGTTCGCGATGTCCTCCGGTTCGCCGATGCGGCCGAGCGGCATGAACTTGCTGATCTGCTCCTCGTTGTTCTCCCACAGCGCGCGGGCGAGGGCGGTCTTGACCAGGCCGGGGGCGATGCAGTTCACCCGGACCTTGGGGGCCAGCTCCATCGCGAACTGGCGGGACATGTGGATGACGGCGGCCTTGGTGGCGTTGTAGTAGCCGATGCCGTGCTCGGTGGCGAGGCCGCCGACGGACGCGATGTTGACGATCGAGCCGCCGTGCTCGGCCATGGACGCCTTCCACGCGAGCTGCGTCCACTGGACGATGGCGAACTGGTTGACCTGGACGGTCTTGGCGGCGGCCTCGGGGGTGATGTCGGCCATCGGCCCGAAGTAGGGGTTGGTGCCGGCGTTGTTGACCAGGACGTCCAGGGCGCCGAACTCGGCGACGGCGGCGTCCACGCAGGCGGCGGCGGCCTCGGCGTCGCCGACGTGGGCGGCCTTGGCGAGCACGCCGACGCCGGGGTGGGCGGCGCGGATCTCGGCGGCGACCTCGTCCAGCGCCTCCTGCCTGCGCGAGGAGAGCACCACGTTGGCGCCCTCGGCGGCGAACGCGGTCGCGATCGCCCTGCCGATCCCCCGGGACGCGCCCGTGACGAGCGCGGTCTTGCCCTCAAGTCCAGTCCGCATGTGCTGCACTCCTCGATCGAATCTGGCTCGGTTGCACTGTACCGAAGTAACTGACGAGTCAGTTATCTGGATCCGGGGTCTGCCCCGGGGTGAGCACGAACCGCCGGAACGCCTCGGCGACCGGCGGCCTGGACCGGGCGTCCGACCAGGTCAGGCCGATGGTACGGACGGCCAGCGGGTCGGCGAGCCGGACGTGCGCGACCCCGTGCGCCTCGCCCGGCAGCGGCGGCGCGACGACCGCCACGCCGAGCCCCGCCGCGACCAGCCCGCGCACGGTCGCCGACTCCTCGCCCTCGAACGGCATCTCCGGCGCGATCCCGGCCGCCGCGAACATCTCCTCGGCGATCGCGCGCAACCCGGTGCCCTGCTGGAACGCCACCACCGGCTCCCCCGCCAGCTCCGCCGTCCGGACGAGGCGGCGGCGCGCCAGCGGATGCCCCTCCGGGACGGCGAGCAGCAGCCGCTCGGTCACCAGCGGACGCCACTGGAGGTCCGTCCCGGCCGGGCGCGGGCTGGTGATCGCCAGGTCGGCGCGGCCGTCCCGGACGGCGGCGGTGATCCGCCCCGCGCGGTCCTGGATCAGCCGGAACGTCACGCCCGGCCGGGTCTCCCGGAACCGCCGGACGAGGTCGGGCACGAACGACGGCCCCTGGGTGTGCAGGAACGCGAGCGCGACCTCCCCGCGGGTCGGGTCGGCGGCCTGCGCGAGGGCCCGCCGCGCGGCCTCCTCCTCGGCGGCCAGGCGGCGCGCGTGCTCGGCGAACACCCGCCCGAACGGGGACAGCTCGACGCCGCGCCCCACCCGGTCGAACAGCGGGACGCCGAGGTCGTGCTCCAGCCGGGCGATCGCGCGGGACAGGCCCGGCTGCGAGACGCGCAGCTCCTGTGCGGCGTTGGTCACATGGCCGTGGTCGGCGACGGCCAGGAACCAGCGCACCGTCTGCAGGTCCATGCCTTCATGCGTACCACGCATCGATCAGCGGCAACACTGTCATTGGACGCATCGCTCCGGCCGGACGCAGGCTGCTGGGCATGACCGCCGTCCTCGAACCCCCACTCGAACGGCACCGGACCGGCTCGCCCGGCCTGCGCCGGATCAACCTCGCCCTGTTCGCGGCCGGGCTGACCACGTTCATGTCCCTCTACTGCACGCAGGCGCTGCTGCCGCAGCTCTCGGAGGCGTTCGCCGTCTCCCCCGCGCGCGCCAGCCTGCTGGTGTCGCTCGCGACCGGCGCGGTCGCGCTCGCGGTCGTCCCGGTCAGCTCCCTGTCGGAGCGGTTCGGCCGGACGCGGGTGATGATCGTGTCGTCGGTGGCGTCCGCGCTGGTCGGGCTGGTGATCCCGCTGTGCTCGACGTTCGCCGAGCTGGCGGCCGTCCGGGCGGTGCAGGGGGTCGCGCTCGCGGGCGTCCCGGCGGTCGCGATGGCCTACCTCGCCGACGAGGTGCACGGCGCGTCGCTGGGCGGCGCGATGGGCCGGTACGTCGCCGGAACCGGCATCGGCGGCGTGCTCGGACGGCTCGTCCCGGGGGTGGTCTCGGACTTCGCGGGCTGGCGCTGGGCGCTCGCGGCCACCGCGCTCGTCGCGTTCGGGTTCACGCTCGCGTTCTGGGCGCTGCTGCCGCCGTCCCGCTTCTTCACCCCCGGACGCGTCGACTACCGGCCGCTGCTCGCCCACCTCCGCGACCCCGGCCTGCGCCGCCTCTACCTCGTCGCCCTCACGGTGATGGCCGGGTTCGTGACCGTCTACAACTTCCTCACCTACCGGCTGCTGGACGCGCCGTTCCACCTGCCGATGGCCCTGGTGTCGCTGATCGCGGTGACGAACCTGGCGGGCTCGGCGTTCTCCGCCCGCGCCGGGACGGCGGCCGACCGGCTCGGCAAGCGGCCCGTCCTGCTCGGCTCGATCGCGCTCGCCGCCGCCGGCCTGCTGCTCACGCTGCCGCCGGTGCTCGTCCTGGTCGGCGTCGGCCTGCTGGTCTTCACCTGCGGTTTCTTCGGTGCGCACGCGGTGGCCAGCGGATGGGTCGGGCTGCGCGCCCGCACCGGACGCGCCCAGGCGTCCGCGCTGTACCTGTTCGCCTACTACTTCGGCAGCTCGATCGGCGGCTCGGCGGGCGGGGTGGCGTTCGAGCACGGCCACTGGACGGCCACCGCCCTCTACGTGCTGGCCCTGTACGGGGTCGCGTTCGCCGCCGCGGCCACCCTTGATTTGAGCGTGCGCTTGGTTGGTAAGCTGCGCGGGTGAGCGAGACCCGGCCCGACACGAGGCAGCGGCGGCCCGCCGCCGAAGGATGGTTCACCACCGCGGACGGCGTGACGCGCCTGCTCGGCACGCGCTGCGCGTCCTGCGGCACCCCCTACTTCCCGCGCAACGCCCTGGCCTGCCGCAACCCCGGCTGCCCCGGACCGAGGGACGGCTCCGACCTCGTCCCCCACGAGTTCTCCCCCCGCGGCCGGGTCTGGTCGTACACCGACGCCCGCTACCAGCCGCCGCCCCCGTACGTCCCCGCCGAGCCGTTCCGCCCGTTCGCGATCGTCGCGGTCGAGCTGGCGGACGAGCGGATGGTGGTGCTCGGGCAGGCCGTCCCCGAGGTCACCGTGGACGACCTGGCCGTCGGCATGGAGGTCGAGCTCACCGAGGGCGTGCTCTTCGAGGACGACGAGGCCGTCCACACGGTCTGGATGTGGAGGCCCGTGCGATGAGCCCGACCACGAACGACGTCGTCGTCCTGGGCGCGGGCATGCACCCGTGGGGCAAGTGGGGCCGCGACTTCGTCGAGTACGGCCTCGCCGCCGCCCGCGCCGCGCTCGCCGACGCCGGACTGACCTGGCCGGACGTCCAGTACGTCGCGGGCGCGGACACCATCCGCAACGGCTACCCCGGCTTCGTCTCGGGCGCCACCTTCGCGCAGGCGCTCGGCTGGACGGGCGCGCGCGTCTCCAGCAGCTACGCGGCGTGCGCGTCCGGGGCGCAGGCCATCGCGAACGCCCGCGCCCAGATCCTCGCGGGCCTCGCGGACGTCGCCCTGGTCGTCGGCGCGGACACCACCCCGAAGGGCTTCTTCAAGCCCGTCGGCGGCGACCGTCCCGACGACCCGGACTGGCTGCGCTTCCGGCTGCTCGGCGCGTCCAACCCGACCTACTTCGCCCTGTACGCCCGCCGCCGCATGGCGCTGTACGGCGCGTCCACCGACGACTTCGCCGCCGTGAAGGTCAAGAACGCCCGGCACGGCCTGGCCAACCCGAACGCCCGGTACCGCAAGGAGGTCACGGTCGAGGACGTCCGCGCGTCCGCCGTCGTCGCCGATCCGCTGCGCCTGCTGGACATCTGCGCCACCAGCGACGGCGGCGCGGCCCTCGTCCTCGCCTCCGCCGACTACGCCCGCCGCCACGGCGTCACGGACCCGGTCCGGATCGCGGGCCTCTCCACGGTCACCCCGACGTTCCCCAAGACCGTCCTCGACCTGCCCGACTTCGCGACCGACTCGGCCATGACCGTCCCGCCGCCGGACCGCCCCTTCCGCGCCGCGCTCGCCCACGCCGCCTACGAGGAGGCGGGCCTCGGACCGTCCGACCTGTCGTTCGCCGAGGTCTACGACCTGTCCACCGCGCTCGAACTCGACTGGTGCGAGGACGTCGGCCTCTGCGCGGAGGGCGAGGCCGAGGCCCTGCTCCGCTCCGGCGCGACGGCCCTCGGCGGACGGGTCCCGGTGAACCCGTCCGGCGGCCTGGCCTGCTTCGGCGAGGCCATCCCGGCCCAGGCGATAGCGCAGGTCTGCGAGCTCACCTGGCAGCTCCGGGGCCGCGCCGAAGGCCGCCAGGTCGAGAACCCCCGCGCGGGCATCGCCGTCAACCAGGGCCTCTTCGGCCACGGCTCCGCCATCATCGCGACCACCTGACGCCGCACCGCCCCCTCACCCGACGGTGAAGCCGTCGCAGCCGAGGTAGTAGGCGTCGCCGTTGGGGCGGACGTGGAGCCAGATCACCGTGTAGTCGCCCTTGACCAGCTCGGCGGGCTTCTTCCGCTTGAAGTCGGACGGGAAGGTGAAGTCCGCGTAGGTGCCGTCCGTGGGCAGGAGCTTCGGGCCGCTGGTGACGACGCCGTCCGAGTCGCTGCCCGTCATCGACGCGGGCTGGCGGACCTGGGCGGCGACGTAGTAGGGCGACGGGCGTTCGTACTTGAACCTGGCGGAGAGGGTCGTCGTCCCTCCGGCCTTGACCTCCGAGGTCGAGCGGGGCGCGCTGGTCTGGAGGCCGTCGGGCGCGCCGGGTTCGGTTCGCGAGGTGGGGCTGCACGGCTTGTCCGGCCCCTGCCACTTCACGTTCTGGAAGTGGTCGTCGAGTGCCTGGACGAGGAAGTCGTCCGGCGGGACGCCGTTGGCGGGGGTCGTCGCGGACGGCGGCGTTCCGGAACCGCCCGCTCCGGCTCCGGACGGAGTGGACGAGTGGGCGCCCGCCTGGTGGGACGGGGTGCCGCCGTTCGCCCGGTTGCCGAAGGGGGCGTACTGGACGACCAGCGCGACCGCGACCGCCACCGCGCCCACTCCGCCGGCGGCGAGGATCGGCAGGAGGAGGCGGGATCGACGGGGCGCCGCAGGGGCCAGGCCCATCGTGACCGCCTCGGCGCGGTCGCGGGGCAGGTGCTCGCCCGTCCCGGCGACGGCGCGGTAGGCGGGGTCGGCGGCGGGCGGGACGGCGTCGGCGGTGAGTTCGAGCAGGCGGGGAAGCTGGACGCGCCGCCGCGGGTCCTTCTCCGCGCACATCCGGATGAGGGAGGCCAGGCGCGGTTCGACGCCCGCGACGTCGATGTCGCCGGTGAGGGTGCGGTGCAGCAGGGCCTCGACCGGGCCGCGGCCGAACGGCGGACGGCCCGTGGCGGCGAAGGCGACGGTCCCGGCCAGGGAGAAGACGTCGGCCGCGAAGGACTGGTCCTGCTCGCGGATCACCTCGGGCGCGACGTAGCCGGGGGTGCCCGCCCAGGCGCCGGTGCGGGTGATCTGGGTCTGGTCGGAGCCGCGCGCGATGCCGAAGTCGATCAGCTTGGGCCCGTCCGGGGCGAGGATGACGTTGCCCGGCTTGAGGTCGCGGTGCTGGACGCCCTGGCCGTGGATCTCGGCCAGCCCGCGGGTGAGGGCGGCGAGGAGGGAGAGGCAGAGGGACGGGGGCAGCGGGCCGTGGCGTTCGACGGCCTGCCGCAGGGTGGGGCCGGGGACGTGCTCGGTGGCCAGCCAGTACGGCGGGACCGAGAGGCCGGCGGCGACCATCGAGGCGGCGTAGCGGCTGCGGACGCGCTCGGCGGTGGCCACCTCGCGGCGGAACCGGGCGAGGGCGTCAGGCGCGTCCAGGCCGTCGTGGATCATTTTCAGGGCCACATGACGTTTACCTGCGCTGATGCCGAGGTAGACCTGGCCCATGCCGCCCGCGCCCAGGCGGGCCAGCACGGGATAGCCGCCGATCTCGGCGGGGTCACCTGGTCGCAGGGGTTCCACCTCGCGCACCTCCCGGGCCGATCCTCCCAGGGCGTGGCGGCGGCGGCCAGAGGGACGGGTGGTGAAGCTCACCCGGATTACTGGACGTTTCAACCATCTCCCCGCGTAACCTTTTGTACTGACCGGTCAGTTCAAAGGTTGCGAGGGATCCCGGGATGGCGGACGACGAGCACTCCAGGACTCCGGCGGCGGAGGGTGCGTCCGGGGGGAACGGCACCTCCGCCGCCGGACCGGCCGTCACGACGGCCGAGACCGGGCCCGCGCCGGCGCGCGCTTCCGAGGGGGGC
>NZ_QURH01000202.1 GCF_003428695.1 Actinomadura logoneensis
GCTCGGCCGAGGCGGCGCGGTCCTCGGCGGCGTCGGCGCGGGCGGCAGCCGCGGCGGCGGCCTCTTGCGCCTCGGCCACCCTGCCGTCCACGGCCTCCAGGACCCGCTGCCCCAGCGCGCCGTGCGCGCGCAGCGCCACGACCAGGGCGTCGATCGCCTCGGCCACTGCGGGCTCGGCGTCGGTGTACGCGGCGTAGGAGGACGCGATCTCCTCCAGGCCGGTGTCGCGCACCGCCAGGCGCTCCGCGCGGGCCAGTTCCTGGCAGGTCTTGCCGCCCTTGTCCGGCCAGACCCGCGGACCGCCCCCGACCTGGCAGTACTTGCGCGGACGGCCCGCGCGGCCGGTCCCGTCATACGTCACTGGGTTGGCGCACTGGCTGTACGCGCAGGTCCGGGCCCCCTGGGCGGCGCCCTGGCCTTCGTCGGTCACGCTCTCCGTCGTCATGACACCATCCTACCATTTATGACTTACGAAAACTCCTCTGACTTATCGACTTATCAAAAGTCGTAAGTCACGGATCTTGGGTTCATGATCGTGGGATCCGCGGCCCTGAGAAGCCCGTAGAGCGCCGAACGCCACCCACCTCATGCCGTGACACGCCCCCCGCGCGGGACATGCGACAGCGGCCGGTCCCCCAAGGGAGGCCGGCCGCTGTGGGGGTGTCGGGCAACGCGTCAGGGGGTCCGAGGGCGAGCCTGCGAGGGCGGCAGCGTTCCCCGGATCAGCGGGCGGCCCTCCAGGTCGGTCACGCCCGCGCCGTCCGGGCCCACCTCGGTCCACGTCCGCCGGTGCCCCCACGGGTCGAGGCCGTGATGGGCGCCGCTGTGGCCGGCAGGATCTCCGCACGTGAGCGTCATCCAGTCCACGCCCACCGTGTGCCCGCACACCGCCGGCGAGGCGTCCAGGTCGGGGGCGTGGTGGCGGGCCAGCGCGCGCACCGCGGCCGTCCGGGTCCACCAGGAATCGCCATCGGCGCGGTCGGGGTCGGCGTCGTCCGGCCACACCGGGGCCGCGTTGTAGTAGCGGCCGGCGGCCGGGTCGCCGGCGGTGGCCGTCCACCGGGCCCGGGACCCGGAGGAGTCGCGCCTGATCGACCCCGCGACCGTCCCGGCCGGGTCGACCAAGCGCACCTCGCCCGCGCGGGCCTCGGCCAGCGTGCGGACCAGCGTCCAGCCGTCCGGCAGGCCCGGCGCGGGCCTGGCCTGGTCCTCCGTCCTGCGCTCGTGGACCGCCGCCACCCGGAGCAGCGCCTCGGCCCGGGTCCGCAGCCCGTCCTGTAGGAGCGTCCCGTACCGGCCGTGCGCCTCCCAGCCCGACCGGCCCCACCCCGAGCGCTCGGCGTGACCGATCCGCTCGCCGGTCCGATCCCAGGCCAGGTGATAGCGGCCGGTCCCCGGCCACTCGGCCATGCTGTACCCGGACAGGCCCTCCACCGGCCGCAGCCGAGCCCGCCATGCCGCCTCATCAGCCGCCCGCTCCCGCTCCGCGTCGTCCTGGGCGTCGTCCTGCGCATCGGCGCCGTCGGCGGCGGGAGCGGATTCCGTCACGGACTCGGCGGGGCTTTCGTCACGCCCAGGCTCGGGCGCAGGCTCGCGCCGATTCCACGGCCATTCCGCCGGGGCTTCCTCCTGGTCCTCGTCCTCCAGGCCGTCGGCGTCCCGGACCGCAGCCAGCACCGCCGCCACCAGCTCCGGGCCGGTCCCCTCCCCGTCGTACATGTCGGCGTCGGCATCGGGCCCGCTGTACTCCACCCGCCACATGCCGTCCTCGGTGACCTCGGCGATCAGGCGGCATCCCTCCGGCATCCGAGCCGCCGGCAACCCGGCCAGCGCCGAGGCGATTTCGTCACGCGATTCGTCACGGGCCGCGGGGCCGACGTCGACCGGGCCCGCAGGCGCCGTCCCGCCGGACGGCTCGGCGACCACCGCGGCGCCGCGCTGGCGCGCCCGGTATGCCTTGGCCTGGCAGGCCCGACCGCAGTACACCGCCGGACGGCCCCGCCGCCGAGCCGCGACCGGCCCCCCGCACACCGCACACACCGACGCCATGGCCACCTCCCACGATTTTCGTCACGTGACGAAAATCCTACGCCCCGTCGCGTGACGAAATCCAGCTCTTCCGTGACGAAAATCGGAATCAGGTCAAGAGGATCAGCGAGGAGACAGCCCGCAGCGTGTCTTTACAATGTAAAGGCCACTTCCGGGCCGTCTCCTCCCAGCTCAGACGGTCAATCCATGGCGACGCGATCAGCCCAACAGGCCGCACACTCGCCACCCCGGAACCCGCTGCCCGGATGCTGCGGGCACTGCGAGGGCGCGGGCGGAGGCGCTGACACCACCGCAGTCTCTGCCCACCCCGGGCGGCATGTCCGCCCCATGACCACCTGGACGGCTGTGGTTCGCACCTGGGACGGCCTCAGGTCGTGCGTGAGCGCCGAAATGATCGTCTCGGGACTCGCCCCTTCCCTCAGCGCCGTTGCGGCCCTCTGCGCCAGCTTGAGCCGTTCGGGAGGCAACGGGCGCCGATGCTCGCGCGCCCATGCCGCCGTGGCTGCGTCCACCAGGCCGTGAGCCTGGGCGAGCACGCTCCCCTCCGGGCCGCCGTCCATCGTCTCGGCGTGAGCCGTCCCCTCCTCCTCCTGGGGCCCAGGGGCGCGTCCGGATGTTGCGCGAGAGGCGGAGGAGGAGGAGGAGGTTTCGTCTAGTTGCACTTCGTCTTGTTCCAGTCCCCTGGAGGGGACTACCGACATCCCCTCAGCGGGACTACGTACCCCCCTGGAGGGGGTTACGGGCTGACCTGCGGAAACGCGCGACTTCGCAGGTCGCGCCGTAGTCCCCTCAGCAGGACTACGTACCCCCCTGGAGGGGGTTACGGGCTGACCTGCGGAAACGGTCTCCGTCGCTGTCTCCGTCGTCTTGCTGCGGTTGCGGGCGTACCACTCCGCGAGCGACGTGGGGCCGGCGTAGTTCGGCGGCGGGGTGTCGTGCACGACGTACCGGTTGCGGGCGCGCAGACCGTTGGCGTGGCGGCGCTTGTAGACCTCGATCGCGCCCAACGCGAGCAGTTCGTTGACGTAGGGGTCGATCTTGTCGGCGCGGGAGAGCCCCATCCAGCCCGATAGGAGCTCTTTCCGGGGCCAGACCTCCCGGTCCCCGCGCTCCATGTTCACGTGCATCTTCAGGTGCCAATACAGCGCCTTGGCGTGGTCGGAGATCCCGCTGAGCGCTACCCAGTCGGCCAACTGGGTGTACGGGGCCCGGCGCCCCGCCGAGATCTCGATCTGCTCATCGAGCACTTCGGACGGGGGCGGCCCGCTGGCGTTGTCGGCGGAGTTGGGTACGCTCGTCATGAACGTCCTTCCTGATCATGGCTGGTGGGAAGTGACTCACAAGGGGCCGGGAGCTGCACACTCCCGGCCTCTTCATTTGCTGACTGGACGGTATCGCTGGGACTACGCCGTCAGGCGACGATGGCTATTCGGCGATCTCGTATTCAAAAGTCATCCAGCGGCCAGGGACGGCCGCGTACTCGCCGTACTCGATCACGTCTCCCGCCCCGTCCCGGATCCAGACACGCGCTCGCAGCAATGGCGTCCCAGGCTCAACACCCAAGTCCTCCACGTCCTCCGCGTTGGCGGCATCTGCGGTGACCTGCTCCTTCTGGCGCCCGGCAGCGGATCGGCCCGTGATCTCCTTGATGTAGCCGAGGGTGCCCTGCTGAAGGCGCTCGGTGCTGAGTAGGAGCGGAGCCTGATCCGCCAGGGCGCCACTCATCCAGGACACCGACGCTGAAACGGGGCTGTCGTCCCGGTAGGTCACGCGGGCCCGCCGGATAACGCTGGCGCCTGCCTCCAACCCCAGAGCGTCCGCGACATGCTCGGGGGCCTGGGTGAGTGACGCCTCCTTGATCCTGGCGTGTTCGTTCGGGGGATAGATCTTCCCCGTGCCGCGTACCGCGAGGATCCGATGCTGTGCTCCACACACTGCCGCCACGCTCGTGACGACGGTCCCCACCCCTGGCCGGCCCTCAGCAAGGCCACGGGAGCGAAGAGCCGCATGGGCCTTGGTTGCTGTGGCCATAGAGACGCCCCAGTCCTTCATGAGCTGTCGCGACGATGGCACTAGGTCCCCATCTCGTAGGTCGCCAGATGCGATGCGGTGCTCGATGTGGTCGGCGATCTGCTTGTACGGCGGGTCGGACCGATTGATCTGTGGTGACACTGTGCGCCCCTCCTAGCTGGTCATTCGCAGTGTACTAGTGCACCAACCGCAAATCTATCAGGACCCTTGACAGTGCACTAGTGCGCTGCCTAGCATCGCACCAGTGCGGCACTGCGAGGCTGAGGCGGGCGCAATGTCCGGTTCGGAAAGAAGTGCAGCCCCGGCGGTGGTGCGCCGGGGCCGCGTGCAGGCCGCCCCGTCCGAAGGGAGAGCGACCCGTGAACAGCGTAGAGAGGCTGATGACCCCGAGCGAGGTGGCCAGGGTCTTCCGCGTGGAGCCCAAGACCGTCTCGCGGTGGGCCGCGGCTGGCCGTCTGAAGAGTGTGCGCACCCCTGGTGGGCAGCACCGGTTCCGCGAGTCCGACGTCTTGGCGCTGATGGCGCCCGGACTGGTGCCGGGACTGGTGCCCGGGCTGCTGAGCTCCCACAACGAGGGATCGCCTGAGGACCGAGCCCGGCAGGCGGCGGCCATCGACATCCTTGATGACCTGCTGAACGCCGGTGACCTGCTGGTCGGGGCCGCCTCCGAGACGGGGGGCGACCGATGACCAGCGCGGACACGCAGGACACGGTCCGCGCCGCGATCGCGGCGACGTTCGTGACGTGGGCCGCGCTGCTCGTGGTGTCCCTGGCCCTGCCGATGAGCTGGGTCGTGCTGGAGGTCCCGAGCGTGCTGGCGGCGCCGCTGCTGGGCGTGGTGACCGCTCAGCTCGGCCGGAAGGGCGGTGGCCGGTGATGCGCGGCAAGAAGGAGGCCGCGGCCCTGGACGTGGTGGAGGCGGTGGCCCAGCAGAGCCGTCAGGCGGCGGAGCTGGCCGGTATCGCCGGTCAGGAGCGCCTGATCGACCCGCGGCTGAACCCGGCGACCAGGCCGCACGCCGATCGGCTGCGGGACGAGCAGCAGCATCGGGATCTGGACGCGGCGGCGGCGCGGTCGGCGCGTCGTCACCGGGTGGCGGACGCGCGGGCCGCCGAGGCGGAGCGGACGTTGGAGGCGCTGGCGCTGGCGCGCCGGACGTCGTCGCCGGCCCGGTCGGTGCTGGCGCTGCACTCGGGTCGCCGCGTGTACGGGCGGCTGGCGCTGGGGGCGTCGGCGGTGCTGGCGGCGGGGTCGGCGATGGGTCTGGAGGCCGCGGCGTCGGCGATGGACGCGCCGACCGGCACCGGGTACATCGCCGAGCTGGGCCTGACCGTGCTGTCCACGGTCGCGATCTCGGTGCGGGCGATGCTCGCCGAGCACCGGGTGGAGGTCAAGCACGGCACCTGGCAGGCGTGGACGCTGTGGGTGCTGATGACGGTCCCGCTGCTGGCCAGCATCGCCACCAACCTCGCGATGACCAACTCGGTCGGCGCCGCGTGCTCGATCGGGGCGGCGGCGTTCGGGCTGCTGGGCATCGTCGTCGCCGACCGCGCCTCGGCCGGGATGCAGGCCCGCGCGGCCGAGGTCGACGCGGCCGACGAGGCGCAGTTGCGGGCGGTGGCGCTGGCCGAGGATCTGCCGGTCGTCGGCGGCCAGGCGGCCGAGGCCCCCGCGATTGATGCCGCGACGGCGCCGAGGCGCCCGGACGAGCGCGAGCGCCCTCGCACGCGTACGCGTACGCGTGAGGACGGCCCGCAGGACCAGGACGGCGGGCACGACGCCGACCTGCCGGAGGGCGAGGCCGTCGCCGCGGGGGTGGCCGCCGATCCGGTGGCGGCGCTGGCTGAGCGGGGCGCGGCCGAGCTGGCGGAGTGGCTGGCCGACCAGGACGGGCCGGACGGCGGGGTGAGGCCGACGGCGCTGCCGGGGCCGAGCGGACACGGTCCGCAGGGCGCCGCCGCGACCGCCCTGGACGCCGCGGCTGAGGCCGGGGCGGACCCTTCGGCTGAGCCGGTGCGGACCGGGGCCCACATCGACACCGACCAGGACGAGCGTGAGGACGAGCCGGACGCGGGCGAGGCCGGTCCGGACCGTGAGGGCCCGGAGCGGGTGTTGCCCGCGATCGAGGCCCGGCGGGCGATGGGCGCCAGCACGCGCCAGCGCATCGCCGAGTACCTGAGCACGCACCCCGCGGCGACGGTCGGGCAGATCGCGGCCGATCTGGACCTGAGCCGCACCACCGTGAAGCGGCACCGGGGGGAGCTGCGTCGGCTCCAGGCCGCGGCGACCCGCCGGGCCCGCGGTGCGGAGGTGGCCGAATGAGCGCCCGCGTCGCGGCGGGCCGTCCGGTGCGGCGGCGGGAGCGGCGTGCGGCGCG
>NZ_QURH01000201.1 GCF_003428695.1 Actinomadura logoneensis
GGCAGCGGCTGCCGAGCGCGCCGCGCGAGCGCAGGCCGGCGCTCGCGGCGCTCGCGGTGCTGCTCGTCCTGGGCGGCGCGCTGGCCAGCGCGTACCTGGTGATGGCCAGCGGGCAGCGGGTCTCGGCGATCCGGATCGCCCAGCCGGTCGCGGCCGGGCAGCGCATCCCGCTGTCGGCGCTGCGGGAGGTCCAGGTCGGCGACACCGGCATCGAGTACATCGCCTGGTCGGAACGTGCGAAAGTCGCCCAGACGTTCGCGGCGGTGCCGCTCGTGCGCGGCGCGCTCCTCACCAACGCGATGGTCAGCCGGACGAACGGCGCCGCGCAGGGACGCATGATCGTCGGCTTGTCGCTGAAGCCCGGCCAGTTCCCCGCGCGGGGCCTGGAGTCGGGCAAGCACGTCAGCCTCTACGCCGTCAGCGGCGGCAACGGAGGCAACGGCGGGGGCAACGGCGGCGCGGGCAGCCGCGCGGGCGCGGTCCTCGCCCCGGACGCCATCGTCGTCGGCGCGTCGTCCGGCGGCGGCGGACGGCTCGGCAGCGACGGCCTCAGCCTGGACGTGGCGGTCCCGCCGGGACAGGTCGCGCAGGTCACGCAGGCCGCGTCGAGCGGGCTGGTCGCGGTCGCGCTCATCCCGGACGGCACCCAGCCGCAGGCCGGGGGCGGCACGGACGTCCCGCCCTCCCCGAACGGCGAGGCCCCGTCCGGCACCGGCGACGGCCCGTCCGGGAACGCGCCGTCCGGCTCGGCGTCCCCGCGCCAGCCCGAGCGGCCGAAGCGGTCGCCCGGCACGGGCGGAGGCTGACCGTGGCCCTCATCGCGCTCGCCGCCGACAAGGGGGCCCCGGGCGTCACGACGGCCGCGGTGGCGCTCGGCGCGGTCTGGCCGCGTCCGGTGCTGGTGGCCGAGTGCGACCAGGCCGGCGGCGACCTGGTGTACCGGCTGCCCGCCGACCCCGCGACGTCCGACGGCTCCACCATGCTGAACCCGTCCCGCGGCCTGCTCAGCCTCGCCGCGACGGCCCGCCGCGGGCTGCGGCCCGACCAGATCGCCGAGCACTGCCAGCGGCTCGTCGGCGGCCTGGACGTCCTGGTCGGCATCACCAGCGCCGAGCAGGCGCAGGGCATGACGTGGCTGTGGGCGCCGCTCGCCCGCGCGTTCCGCGGCCTGGGCGGGGCGGGCGGGGTGGACGTCCTCGCCGACTGCGGACGGCTCGGCGCGGGCAGCCCGCTGAACGAGCTGCTGCGCGAGGCCGACATGGTCGTCCTGCTCACCCGCGCCACCCTCGAACAGGTCGCCCACCTGCGCGAACGCGTCACCGCCCTGACCGGCGAGCTGCGCGGCGGACCGCCCCTCGGCGTCGTCGTGCTCGCCGACCCGCGCGACTTCCGCGCGTCGATCGCCGAGGTCGACCGCGTCCTCACCGGCACCCGGCAGCGGCTGGAGGCACGCGGCGGCGTCCCGACCGCGCCGGTCTCGGTGCTCGGCGGGCTCGCGCTCGACCCGAAGGGCGCCGAGCTGCTGTCCGGGCAGTGGGGCGGACGCCTGGACCGCACGCTGCTCGTCCGCTCCGCCCGCGAGGTCGCCGCCACCCTGCTGACCAGGGTGGACAGCGTTCCGGCGGGCGCCGAGCCGATGCCGGCCGAGGGGAGGTTCTGATGGACCACGCCCTCGTCAAGCGGCTGCGGCAGGAGGTCGGCGACCGGCTCGCGCAGCAGCGCCGCCTGGACGCCGCCAACGGGCTGCCGCCGATGTCCGGCGAGGACGAGCGGCAGTTCGCCCGCGCGCTGATCTCCCAGGTGCTGGAGGAGTTCGCGCGCGGCGAGATCACCTCCGGCCGCCGTCCGCCCAACGCCGAGGAGGAGGAGGCGCTCGCGGCGGGCGTGCACGCGGCGCTGTTCGGCGTCGGCCGGCTCCAGCCGCTGCTGGAGGACCCCGAGATCGAGAACATCGACATCAACGGCTGCGACCGCGTCTTCATCGGCTACGCGGACGGCCGCGAGGTGATGGGCGAGCCCGTCGCCGAGACCGACGAGGAACTGGTCGAGCTGATCCAGATCCTCGCCGCCTACTCGGGCCTGTCGTCGCGCCCGTTCGACACCGCGAACCCGCAGCTTGACCTGCGCCTGCCGGACGGCTCGCGGCTGTCGGCCGTGATGGACGTGACCGTCCGGCCCGCGCTGTCGATCCGGCGCGCCCGGCTCGGCAAGGTGTTCCTGTCCGACCTCATCGGCAACGGGACGTTCACCCCCGAGCTCGGCCGGTTCCTGCGCGCGGCCGTCCTGGCGCGCAAGAACATCATGATCGCGGGCGCGACCAACGCCGGGAAGACGACGCTGCTGCGCGCGATCGCCAACGAGATCCCGCCGCACGAGCGCCTGATCACCGTCGAGCGCGCCCTCGAACTCGGCCTGGACGCCTTCCCCGAGCTGCACCCGAACGCGGTCGCCTTCGAGCAGCGGCTGCCGAACTCCGAGGGGCAGGGCGCGATCTCCATGGCCGAGCTCGTCCGCCGCTCGCTGCGCATGAATCCGTCCCGGGTGATCGTCGGCGAGGTCCTCGGCGACGAGATCGTCACCATGCTGAACGCGATGTCGCAGGGCAACGACGGTTCGCTGTCGACGATCCACGCCAACTCGTCCATGGAGGTCTTCAACCGCATCGCGACCTACGCGATCCAGTCCGAGGAGCGGCTCCCGGTCGAGGCGACCCACATGCTCATCGCGGGCGCGATCGACTTCGTCGTGTTCATCGAGAAGCGCAACGACTACGCGACCGGCGGGCGGCTGCGCCGCTACGTCGCGTCGGTCCGCGAGGTCACCGGAGTGGACGGACGCGTCCTGTCGTCGGAGGTCTTCGCCCTCGCCCCGGACGGCCAGGCGCACCCGGCCGCGCCCATCGCCTGCGCCGCCGAACTCGCCGAGCACGGCTACGACCCCACCGCCGGAGGCTGGTGACCATGCCGCGTCCCCTCCCCAGCACACGTCCCCGGCCCGGCACACCGCGCACCATCGCGGCCGGCGGGGACGGGGGTGTCTGATGTTCTCCGCGGACGTTCTGCTGGCCATCGTCGCCGGGGCCGCCGTCGGGGGCGGGCTCCTGCTGCTGGCCGTGGCGCTCCGCGGGCTGCCCGCCAGGCCCGGCCCGCCCCGGCGCAGCCGCGAGGACCTGCTGCGCACCCTCACCACCCGGACGGCCCTCGCGGTGCTGAGCGCGGTCGCCGTCCTGGTCGTCACGCGGTGGGTGGTCGCCGCCGCCGGGACCGCCGCGCTCGTCCTCGCCTGGGACGGCCTCGCGGGCGGCGCGGCCGAGGAGCGCCGCGCGATGGCCCGCCTGGAGGCCCTGGCCGCGTGGACCGAGTCCCTCCGCGACACGATCGCGGGCGCGGTCGGCCTCGAACAGGCCATCCCCGCGTCGCTGCGGGCCGCCGCGCCCGCGCTCCAGCAGCCCCTGCGCGTCCTCGTGGACCGGCTGCACACCCGCGTCCCGATGCCCGAGGCCCTGCGCCGGTTCGCCGACGACCTGGACGACCCGTCCGCCGACCTCGTCGTCGCCGCGCTCATCCTGAACGCCAAGCTCCGCGGCCCCGGCCTGCGCGACATGCTCGGCGCGCTGTCCGCCTCCGCCCGCGCCGAGCTCGACATGCGCCGCCGCGTCGAGGCCGACCGCCGCGCCACCCGCCGCAGCGTCCGCATCGTCGTGGCGGTCTCGGTCGGGACGGCGCTCGTCCTCGCGGTCTTCAACCACGGCTACGTCAAGCCGTACGACGACTTCCTCGGCCAGCTCGTCCTGGTCCTGGTCATCGCCCTGTACGCGGGCGGGTTCGTGTGGCTGCGCCAGCTCTCGAAGTACGAGCTGCCCGGACGCTTCCTCGTGGAGCCCGCGCCGTCGCCGGGCGTGCCGGAGGAGGTCCCGAGCACCGTGGCGGGCTGGCGCTCCTCCGGTTCCGGCCAGGGCTCGGCTCCGGCGTCCGGCACCGGATCGGCGGCGCGCGGACGGCCCACCCTCGACGCCGGAGGAGGGACCTCATGACCGGCGCGCTCCTCGCCGGCGCCGTCGTCGGACTCGGCCTGTACCTGCTGTCCCGCGCGCTCTTCCCGCCGCGTCCGGGACTGGCGACGCGGCTCGCGACCTTCGACGCCGCCCGCGACCGCGAGCTGACCAGGCGTCCCGCCCGGACGTCCCCGACGCTGGAGAAGGTCGGCGGCCTGCGCGCCCGGGTCGGCGGCACGGCCGCGCGGTACTGCGAGGCGCGCGGCTGGGAGCTGCGCTCGATCCGCGCGGACCTCGCGATCACCGACCGGTCGCTGGAGGCGCTGCTCGGCACCAAGTTCCTGCTGTCCGCCGCCGCGCTGCTGTTCATCCCGATCGTCACCGGCTACTTCGCGCTGCTCGGCCTCGGCATGAGCTTCGAGGCGCCGCTGTGGCTGTGCGGCGCGTTCGCCGTCGTGTTCTTCTTCATGCCCGACATGCAGCTGCGGCACGAGGCGCGCGGACGCCGCCAGGACTTCCGGCACGTCGTCGGCGCGTTCCTGGACCTCGTCGCGATGAACCTGGCGGGCGGACGCGGCGTCCCCGAGGCGCTGCTCGCCGCGTCGAGCGTCGGCGACGGCTGGGCGATGCTGCGGATCCGCGAGGCCCTGTCGAACGCGCGGATCTCCGGCCGGACGCCGTGGCAGTCGCTCGGCGACCTCGGCGACGAGCTGAACGTCGAGGAGCTGCGCGACCTCGCGGGCGCGCTGTCGCTGGTCGCCGACGACGGCGCGCAGATCCGCAAGTCCCTGACCGCGCGCGCCGCGTCCATGCGCAGCCGCGAGCTGTCCGACCTCGTCGGTCGCGCGAACGAGCGGTCGCAGTCCATGCTGGTGGCCCAGCTGCTGTTCTGCGCCGCGTTCCTGATCTTCCTCGCCTACCCCGCTCTGATGCGCCTCACGACCTCGTGAGGCGTCGCGAAGAAGGAGTACCGATGAACCCGTTGAACGATCCGGCGGTCGTGTACCTGCGCGCCCTGCTGTCCGACCGCCTGCACCGCCTGCGCGCCGCCGACGAGGACGAGCGGTCGCTCGGCGCGTCCGCGATCGAGTGGGCCATCATCACCGCGATCCTCGTCGGCGTCGCCGTCGCCATCGGCGCCGTGGTCAAGGGACGCATCGACAAGGAGGTCTCGAACATCAAGTAGCCGTCCGTCCCGAGGAGGAGCCTCCTATGCCGCGCACAGAGGTCCGGCCTTCCTTGCCGCCGCTCCGCGGTCGTGCGCGAGCTCTGCGTGCGCGGGCCTTCGGACGGGACGCGGGTGCGGGGGAGCGGGGCGCGTCCGCGATCGAGTTCGCGATCCTCGCGCCGATCCTGATCCTCACGCTGCTGGCCGTGTTCCAGTTCGCGTTCTACTACTACGCGCGCGAGATCACCCTCGCGGCGGCGCAGTCCGGCGCGCGCGCCGCCCGGACGACCACGGCCGGCGACTGGCAGGGGCTGGCCGACCAGACCGCGCGCGAGTCGGCGTCCAAGGTGGGCCGGGGGATGCTGGACGGGGACGTCCAGGTCCGGTCGGGCCAGGACGGCGACCATCGGTGGGTGGAGGTCAGCGGCAAGGTCGTCAAGGTCGTCCCGTTCCTGGACTTCCACGTCTCGCAACGGTCGGGCGGGCCGATCGAGTGCTTCCGTCCGGACGTCGGGTCCGGCCTCGCCTGCCAGGGCGGCGCCCCGTGACCCGCCGCGTCGTGGCCTGCCGCGCCGTGACCCGCCGTGCCGTGGCCTGCCGCGCCGTGGTCCGCCGCGCACCGGGGCCGGCGGACGAGGGCACGATGACGCTGGAGATGGTCTTCGCGACCCCGATCATCCTCCTGCTGATCGGCCTGCTGGTGGTCTCCGGGCGCGTCGTGGACGCGCAGAGCCAGGTGGACGGCGCCGCCCGGGACGCCGCGCGCGCCGCGTCCACCGCGCGGGGCGAGCGCGACGCCCGCGATCTCGCGCAGCGGGCCGCGACGGGGGACCTGGCCGGCCACGACTGGTGCCAGGGCGGTCCGCAGATCAACCCGGACACCACGGCGTGGGGCGCGGGGGGCCGTGTCACCGTCGTCGTGACGTGCCAGGTGGACTTCTCCGACCTGGCGCTGCCCGGTTTCCCCGGCGGACGGACCCTGACCGGCAAGGCCGTCGCGCCCATCGACACCTACACCTACCGCGGCGACGGCAACCCATGACCCACCAGGAACGGAAACGCGCCGGACGATCCTCTCGCCGAGGCGGACGCCGCACGTCATCCCCCCACTTCGCCCGCTTCCTCACCGAACGGCTTCGGCGTCTGCGCGACCCGTCCGGACGCGACCGCGGCACGATCACGCTCTACATCGTCCTGTTCACGCCCGCCGTCTTCGTCCTGGCGGGTCTGCTCCTGGACGGCGGCCGGGCCATCCACGCCCGCCAGCGCGCCGCGGACATGGCCGAGCAGGCCGCGCGCGCCGGGGCCAACCAGATCGACACCGCCACCCTGCGCGACACCGGCAGGGTCCAGGTCGACGCGCAGACCGCCTGCGCGAGCGCGTCCTCGCTGCTGGGCGACTACGGGCAGGAGGTGGACGGCAGCTCCTGCGACGCCGGGGTGAACGAGGTCCGCGTCTCCGTCCGGATCACCGTCCATCCGCAGTTGCTCGGCATCATCCCCGGCATGGGGTCGTTCCAGATGACGTCCGAGGCGTCCGCCCACCCGGTCACCGCCGACAACCCTCAGTGACCCGGGCTTCCCGCCCGCGGAATGCGTGGTCGGATTCTCGCGAGCCCGTGAGCCGCCCGGCGGCCAGACTCGGTCCATGCCGACTGAACAGGACGCCTGGTCCGTGATGCAGAAGTTCTATGAGGCCGAGGCCGCCTATGTGGCGGCGGGCGGGTACGGCAAGGCCGATTTCGGGAATGTGGCGGCCTACCTCGACCCCGATGTGGTGCTCTATCAAGCCCCCGGGATGCCGTTCAGCGGCACCGGTGAATGGCGGGGCCATGAGGGGATGGAGCGTTTCATGGCGGCCTTCGGTGACGCCTGGGAATCGATGGAGTTCCTGGGGCAGGAGCACTGGGGCGACGCCGGGACGGTCGTGGTGAGCAACCTCGTCCGCTTCCGCGCCAAGGCCACCGGCCGGGACGTCGAGACGCGGATCGTGCAGGTGATCAAGGTCCGGGACGGCCGCATGCTCGAATGCCGTCCCTTCTACTGGGACACGGCCGCGATCGCCGAAGCCTGCACTCCGTGACAGAGCCGCATCATCAAAAAATGACAAATGTAGCCGCTCACTATGTGCGATGACCGGCCCCTGGCGCGCGGTCAGTCGGCTGGGGGTGTCCAGGCGGCGACGAGGGCGACGAGGCCGGGGAAGCGGGCTTCGAGGTCGGCGGTGCGGACGTGGCTGCGCCGCTCCAGGCCGTACTGCCGCTGCCTGATCACCCCGGCCTCCCGCAGGGCGCGGAAGTGGTGGGTCAGGGACGACTTGGGGCGGTCGAAGCCGAACCAGCCGCAGGTGTGGTCGAAGTCCTCGCGCTCAAGCAGCAGCCGCCGGACGATCTCCAGCCGCAGCGGGTCGCTGAGCGCGCCGAGGACGGTCTCCAGGCGCAGGTCGGCGGCGTCCGGCTCGGGCAGCGGCGCGGGCGCGCCGTCCGGTACGGGGATCTCGCGGATCTCGGGCATCGCACCTCCTTGTACGAGTTTGATCGTACTGCATGTTAAGTTCGAGAAAACTCGTACAAGGAGGTCCCCTCATGCTCCTGTCCCGGACGACGTCGGCCCCGGCGGTCCCCCTGAGCCGGGTGTGGCTCGCGGCCTGGCCGGTCACGGCGGTGTTCGTGCTGTCGAACGCCGCCACGCCGCTCTACGTGCTCTGGCAGCACCGCATCGGGTTCTCGCGCGGCACCCTCACGGTCGTGTTCGCCTGCTACATCGTCGGGCTGCTCGGCGCGCTGCCGGTCGCGGGCATCGCGTCCGACCGGCTCGGCCGCAGGCCGGTGCTGGTGCCCGCGCTGGGCGCCGCGCTGGTGGCGTGCGGGCTGTTCGCGACGGCGTCGTCGGTGGCCGCGCTGATGGCGGCGCGGCTGCTCACCGGGATCGCGGTCGGCGCGGCCGTCTCGGCGGGGATGGCGGCCGTCACGGACGTCGCCGGGCCCGAGCGCCGCCGCCTCGCGGCCCTGCTCGCCTCGACCGCGATGGTGTTCGGCGCGGGACTCGGGCCGCTGCTCGCGGGCGTCCTCTCCGAGGTGGGTCCGGCGTGGACGGTCTTCGCGGTCGAGGCCGTGCTGCTGGTCAGTGCGATCGCGGTCGTCGTGCGGATGCCGCTCGAACGGCCCGCCGGCGACGCGCGCGGCACGGGATGGGTGCGGGTGCCGGGCGTCCCGCGACCGAACCGGCGCGACCTCGCCATGGGGATCGCGGTGTTCGCGCCCGGCATCACGGCGACGTCGTTCGTCCTGTCGCTGGGGCCGTCGCTGCTCGCCGGGATGCTCGGCACCGGCAACCGGATCGTCGCGGGCGCGACCGCGTTCGTGATGTTCTCCGCCGCGACCGGCGTGCAGTTCGCCGTGCGCGGGCTCGCCCGCAGGACGATCCTGCTGGCCGGGGCCGCCAGCACGCTCGCCGCGATGGGCGTGCTCGTGCTGGCCGTCCACGAGCGCGAGCTCGTGCCGCTGGTCGCGGCGGCCGTCCTCGCCGGGGCCGGGCAGGGCCTCGGCCAGCTCGGCGGCCTGTCGCTGCTGAACGCGAACGTCCCGGCGCGCCGCCTCGCCGAGGCCAACGCCGCGCTGAACACCGGCGGCTACCTGCTCGCCGGGACGCTGCCCGTCGCCGCCGGGTACCTCAGCGACCCGTTCGGCCTCGCGACGGGAAGCACGGTGTTCGCGGCCGTCGTCGCGGTCCTCGCGGCCTCGGGCGCGGCGGTCGTCGCGACCGCCTCCACGCGGCGGTGAACCCGCGCGGACGGCGGACGTACCCGACGGGTGCCGAACCGTGGGTACGCCCGCCGACCGGCCCGGATCAGCGGCTCTCCGCGAGCGACCGGGCCTCGGCCACCGCGTCCGGGACCTCGCGCGGACGGGTGCGCAGGGCGTCCGGCAGCAGGGTGAACAGGCCCAGTACGGCGAGGACGACGCCGGTCCACAGCGGGGCGCGCAGACCGTGGGCGTCGATCAGCGCGCCCCCGACGGACGAGCCGACGATGATGCCCGCCGTGATGAACGACGAGTGGACGGTGTTGACCAGCGCCCCGGTGTTGCCCGCGCGCTGGACGCGGGTCGCCATCGCCGGGTTCATCGTGACGCCCACCAGGCCGATCCCGAGCATGCAGGCCACGGCGGGCACGGGCATGTCGGCCAGCAGCGCGAACCCCGCCAGGAAGCCGGCGTTGAGCAGGAGCCCGGCGACCTGGACGCCGACGGTGTGCCGGTCGGCGAGCCGTCCGACGACCATGTTGCCGACCACGGTCGCCGCGCCGTAGCCGATGAGCAGCAGTGGGACGGTCCCGGTGGAGAAACCGGTGACCTCGGTGAGGATCGGGTTGAGGTAGGAGAACGCGGCGAACGTCGCGCCGATGATGAACGTGCTGGTCGAGAGGGCGAGCCAGAGCCGCGGGCGGGCGAACGCCGAGCGGTCGCCGCCGCCGCTCCCGGCGTGGTCGGCGCGGTCCAGGTCCGGCAGGGCCGCGCGGGCGACGGCGGCGGCGAGGAGGGTGAGCGCGCTGATCGTCCAGAACGCGGCGCGCCACCCGAACCGCTCGCCGACCAGCGTGGACAGCGGCATGCCGAGCAGCGTGCCGATCATCAGGCCGTTCAGGACGACCCCGACGGCCCGGCCGCGCCGCTCCGCCGGGACGAGCCGGACGGCCGTGGTGATCGCCAGCCCGATGAACGCCTGCGACGCGACGCCCGTGACGATCCGCGCCACGACCATGACCGGGTAGGACGGCGCGAGCGCGGCCAGCACGTTCCCGGTGAGGAACACCGCGAACAGCGCCAGCAGCGCGGGCCGGGGACGCAGGCGTCCGGCCGCGAGGGCCGCCGGGGGACCCCCGAGCGCCATCGCGGCGGCGAACGCGGTGATGAGGTAGCCGATCCTCGGGACGGTCGTGTGCAGGCCGTCCGCCATCTGGGGCATCAGGCCCGCGACGACGAACTCGCTGGTCACCATGGCGAAGATGCCGAGGGCGAGGACATGGATGGCACGGGGCACGCGGGGCTCCATTCTGCATCGATCGGTGTAAAACGAGGGTGTGGGAAGGCGGTCGTCAGGGCCGCGCCGCCGGACGGCGCGCCGAGACAAGAAGGTCAGGTTGTGGTGAGGGCCCCGCCAGGGAGGTGGGGCGGTCCCGTCAGGGGGTGAGGGCGTCCCGTCAGGGGGTGAGGGTGTCCAGGGCGGTGGCGGCGATCGCGGCCAGGGTGCCGGGCGGCGTGCCGCCCTGGCCGGAGATCCGGATGCCCGCGATGACGGCGTTGAGGTAGCGGGCCAGGTCGTCCGGGTCGCGGGTGGAGGTGATCGAGCCGTCGCGGCGTCCGGCCTCGACCGCCGCGCGCAGGGAGCCGAGGCGGCGCTCGGAGTCCCGTTCGAGGAGCGCGGCGATCTCCGGGTCGCGCCCGGCCACCTCGGCCGTCGTGTTCACCGACAGGCAGCCGATGCCCCGGCCGTTCTGGAAGTTCTCGTGCTCCTGCCGCACGACCCGGTCCAGGACGCGGCGGATCCGGTCGAGGGCGGGGCCGCCGTCCGGATCGTCGAGGATCTCCAGCTGCCCGGCGGTCATCATGTCGGTGTAGCGGACGAGGGCGCGCCGGAACAGCTCGCGCTTGCTGGTGAACGCGTTGTAGACGCTGCTGCGGTCGAGGCCGAGCGCGGTGCACAGGTCCCGGGTGGAGGTGGCCTCGTAGCCGTTCTCCCAGAACAGGCGCATCGCGGTGGCCACGGCCCGGTCCTCGTCGAAGGTGCGCGGTCTCGCCATGGACGCGACCCTAGCCGTTTTGGATCGACTGGTGCAATACCGTCCGTCGCGCGATCGTTGTCAGCGGGGGATTGCCAGTTCGGCCCGCCTGTCTACGATGGCCATGCGACCTCAGACCCGCAGATCTCCCGACTTGTAGGGGCGCGATGGCGACGAGACAGGCTGGCGGTCCGGGCCTCGGGCAGGGGCGGCGGCGGCCGGTGCCACCGCGGCGCCGCCGCGGCGCC
>NZ_QURH01000203.1 GCF_003428695.1 Actinomadura logoneensis
CCTCGGGGAAATGGGCCAGCACGGCTGCGCGGCCCCGGTCCAGCAGCGCGGCGGCGCGGGCGCGGGCCCGCTCGCCGTCGCCGGCCTCGACGGCCGCGACCAGGTCCCGGTGCGCGGCCAGGTCGCGCCGCTCGTCCACCAGGAGCTCGTCGACCAGCGCCTGGGCCGGGCGGTAGGCGTCCAGCAGCACGTTCAGCGACAGCCGGTAGCAGACGTTCCCGGACCCCTCGATCAGCAGGTCCCAGAACGGCACGTCGAGCGCGGCGAGCGCGGCGGCGTCGTCCGCTCCGCCGCCGTCCCCGGTGACGAGCGCCTCCAGGGCGGTGAGGACGTCCCGGAGCGCGGAGCGGATCCCGGCGGGCGCGCGCCCGGCGGCCAGCGCCGCCGCGTCCGCGCCGATCGCCGTGCGCATCTCCATCACCGACCGGACGACCGCCGCGTCGATGCCGCCGTCCGCGCCGAGGAACAGCCGGGGGAGCAGGTCGAGCCCGGCGGTGCGGCGGAAGTCGCGCACCCGGGTCGCCCCGCCGTGCCGGATCTCGACGAGGCCGAGCTGGTCGAGCCGCTGCAGCGCCTCGCGCAGCGCCTGCCGGTTGACGCCGAACTCCTCGGTCAGCGCGCGCTCGGCGGGAAGGCGCTCGCCGAGGGGCAGGGTGCCGTCCAGGATCCGGGCCGCGATCTGCTCGAAGACCGCGGTGGCCACCGAGGTCCGCTCGACGGGGGAGAAGCCGCTCATGATCGGGATTCTGGGCGCGGAGAGGTCAACAAGTCAACTGGTCTGACCAGTAATCCTCAAAAAGAAGCGCCGGCCGGCGTCGAGGGGGACGCCGACCGGCGCTCAGCGGCGGAGGCCCTTTTGCGGGCCGGGAGGTCAGTCGCCTGGGTACGCGCCGCCGCCGTGCTCGGCGTCCAGGGCGTCGTAGTCGGGCGTGTATCCGCGCTTGGGGATCTCTGCTGTAAACACGACCTCGCGCGGCTTCTTGTAGGACGCGATCTCGCCGCGCACGTGCTCGATGATCTGCTCCACGGTGGCCTCCGCGCCGTCCCTGAGCACGACGACGGCCTTGGGCGACTGGCCGAACCGCTCGTCCGGGACGCCGATGACGGCCGCGTCCGCGACGGCCGGATGGGTCTTCAGCGCGCGCTCGACCTCGGCCGGGTAGATGTTCTCGTTCGCCGACTTGATCATCCGCAGTTTCGGGCCGACGAACGTGAGCGTGCCGTCGGCCTCGCGCCGGCCGAGGTCGCCGGTGTGGTGCCAGCCGCCCGCCGCCTTCGCCGCGTTCAGCTCGGGCCGGTTCCAGTAGCCGGAGAACAGGCTGTGGCCGCGCGCGCAGATCTCGCCGACCTCGCCCGGCGGCACCTCGTTCCCGTCGGCGTCCAGCAGCCGCACGTGGACGAGCGGGGACGGCCGTCCCGCGAAGCCCGCGCCGCCCATGCCGAGGCCGAGGAAGGTCAGCATCCCGCCGACCTCGGTCTGCCCGTAGCCGCCCATCTTCGACGCGCACCACGGGCTGTCGTCCACGGTGATCATCGCGTCCCACTCGGGGGAGTGCGAGACGAACCGCAGCGAGCCGAGGTCGTACCTCCCGTCCGCGTTCGCCTGCACCAGCCCGTCGATCATCGGCCCGAACAGGAACGCCTGCGTGCACCGCTCGGCCTCGATCAGGCGGCACACCTCGTGCGGCTCGTAGGCGGGCGTGAAGACGAGCCGTCCGCCGATCTGGAACGTCGCGAGCGTGAACATCATCGTCCCGACGTGGAACAGCGGGCCGCACGCCAGGAACGTGAAGCCGTCCTCCATCTGCCGCATGTGCAGCAGCGACATGCTGTGCGCGATCAGCGCGGAGTGGCTGAGCAGCGCGGCGTTCGGACGGCCGTCGAACGCGGCGGTGTACAGGGCGAGGACGGGCGCGTCGTCGTCGGCCCCGGCATCGGCGGCGGTCTCGGGCGGGGACGTCTCGCCGGACGCCAGGAACGCCTCGTACTCCTCGCCCGAGCGGATCCAGCGTGCGTCCGGTGCGGCCTGCCCGCGCGCCTTCTCGACCGCCTCGGACTCCTCCCACACCACGACCGCGGGCGCCAGGTCGGTCAGGACGTACGCGATCTCGTCGGCGGTCTGCCGCCAGTTCGCCGGGCAGAAGACCGCGCCGACGCGTCCGCAGGCCAGCAGCAGTTCGAGCACGCGGAAGGAGTTCTGGCCGAGCCACAGCACCCGCGCGCCCGGCCGCACGCCGCCGGCGGCGAGGGCGCCCGCGAGCCGCGCGACCCGGTCGTCCAGTTCGGGATAGGTCAGCCGGACGTCGCCGTCCACGACGGCCGCGCCGGCCGGACGGCCGCGTCGGTGCTCGGCGAGGACGTCGCCGAGGGTGAGCCGGTGTACTGCGGACATCGCGCCTCCTGGGGGTGGGGATCAGCGGAACGCGGGCATGACCTCGGCGGCGAAGAATCTCAGGACCCGCTTCATCTCCTCCAGCGGCATCGGCCGGGTGGAGCCGAAGTCGCACATCAGGTGCCCGAAGCCCATCTCCCGGATCGCCCGGATCTGGCCGATGACGCGTTCGGGGTCGCCGATCACCTCGAGCTGCTCCCAGCGGAACTCGCTGTCCACCGAACCGCCCTTGAGGTAGCGGTCCTGGTAGTACTCGAACCCCTTCGCCGCCTGCCCGGTCGTCCGGTCGATGGGGGCGCTCTGCAGGTTGAAGATGCGGGAGCGGTCGAACGCCGCCTCGAACCTCGCCTGGTCCGCGCGGGCCTGCTCGGCGGTCGGCGCGGCGTACACGATGCGGCTGGCGACCAGCTCGGCGCCGGAGGTGTCCACGCCGTGCGCGGCGGCGGTCGCGTGCCAGGTCTCGGCGGCCTTGGCGATCTTCTTGAACGGCGCGGCCGGGTCGGCCAGGATCGGCAGCCCGCGCGCGGCGTACATCTCGACGGTCTCGGGGCTGACGGCCGCGACGTGCACCGGCGGGTGCGGGCGCTGGACGGGTCTCGGCATCAGGTTCAGCGGGTGCCCGGTCTCGAAGAACCGCCCCTTGTACTCGAAGTTCTCCTGCGTCCAGAGGCCGAGGATGACGTCCAGGGACTCGTTGAAGCGGTCCCTGGCCTCGGCGAGGTCGAGCCCGAAGTTCTCGAACTCGATCGCCTGGTAGCCGCGTCCGATGCCGAGCTGGAGGCGTCCGCCGGACAGCAGGTCCACCATCGCGGCCTCCTCGGCCACGTGGACGGGGTTGTGCAGCGGCAGCACCACGATGCCCGTGCCGAGCCGCAGCCGCTCGGTGCGCGCGGCCAGGTTCGCCAGCATCGTGAAGATGTTCGGGACGGTCCCGTACTCCCGGAAGTGGTGCTCGGCGATCCACACCCCGTCGAAGCCCAGCTCCTCCAGCAGTTCGACGATCTCGATCTGGTACTCGTACACCTCACCGGGGGTCTGCCCCGCGAACTGGTGGAACAGGTGGAAGGCCGAGAACTTCATCGGGCGGTCAGCCACGTCGCAGGCTCCTTCGTCAACGCGCGGGGCGGGCGCCCGCCCGGGGGCGGGGCCGCACCCTGCCAGATTACGTACCAAGCGCTCGCTTGGGAAGCCTAACAGCCCGCCCGGCCGGATGGGGGATTCCGAGCCGCTCGCCGAGACGCAAGCGTTACGCGGCGAGGTGTCAACCTTCGTCATGGTCTGGGCGACTTACCGGGGTCTGTTGAAGATCGACCAGAGGAACGACACCACGTGGGACGAACCACCTTCCTGGCCGCGGGCTCGGCGCTGCTCGCCGCGACGCTCACCCTGACCGCCTGCGGCGGGAGTGGCGGCAAGAGCGACGCCGCGCCGAAGAGCACCCTGGACGCGGCCACCTCGTCCGCCGCCCCGTCCGGCGCCGGCAACGCCGCCAAGCCGCCCGCCGAACTGGTGACGGCCGCGCTCGACGCGTTCAAGAACTCCAAGTCCGTGCGGATGAAGGGCGACTTCAAGGACGAGGGCCAGGCGGTGCGCATCGACGTCCACGTGGGCACCACCCAGGCGGACGGCAGCATGCAGGGCAGCTTCGGGAACGCTCCCTCCACCGTGAAGCTCCGCACCCTGGACGGCAGGTTCTACATGAACGCGGACCAGGCGTTCTGGGCGGGCACGCTCGGAGACAAGACGACGGGGGCCGCGCTCGACGGCAAGTGGGTGCTGTTCCCGCCCAGCCAGGCCAAGGAGTTCAAGACCTTCCTCGGCCTCCGGCAGTTCGACCAGGAGGTCTTCACCCCGCTGCGCAAGGACCTCACGGTGTCCGGCGGCCTCACCACCCGGCGCGAGGACGTCGGCGGCGTTCCCGCGATCGCCGTCACGCGCCCGGGCGGCAAGAGCACGGTGTTCGTGGCCGCGAGCGGGGCGCCGCGCCTGCTCAGGCTCACCTCGACGCAGCCGGTCGGCGAGATGCCGGAGGGCACGTTCGACTTCTCCGAGTACGACGCGCCGCTGAACATCCAGGCCCCGCCGAACCCGATCGACATCAGCAAGGCCCGGTGACACCGGGCGGACGCCGAAGGGCCCGCCGCACCGGACCGCGTGGTCCGGGCGGCGGGCCCTTTTCTCGTCAGAGGCTCAGTGGAGGTGGTGGCC
>NZ_QURH01000209.1 GCF_003428695.1 Actinomadura logoneensis
CGCGCCGACCTGGTGCCCGGCGGCGCCGAGCGCGCCCGGGGCGCCGCTCCGCCGGCCGTCCGCCTGCGCGACGACCGCGTGGTCGAGATGGTCCGGCTGCGCGTGCGGCCGGAACTCCAGCGCCGCGGCTACGGCGAGGCCGTCGTGCACGCCCTGGAGGACCGCGCCGCCGAACTCGGCTACCACCTCCTGCGGGCCGACACCACGTCCCTGCAGGGCCCCGCGCTCGCGCTCTACCGCAAGTTCGGCTGGCGTGAGACGCACCGCGAGGTCATCAACGGCATCATCAACATCTACCTGGAGAAACGCATCCGCTGAGAGCCACCGCCGAGTCGGGAACCCCGGCTGGACCGGGAGACCGGTCGAGCCGGGGACCGGCTGGGGCGGGGGGACCCGGCTGAGTCGGGAGACGCCCGCTGGGGCGGGGGACCCGGCTTGGTGGAAGAGCGCCGCCGAGCGGCGGTGGACCCCCGGGACGACGGCCATCGGCGGAAGCGCGGTCCGCCACCTGACCGCCGTCCCGGGCCTTCTCATGCCCGCCCCGGTCACGTCCTCGTCCGGCGCGTCCTCGTCCGGCGCGTCCTCGTCCGGCGCGTCCTCGTCCGGCGCGGACTCGCTGGTCCCGCCGGACGGGTCGTCCGGCGGGTCCGGCGGCGTCAGAACAGGCCGGTCTGGGCGCCGAGGAACGAGAGGGTGTCGGTCATCAGGGCGGCGGAGCGGCTGACGGACCGCGCGGCGTGGCCGACGTCCGACTCGCGGCGCAGCAGGACGGGCCGGTCCGAGGACGTGGCGTGCTGCAGCGCCGCGCACATCTTGCGGGCGTGCAGCGGGTCGACGCGTCCGTCGCTGTCGAAGACGGTGAACAGGACGGCCGGGTAGGCGGTGCCCTCGCGGACGTTGTGGTACGGCGAGTACGCCAGCAGCCACTCCAGCTCGTCGGGCTTGTCGGCCGACCCGAACTCGTCGTTCCAGATGCGGCCGATGCCGAACCGCTCGTAGCGGACCATGTCGAGCAGCGGCGCCGAGCAGATGACGGCCCGGTAGAGGTCGGGGCGCTGCGTCAGGGCCGCGCCGACCAGCAGCCCGCCGTTCGAGCCGCCGGAGATCGCCAGCCGCTCCGGCGTGGTCAGGCCGTCGGCGATGAGGCGTTCTGCGGCGGAGTGGAAGTCGTCGAAGACGTTCTGCTTGCGGTCGCGCATCCCCGCGCGGTGCCACTCCTCGCCCTCCTCGGAGCCGCCGCGCAGGTTCGCGACCGCGTACACGCCGCCCGCCTCGACCCACGCGAGGATGGACGCCGAGTACGCGGGGGTCAGCGAGACGTTGAAGCCGCCGTACCCGTAGAGGACGGCCGGGCGCGGGCCGTCGCCGTCCGGACGGGAGATCACCAGCATCCGGACGGGCGTGCCGTCGTAGGACGTGTAGGTGACCTGCCGCGTCTCGATCTCGGGGACGGCGACCGTGCCGGGCGCGGACGCCCACAGGGACGTCTCGCCCGTCCGGGCGTCGTAGTGCAGCACCGACGACGGCGTGACGTTGTCGGTGTAGCCGAACCACGCCTCGTGCCCGCCCTCCGGGCGCTCGACGATGCCGCCGACCGAGCCGAGGCCGGGCAGCGGGACGGCGCCGAGCCGCTCCCCGGTCGCCAGGTCGTGCACGCTGATCTCGCTGATCGCGTGCCGCTCCCAGCCCGCGAGCAGGACGGGCCGGTCGAGGTCGTCCAGGATCGCGTAGTCGGTGAGCACGGCCTCCGGGTCCTCGGGGACGAGGTCGCGCCAGGTGCCGTGGGACGGGTCGGCGGTCGCGCCAGGTGCCGTGGGACGGGTCGGCGGGGTCGGTCACGCAGATCCGGGAGCGCGGCGCGTCGCGGTCGGTGAACACGTACGCGCGGCCGTCGCGCCCGACGTACAGGCCGGTCGAGGCGTCCACGCCCACCTGGACGGGCCGGAACTCCGGGCTCTCCAGCGGCGCGGCGGTGAGGTCGGCGATCCACAGGTCGTTGCGCGGCGCGGTCCCGGCGGACGCGGTGACCGTCATCCAGCGGCCGTCCCGGCTGACCGTGATGCCGTAGTAGTTCGTCTTGTCCAGCCCGTCCCCGAAGACCAGGACGTCGTCGGTGTCCGGGTCGGTGCCGACGCGGTGGAGGTAGACGCGGCGGTGGAACTGCTCCTCGCCGGACGGCACGTCGCCCGGCGCGAGCCGGCGCACGTAGTAGTACGCCTCCCCGCCGGGCAGCCACGCGACGACGGAGTTGCGGGTGCGGTCGATCGGGCCCTCGACGCGCTCGCCGGACGCCACGTCCAGCACGTGCAGCAGCGACTCCTCGTCACCGCCGTGCGAGACCTTGTACGCCAGCAGCCGCCCCTCCTTGTCGGGCTGCCAGCCGTCGAGCGTGGTCGTGCCGGACGGGTCGAGAGCGGTCGGGTCGACCAGTACGCGCTCGACGCCGTCCGCGTCGGCGGTGTAGAGGACGGGGTGCTCCTGCTCGGCGGTGCGGCGGGTGAAGAACCGGCGCCCGCCGCGCCACACCGGGGTGCCGACGCTGCCCGCGCCCAGCAGCTCGCCGAGCCGTGCCCGCAGCCGGTCGCGGCCGGGCAGGTCGTCGACCATCTGGTGGAACAGCTCGTCCTGCGCCGAGAGCCACTTGGCCGTGTCCTCGGAGTCGGCGTCCTCCAGCCATCGGTACGGGTCGGCGACGCGGTGTCCGTGCAGGTCGTCGGCGACGTCCTGGCGGAGCGCGGATGGGTACTGCGGTCGGCTCATGCGAGCACTGTATTCATCCCGGACCCCGGAGGATCCCAGATCGATCCGTGTCACGAGGTGTACGCGGAGCGTGACATCGGTAGGAAGGCACGTGATCAAAGGGTTCTTCGACAACGGGGGGTCAGTCCATGAAGAACAGCAAGATCGCACACGGTGCCGTCCTCGGCGGGACGGCGCTCGGCGCCGCGCTCCTGGCCGCGGGACCGGCGCAGGCCGCGGCGGGTCCGCTGCCGTCCCACACGGTGAACGGACCGGCGCCGAGGCCATCGACCGCCGCGTCCGCGCCGGCGAGCGGGCCGGTGAAACCCGCACCGGACCAGAACGTGCCCGCGTCGGGTCAGAGCGCGCAGGCACCGAACCAGAGTGCGCCCGCGTCGAACCAGGGTGCGCCCGCGTCGAACCAGAGCGCGCCTGCGTCGGGCCAGGGCACACCGGCGCTCGGCCACACGCCGATGACGTTCCAGGGGCCGCTGCTCGGCCCCATCGCCCCGACGTTCGGCCGTCCCGCATCCGGGTCCGGCCAGAACGCGCCGACGAACGGATGGCCCGCGCCTCTGCGGAACGACGGCGCGCTCTCGACCTCGCACGCCACTCCGTCCAACGGACGCCACCTGCCCCCTGTGTTCGGTGCGCCGACCGCACCCGAACGCAACAAGGGCGCGTCCCGGAAGGCGCCGGCCGACGGCACGGCACCGGCTCGAGAGACGCCGACGCGCGACGAGGTGCCGACACAGGCCGCATCACCGGCGGACACCGCGCCGACGGATACCGCACTGACGGACGCCGCGTCGACCGAAACCACGCCGACGGACGCCGCGCCGACGGACACCGAGGCCACATCGGACATGTCCGGCGATCTGGCACCTGCGCAGGGGACGGCCTCCGATGCCATGCCCGCGTCCGAAGACCTCGGGCTCGGCGAAGTGCAGCGGACGGCCGGGAACGTCGTGCTCGCCTACAACGCGCCGAAGGTCGCCCAGGCGGGGTCCACGGTGAGCTGGAAATGGACGGTCCGCAACACCGGCGACAAGGCCGTGGACGACGTCGTCCTCGTCCAGAGGATCACGCCGCAGCTCAAGGTCGGCAAGATGCCGGGCGAGTGCAAGGCGCTCAAGGCGGAGATCCGCTGCGCCTACAGCACGCTGCAGGCGGGGGCCACCGCGTCGGGCGAACTGTCGGCGGCCATCCCGTCGTCCGCCACCGGCGCCGTCCGGATCGACGGCAAGGCGACCTGGCGAGAGGGGCAGGCGAAGCCGCAGGCCGCCGACCCCTCCACACCCGACCAGGGTGATGCCTCCACGCCTGGCCAGACCGGCGCGTCCCCGTCCGGCCAGACCGGCGCGACTGCGCCCACGGTCTCGGACGTGCCGGACGCCGGCCCGCAGTGAGCCGTTCGTAGCAGGACGCCGGAACGGCTCCTGCGGCCCGGTCCGGTCCCGCCGAGCCGGTGGGACGGGGCCGCCGGACGTGCGGGAAGGCCCTCGGCGCCGGGATTTTCACGGCGCCGGGGGCCTCGGCCGTTCGAACCGTCGTGATCGTGGGGATGAAGGGGGTAGCGGGCGGTCGGCTCAGGGGCCACACTGAATGCGGACCGGCCGTCACGGCCCGCTGCCACCGCTCCTGGGCCCGGGCGGCGGCGGGGCCGGAAGGGACGGACCGGAATCGCCCCTGGGGAGGTCCTTGTGGCGGACGCGCAGGTGCCGGAGACGATACTCGGGCCTCGGTCCGGGGCGCGCGCGAGTCGTGCGCCCGCCGAGGCGGAGAAACGAACGCCCAGTCCTCCCGAGACGGCCGCGCACCCGGCGGAGGCCGTCTGATGCGTCAGGTCCTGCTGCTCAACGCGACGTACGAACCCCTCACGACCCTCCCGCTGCGCCGCGCCGTCGTCCTCGTCCTGCGCGACAAGGCCGAGATCGTCCACCACGACGCCACCGGCGCCGTCCTGCACTCCGCCGCGATGACGGTGGAGGTGCCCTCGGTGATCCGGCTCCGCCGCTACGTCCGCATCCCCTTCCGCACCCGCGTTCCCCTGACCCGCACCGCGCTGATGCGGCGCGACAACTTCCGCTGCGTCTACTGCGGACGGCGCGCCGAGACCATCGACCACGTGCAGCCGCGCAGCCGGGGCGGCAAGCACGTCTGGGAGAACTGCGTCGCCTCCTGCCGGACCTGCAACCACAGCAAGGCGGACCGGCTGCTGGAGGAACTCGGCTGGACGCTCCCGATCACCCCGGGCGTCCCCCGCGGCGCGCACTGGCGGCTGATCGGCATCGTCCACGACGGCGACCCGCAGTGGGCGCCGTACGTCACCGAGCCAGCCGCGTGAGGGGTCCGGAGCCGCCGACCTGACCTCCCGGGCGGCGTCCACCGGTCTTCGGCGAGCGTCTCGGGCGACCCGGTCGGGCCGGGGGCTGTCCGGGCGGCCGTCCGCACGTATCCTTGGGGCGTGCCACGGTATGACTATCGCTGCCGCGCGTGCGGATCGACCTTCGAGGTCTCGCGTCCCATGATCCAGGCGTCCGACCCGGCCCCGTGCCCGGCGGGCCACGACGACACCGTCAAGCTGCTGTCCACCGTCGCGGTGACGGGCCAGGCGTCCGCCCCGCGCGGCGGCGGTGGCGGAGGGTGCTGCGGCGGGGGCTGCTGCTCCTGACCCCCGCCGCCCCTCCGGGCGGTCACCGCGAGACGGCGTCGGCGGCGTCGGCGGCGTCGCGCTGCCGGCGCAGCTCGGCGGCGGTCTTCGCGACGTCGTAGTCCTCGTCCACACCCTCGAGCAGGAACAGCTCGCCGGGGATGTGGTCGGAGCGCAGGCGCTTGATCTCGGCGTACGCCTCGGACGCGTACCAGGCCCGCGCGCTCTCGGCGTCCGGGAAGCCGAGGATCACCACGACGCCGGGGAACTCGCCCTCCTTGACGTCCGGAATGCCCCCGTGCACGAGGAACCTGCCGCCGAACGGGTCCATCGTGGCCTGGATGCGCTCCATGTACTCCAGCGCGTCGTCGTGGATGCGCGGCTCGGGGTACATGCGGGCGATGGCGTAGGAGGCGGGCATTTTCGGGCTCCTCTGATCCGTCTTTCCGGACGCCCGGGTGCGTCCGGCTGATGATCACAAGTCTGCCGGGCACCCCCGGCGGCAGGCGATGACCTTCCACGTCATGCCGTCGCCTACGTTCCAGGGAACGCCGGAAGCGCCGCTCGGCGCGCCCGGTGCCTGGCCCAGCAGACCGCCGTGCGCCGCGCCGTTCATGCCGAACGCCCGCCCGGACGGCGTCCGGACGGGCGTTCAGGCGAACCCGAGCCCCAGGGGGCCGAAGAAGCTCAGCGCTGGGACAGGAGGCTCACGTCGCGGGCGGCGCCGGTGGAGGCGGACGTCGCCATCGCCGCGTACGCCTGCAGCGCCGCGCTGACCTTGCGGTCGCGGTCGCGGGGACGGTAGCCGCCCAGCTCGTCCAGCAGCTCGGCGCGGCGCGCCTCCAGCTCCTCCTCCGGGACGTCCAGCTCCAGCACCCGGTTCGGGATGTCGATGACGATCCGGTCGCCGTCCCGGACGAGCGCGATCACGCCGCCGGCCGCCGCCTCCGGGGAGGCGTGCCCGATCGACAGCCCGGACGTGCCGCCCGAGAACCGGCCGTCGGTGACCAGCGCGCACGCCTTGCCGAGGCCCCGGCCCTTGAGGAAGGACGTCGGGTACAGCATCTCCTGCATGCCGGGCCCGCCGCGCGGCCCCTCGTAGCGGATGACGACGACGTCGCCCGCCTTGACCTTCCCGCCGAGGATGCCCTCGACCGCCGAGTCCTGCGACTCGAAGACGACGGCCGGGCCGGTGAAGGTCCACAGCTCCTCTTCGACGCCCGCGGTCTTGACGATCGCGCCGTCCTCGGCGATGTTGCCGCGCAGGACGGCGAGGCCGCCGTCGGCGGTGTAGGCGTGCTCGACGTCGCGGATGCAGCCGTTCGCGCGGTCGAGGTCGAGCTCGTCCCAGCGCGCGGACTGGCTGAACGCCGAGGTGGTTCGGATCCCGCCGGGCGCCGCGTGGAACATCTCGACCGCCTCCGGCAGCACGTCGGGGGAGCGGACGTCCCACTTGGCCAGGTGCTCGGTCAGGGAGGCGGAGTGGACGGAGGTGACGCTCCGGTGCAGCAGCCCGGCCCGGTCGAGCTCGCCGAGCAGCGCCGGGATGCCGCCCGCGCGGTGGCAGTCCTCCACGTGGTACTTCGCGGTCGCCGGGGCGAGCTTGCAGATGCAGGGCACCCGCCGGGACAGCTCGTCGATCTCCTTGAGCCCGAAGTCGACGCCGCCCTCGACCGCGGCGGCCAGCAGGTGCAGGATCGTGTTGGTCGAGCCGCCCATGGCGATGTCGAGCACCATGGCGTTCTCGAACGCGTCCCGGGTCGCGATGTTCAGCGGCAGGACGGACGCGTCGTCCTCGTCGTAGTACCGCCGGGCGATCTCCACGACGGTGCGGCCGGCGTCCTCGTACAGGCGGCGGCGCGCGGTGTGGGTGGCGAGGACGGTGCCGTTGCCGGGCAGGGCCAGCCCGATCGCCTCGGTGAGGCAGTTCATCGAGTTGGCGGTGAACATGCCCGAGCAGGACCCGCAGGTCGGGCAGGCGCTCTCCTCCATCTCGGCGAGCGTGGCGTCGCTGACCGACTCGTCCGCGGCGGCGATCATGGGGTCGATCAGGTCGAGCTTGTTGCCGCCGTGCACGCCCTGGACGGGCTTGCCGGCCTCCATCGGCCCGCCGGACACGAACACGGTCGGGATGTTCAGCCGCAGGGCGGCCAGCAGCATGCCCGGAGTGATCTTGTCGCAGTTGGAGACGCAGACCAGCGCGTCCGCGCGGTGCGCCTCGACCATGTACTCGACCGCGTCGGCGATCAGCTCGCGGGACGGCAGCGAGTACAGCATCCCCTCGTGGCCCATGGCGATGCCGTCGTCCACCGCGATGGTGTTGAACTCGCGCGGCACGCCGCCCGCCTCCCGCACCGCGCCGGCGACCACGTCGCCGACCTCGCGCAGGTGCACGTGGCCGGGGACGAACTGGGTGAAGCTGTTGGCCACGGCGACGATCGGCTTGCCGAAGTCCTCACGCCGTACGCCGCTGGCCCGCATGAGGGCGCGGGCGCCCGCCATGTTCCTGCCGTGGGTGACCGTACGTGACCTGAGCGGTGGCATCGGGACCTCTTCCAACCGTGGACGGGCGTGGGCGGCGAGCGGGGACCTCGTCCGCGGCGGGTGGGCGGGCGCGGGCCGGGCTCGTGCCGCAGCGGGCGGGTCGCGCCGCGCTGC
>NZ_QURH01000205.1 GCF_003428695.1 Actinomadura logoneensis
CGCCCGGCCGCCGCGGGGACGGCGGCGGGCGGGACTGCGGGCGCCGCGGGGGCCGGAGGGGTCATCGGGGGCGGAGCCGTCAGGCCGGACCGGCCTTGTAGCCGACGCCGCGCACGGTCACCACGATCTCGGGCCGCTCCGGGTCCTTCTCGATCTTGGCGCGCAGCCGCTGGACGTGCACGTTCACCAGCCGGGTGTCGGCGGCGTGCCGGTAGCCCCAGACCTGCTCCAGCAGGACCTCGCGGGTGAACACCTGGCGCGGCTTGCGGGCGAGCGCGACCAGCAGGTCGAACTCCAGCGGCGTCAGCGGGATGTGCTTGTCGCCCCGCTTGACCGAGTGCCCGGCCACGTCGATGGCGATGTCCCCGATCTGCAGGGTCTCGGGGGCGGGCTCGTCGGTGCGGCGCAGACGCGCGCGCACGCGGGCGACGAGCTCCTTCGGCTTGAACGGCTTGACGATGTAGTCGTCCGCCCCGGACTCCAGGCCCAGGACCACGTCCACCGTGTCGCTCTTCGCGGTGAGCATGACGATGGGCACGCCGGACTCGGCGCGGATCTGCCGGCAGACGTCGATGCCGTCCGCGCCGGGGAGCATCAGGTCGAGCAGGACCAGGTCGGGCCGGGTTTCCCGGAACGCCTCCAGGGCCTTGTCGCCGTCGTGGACGAACGACGGCTCGAAGCCCTCGCCCCTCAGCACGATGCCGAGCATCTCGGCCAGCGCGAGGTCGTCGTCGACGACCAGTACACGTCCTCTCATGGCCCTCATCGCTACAAAGTCGGGGACGGATGGAGAGCGCGGCGACCGCAGCACGGCCATGCCACGCCAGGTAGAGGTATGTCCTGGCGTGCAAGGTTACCTGTCTTTGCCGAATACATGACCCCTCCCACGTCGTGCTTCACCCCCTGGGCACCACAGGCCCCAGGAAGTCACCAACGGGCTTTCAAGTCCGCCATCCCCGTACATGCCTCGGCGCAGAGGCCGGATTTTAAACAGGGACTCCTGAACAGCACTGGGGGTTGACCGATTTCCTATGTATACCGCTCTCGGCTCACATGGAGCTCCCCTGAGGAGGGGCGTCTGGTCACTCCTTGAGCCGGTATGGCCGCCTCATGGCAGGATGGCCCGACACAAGGACCGGGCAGGGGGCTGGGATGGCGGAAGCGGGCGGCGGCGGGCGTCTGGTGCCGCGCGGGTCCGCAGTGCCGTTCCGGCCCATGTCGATCTCCGAAATGCTGGACGGCGCCATCGCCGCGATCCGGTACAGCCCCCGGACCGTCCTCGGGATGTCGGTGGCGATCTCCACGGTCGTCCAGGTCACGGGCTCGGTCGTCGCGTACTACTTCATCGGGCGCCAGGCCAGCGGCGAGGTCACGCCCCGGGTCCTGCTCCGTTCCGTCGGGGCCCAGGCGACGCTGGCCGCGGTCGAGCTGGTGCTCACCGCCTTCGGAATCCTCTTCCTGGCCGGGCTGCTGGCCCCCGTCCTCGCGCGCACGATGTTCGGTCTGGACATCTCTCTGGGGCAGGCGTGGTCGGACGTGCGCGCCCGCTTCGGACGCCTCCTGCTGACGGCGGCCGTGGTGATCGTGGCGTCCCTGGCCGCCCTGGCTTTGCCGATCCTCCCGTTCGGCTTGGCGCTGGCGGGAAACGCGCATCCGGCGCTCGGTGTTCTTTCCGCCATGTTCGGTATTCCGGCTGGGCTGGCCTTGATGGTGTGGATGTACGTCCTCCTCGTCCAGAGCGTCCCGACCCTGGTTATGGAACGCCAGGGAATCGGCGGGGCACTCGTGCGCGCGCGCCGGCTCTCGAAAGGCCGCTGGTGGCGGACGTTCGGAACGCTGCTCCTCGCCATGCTGGTCACGGTCTTCATGGGATTCTTCGCCCTGCGGATCCCGTTCCTGCTCGCACAACTGGTGTTCTTCGGAGGCTCCGGGTCCGGTAGCGACCAGGTGCTTCCGGCGCTGGCGCTGGACACGGTCGGCCGCATCGTGAGCTGGTCCGTGGTGCTCCCGTTCGACGCGGGGGTGATCGCACTGCTCTACATGGACCGCCGGATGCGCCGGGAAGGACTTGACCTGGATCTGGCGACACGTCCCGCGCCCGAGGGCGACGAGGACTTCTTCTCGCTCTGGCGTCCCACCGCACCGGCCCGGCCCGCTGATCCCTACGGACCTCCGGCGGCACACGCTCCCGGCGCGGCCTACAGGCAGGGGACGCCATGATCGGCAGATTGCCGGATCCGCCCCCGGTGGACCGCGAAACCGCGCGGGAGCTGGCCAGGCGTGAACTGGAGAAGCCCGTTTACCAGCGGGACAAGCCGTCCTGGCTGGAACGCACCCTCGACCGGTTCGCCGAATGGCTCCGGGACCTGTTCTCACATGCGCAGGCCCCGAACGCCAAGGGCGGCGGCGCGGAGGGCTGGCTCTCGATCGGGGTGATCGTCCTTCTCGTGATCCTCGCGGCGGCCGTCGTCCTCTGGCTGATGCGCGGTGGGCGCAACCGCCGGTCGGCCAAGGACGAGGCGCTTCTGGACGACGAGCCGTCCACCTCGGCCGACCACCGGACCGAGGCCGAGCGCCTCGCCGCCGCCGGGGAGTGGCCCGGGGCCATCCGGGAGCGCCTCCGGGCGATGGCCCGCGATCTCGAGGAGCGCGCGATCCTCTCCCCCCGGCCGGGGCGGACCGCCGACGAGCTCGCGATCGAGACGGGCGCGGCGATCCCCGAGCTCGCCGACGACCTCCGGACGGCCGTCCGGATCTTCGACGACGTCTGGTACGGCGACCGGCCGGGCAGCGCCGAGGAGTACGCGCGGGTCACGGCTGTTGACGACCGCTTGCGCTCGACGAAGCCGAAGGCGCTCGACGACGCTGACCTACTGCCCGCCGACGGCTGGAGCTCGCGGTGGTGACCGCGGTGGGCACCACGGCGGAACCGACGGCGAGGCAGGTGGCCGGACGGCGGTGGCGGTCCGCGCGCGGGATCGTCCTGGTCCTGCTGTGCGTGGTGGCCGTCGGCGTGGCCCTGGCCGCTCTCAAGCCCTCGCGACACCCGGACGACCTTGATCCGGGGTCACCGCGGCCCGGCGGGACGCGCGCGCTCGTGGAGATCCTCAAGGGCCGTGGCGTGGGCGTGGCGGTCTCCCGCGACGCCGCCGATGCCGCCTCCAAGGCGGGAGCGGGGACGATGCTGGTGGTGACCCGGACCGAGCGCCTGACCAGCTCGGACCTCGACCGGCTGCGCGGTTCGTCGGGTGATCTCCTGCTCGTCGAGCCCGGCCGGGAGACGCTGGCGGCGCTCGCCCCCGGCGTCGAGCAGGACAGTCCCACGTTCGTCATCAAGGCGGACCCGGAGTGCGGCCTCCCGGCGGCGACACTCGCCGGGACGATCGCGTTCGGCGAATCCGAGACCTACACCGCGCCGCCGGGCGTCACCTCGTGTTACCGCCAGTCGGGCAGTCCGCGCCTGGTCCAGTACCAGACCGGTGGCCGGACGGTGACGGTGCTCGGCGCGTCCCGGCCGCTGACCAACGGGCACCTGACCGACGAGGGCAACGCCGCGCTCGCGATGAACCTGGTCGGAGCGCGCTCCCAGGTCGTCTGGCTCATCCCGGACGCGCACCGGGACGGCTCGGGCGGGCAGGCCGGCGACCGCACGCTTTCCGACCTGCTACCGCCCGGCGTCAAGCTGTTCTTCCTCGGCCTGGTGGTCGCCGTCGTCCCGATCGCCCTGTGGCGCGGACGCAGGCTCGGGCCGGTCGTGACCGAGGTGCTCCCCGTGGTCGTGCGCTCGGCCGAGACCGTGACCGGCCGGGCCCGCCTCTACCGCGCCCACCGTGCGCGCGGACGTGCGGCCGACGCCCTTCGCGCGGGCGCGCGCGACCGGATCGTCCCCCTGCTGGGGCTGCCGCGCACCGTCGCCCAGGCTCTGCCCGCCCAGGATCCGGGGGCGGTGCGCGAGGTGGTCGCGGCGGTCGCGGCCCGTTCCGATCACGACGAGCGGACGGTCGCGATGGCGCTGTACGGTCTTGCTCCCGGCGAAGCCTCGTATCACTGGCCTTCCGGGCAGCCCGGAGCTTCCGGACAGCCTGGGCCTTACGGGCAAGCGGGGGCTTTCGCCCAAGCGGGAGAGTTCGCGCCGACCGGACCCGGTGGCGCGGAGCCCGCGGACGACGCCGGGCTGCTCGCGCTCGCCGATCTTCTCGACGACCTGGAAAGGCAGGTACGCCAGTCATGAGCCAATCGGCCCCGCTCGGCTGGGACGGGGAGCCCGCCGGAAACGCCTCGGGAGGCCGCCCCGCCGCGTCCCTGTCGGACTCGGTTCCGGCGGACTCGTATCCGGGCGGCCCGGCGAACTCCGGCCCCGGAGGCGCGGGTTCGGGAGCTGCGGGTTCGGGAGCTGCGGGTTCGGGAGCTGCGGCGCCTTCGGATTCGGCGGCGGCGGACCCGCGGGCGGCTCTGACCGCACTGCGCGGAGAGGTCGCCAAGACCGTCGTCGGGCAGGACCCGGTGGTCACGGGACTGGTCATCGCGTTGTTGTGCCGGGGCCACGTGCTGCTGGAAGGCGTCCCCGGTACCGCCAAGACGTTGTTGGTCAAGACCCTTTCGCGCGCGTTGGATCTGGACTTCAAGCGCGTGCAGTTCACCCCGGACCTGATGCCGGGTGACGTGACCGGGTCCCTCATCTACGACAACCGCACGGCCGAGTTCGAGTTCCGCGAAGGCCCGGTCTTCACCAACCTGCTGCTGGCGGACGAGATCAACCGGACGCCGCCCAAGACCCAGGCATCCCTCCTGGAAGCCATGGAGGAGCGGCAGGTTTCGGTGGAGGGCACCGCGCGCGCTCTGCCCGACCCCTTCGTCGTGTGCGCGACCCAGAACCCGATCGAGTACGAGGGCACCTATCCCCTGCCCGAGGCTCAGCTCGACCGGTTCCTGCTGAAGCTGACCGTCCCAGTGCCTACGCGCGATGAGGAAATCGCGATGTTGCAGCGGCACGCCGGGGGATTTGACCCGCGCGACCTGTCGGCGGTGCGTCCGGTAGCGGGACCGGCTGATCTGGCGGCGGGGCAGGCCGCGGTGCGGACCGTCCACTTGGACCCGAAGGTCGCCGCCTATGTCGTTGACCTGTGCCGTGCCACGCGTCAGGCACCGTCCCTGCAACTGGGCGTTTCCCCACGAGGAGCCACGGCGCTGCTGGCGACCTCGCGCGCGTGGGCGTGGCTGATGGGCCGCGACTACGTCACGCCGGACGACGTCAAGGCGCTGGCGCGTCCGACCCTGCGGCACCGCGTCCAGCTCCGGCCCGAGGCCGAACTGGAGGGCGCGACCGCCGACGGCGTGCTGGAGGGCATCCTCGCCCACGTCCCCGCTCCCCGCTGATGGCGCTGACCGGACGGCTCGGGCTGCTGGCACTCGTCGTGGCCTTCGTCCCTCTGCTCGTGCCCAGCGGAGCCGTCCTGCTGGGCCTGTGGGGACTTCTCCTGCTCGGGGTGGTCATCGACCTGTGCCTCGCGGGCAACGTGCGGAAGCTGCGTTTCCACCGGGAGGGCGATACGCGCGTACGCCTGGGCGAGACGGCGAAAGCCGCCCTCATCGTGGAGAACACCGGTGGACGGCGGGTCAAGGCCATTTTGCGGGACGCCTGGCAGCCGTCCGCCGGAGTCTCGCCGCGCAGGACGAGAATCAACATCCCCGCAGGAGAACGCCGCCGGATCGACCAGACCTTCACGCCCACGCGCCGCGGCGACCGGAAGGCCGTGACGGTCGTCGTCCGCTCCGTCGGGCCGCTCGGCCTGGCGGCACGCCAGCTCTCACGGTCCGCGCCCCGCACGCTCCGCGTCCTGCCCGCCTTCCCCTCACGCCGGCATCTGCCGTCGCGGCTCGCGCGCCTGCGCGAACTGACCGGGCTGCAAGCGACGATGATCCGAGGCCAGGGCACCGAGTTCGACTCCCTGCGCGAGTACGTGGTGGGCGACGACGTCCGCTCCATCGACTGGCGCGCGACCGCCCGCCGCGGGGACGTGGTCGTCCGGACCTGGCGTCCGGAACGCGACCGCCGCCTGTACCTGGTCCTCGACACGGGCCGCACCTCGGCGGGACGTCTCGGCGACATCCCCCGGCTGGACTGCTCGATGGACGCGGCCCTGCTGCTCGCTGCCCTCGCCTCGCGCGCGGGCGACCGGGTGGACCTGCTCGCCTATGACCGGACGGTCCGCGCGCGCTGTGAGAACGCCTCCCGGACGGGCCTGCTGTCGGAGATGGTCGAGGCCATGGCGCCGCTGGAGCCCGCCCTGGTCGAGTCGGACGCGGCCGGGATGGTCTCGGCCGTCATGTCCCGCGTCCGCCGCCGCAGCCTGATCGTCCTGCTCACGGAGCTGAACCCGGCCGCCTTCGAGGAGGGCCTGCTGCCGCTGCTGCCGGGCCTCACCGCCCGCCACCTGGTCCTGATCGCGGCCGTGTCCGACCCGGCGGTGGACGAGATGGCCGCCGCGCGCGGGGACATCGCGGCCGTCTATGACGCCGCCGCCGCAGAGCGCGCACGAGCGGACCGCCGCCGTCTCACCGCCGAGCTCCGCTCGTTCGGCGTGGAGGTCGTCGACGCTCCGCCCGACCGCATCGCTCCCGCCTTGGCGGACGCCTATCTCGCCTTGAAGGCCGCCGGCCGTCTCTGACCGGCGGGTGTCTCGGCGTACAGGAACCCCTAGGGACGTACCTGCCGGAACGTCAAGGAGCTCAGCCGACTGCCGGGGCGACTGCGGGCTGGTCCAGGGAGTCGCCGGTCTCGCCGGAACGGGTCGCGCGGCGGCCCAGGGTGATGACGTAGGCAAGGAAGGTGCCCTCGGCGATGACGCCGATCCCCACTCGAAGCCATGTGGTGTGGACGTAACCGGTGACGAAGCCTTCGATCAGGCCAGAGACCAACAGGACACCGATGAGGCCCAGCGCGATGCTGGCGAGGGAGCGGCCCTCTTCGGCCAGCGCTCGTGCGCGCGTGCGCGGACCCGGGTCGATAATGGTCCAGCCCAGTTTCAGGCCCGCCCCACAGGCGAGGTAGACGGCCGTCAGTTCCAGAAGGCCGTGCGGGAGGATGAGACCGAAGAACACGTCGCCCTTGCCGTAGGCGAACATCAGGCCCGCGTTCACGCCGAGGTTGAGCTGGTTGGTCAGCAGCACGAGAACCGTCGGAATCCCTAGCAGGATGCCGAAAATCAGTGCCGTCGCCGAAACCCAGGCATTGTTGATCCAGACCTGGAACGCGAACGACGCCGCAGAGTGCTCGGTATAGTAGTTGGCAAAGTCGTGGTCGACAAGTTCGCGGATCTCGTGGGGAGCCAGAAGCGTCGCCTGGACGGTGGGGTTGTGCACGATCCAGATGGCCAGGGCCAGTGAGAGCAGGTTGCCCAGTACGGCGTTCCCGATCCACCACCAGCGCATCCGGTAGGCGGCGGCGGGAAACGACACGGTGACGAAGCGCGTCATGTCCCGCCACATGGGCGCCTGCGCCCCCGCGACGGCGGCTCGTCCGCGCGCGACGAGAGACGACAGACGCGCCACCAGGGCAGGGTCGGGTGCGCTGGAGCGGATCGCCGAAAGGTGCGTCGCGGTCCGCTGGTACAGCTCGACCAGTTCGTCGATCTCCGCGCCCGTGCGCTTGCGGGAGGAGTTGATCAGCTTCTCCAGCCGCTGCCATTCGGCGTTGTGCGCGGCCACGTACGCGTCGACGTCCACCCGTGGGAGCCTAACGGCTTAGGCTGTCCGGAACACGACGAGTGTCGCCGTGATCCGTGATGCCGGATCCGGCGTGCCTGCGAAGTGAGGTCATGGTGGCGCGTGCGGTGGAGGACGGGGAACTCGTCGTCGGTGAGGCCGTCGCGCTCGACCTGCGGGTCGCACGGCTCGCCAGCCGCGGCTGCGCGCTCCTGCTCGACCTGCTCCTGCAGTTCATGGCACTCAACTTCGCCATCGCACTGGTCGGTCTGGTCGGGACGGTCGCCGATACCGCATGGGTCGTCGGCCTCTCGATCCTCGTGACGGCGCTCGTCCTCGTCGGCTACCCGTGCGCGTTCGAGACGCTCTCGCGCGGGCGCACGCTGGGGAAGCTCGCGGTCGGGCTGCGCGTCGTCGCCGACGACGGCGGCCCCGTCCGGTTCCGGCAGGCCCTCGTGCGCGCGCTCGCGGGAGTGATCGAGTTCTGGACGTTCTACGGCGCGCCCGCGCTGCTCGCCTCGTTGTTCAGCCGGCGCGGCAAGCGCCTCGGCGACCTGTTCGCCGGAACCCTGGTCATCCAGGAGCGGGTGTCCGCGGCCGGGATGTTCGGGCCGGTGGCGTGGATGCCGCCGTTCCTCGCGGGCTGGGCGCGGACGCTCGAGCTGTCCCGCCTCCCTGACGAACTCGCGATGACGGCCCGGCAGTACCTCGCGCGGTTCTGGGAGCTTCTGCCCGAGGTCCGCGACTCCCTGGGCGAGCGCATCACCGGCGAGGTCTTCGCCGTCGTCGGGCCGCCCCCGCCGCCCGGCGTCCGGCCGGAGGTCCTTCTGTCGGCGGTCCTGGCCGAGCGGCGGCACCGGGAGGAACGGCGCCTCGCGCGGCAGCGCGAGCAACGGCTGCGCCGCGCGGCCCGCGATCCGCTGGCTCCGCCCCCTGTCCCGGTCGGCGGCCCTCCTCACGGCCCCACGCCGATGCCCGACTGGCCTGGTGCTCCTGCGGCTCATCCTCAGGCGGGCGGCTGGCCCACCGGCGCCGTGGCGCCGATGGGGGCGGCCGGACGGTATCCGGTGGGCGCGCCCGGCGTTCCGTCCGGGCCCTATCCGAACCCTGCCGGGCCCTACTCGAACCCTGCCGGGTCTTACCCGCACCCTTCCGGGCCCTATCCGGTCGCGCCCGCGCCGGTTCTTCCTCAGACCGGCCACTACCCGCGCGTCTGACGCCCGCCACGTGCGGGTTTCCGAGCCGCACGAGTGCTGCGCGGGGCTGTCGCGAGCCGAGTTATCCACAGATCGGCGGCGCGTTGGCACCGGCGGTGACGATCAAGCGATTCTGGACTCCTTGTGGCCATGGACAGCGGGGCTCCCGCCGCCCTAGTCTCCGAGGAAGTTTCATGTTTGGTCGGTCGCTTGCTCAGAGGAGCCTCACCGTGCCTCGTCCCGTCGTCACCACCGCCGCCCGCCGCCTCGCCCTCGCCGCGCTGCTCGTCGCGGCCTGCACGACCGTCCTGCCCACCGGGACGGCCTCGGCCGACCAGGGCGACGGGCTGCGCCAGATCACCGACGGCCAGGGCCGGACGCTCGTGCTGCGGGGCCTCAACACGTCCAGCGACGCCAAGGGGGCGTCCGGGCTGCCCTGGATCGAGCGCCGCAACGTCGTGGCCGAACGGCAGAACCTCGGCAGCAACGTCGTCCGGTACGTCCTGCAGTGGAAGAACATCGAACCGAGCCCCGGCCGGTACGACGAGCGCCACCTGGACGAGATCGCCCGCCGCGTGGCCTGGTACCGCCAGCAGGGCATCCACGTCGTCCTGGACATGCACCAGGACATCTACGGCCCCTACGCCTGCAAGGGCGCGGGCGACGGCGCACCGGCGTGGGCGACCATCACCGACGGGCTCCCCTGCACCCCGCAGGACCCGTGGGTGCTCACCTACCTGCAACCGGCCGTGCTCCGCGCCTACGACCACTTCTGGAACAACACCGGGAAGCACCCGGAACTCATGCAGCGCTACGTCGCGATGTGGAAGCACGTCGCGGCGCGGTTCGCGAAAGACCCGGCCGTGCTGGGCTACGACCTGATGAACGAGCCGTTCGGCGGGTCGAAGCAGTTCGGCTCCTTCGAGGGCCCGGTGCTCACGCCCTTCTACCAGCGCATCACCAACGCCATCCGCCAGGTGGACCGCGAGAAGTGGGTCTTCGTGGAGCCGCAGGCGCTCGGCGTCAACGAAGGGTTCGGAACCTCCCTCGGCCAGGTCCGTGACCCGCGGGTACGCGCTGCGGCGGCCAAACTGCTCCAGCAGAACGCACAGCGCTCCGGGACGGGCCTGACGCGGCTGTCCGACCCGAGTTCGCGGATCGTCCTCGCCGCCCACTTCTACCCGGGCGGAGTCGACATCGGCGGCGGGTACACCGGGGTGATGAAGGCACTCGTCCAGGGAGAGTTCGTCCTCTGGCGCCAGAACATGACCGCCGCCGCCAAACGCCTCAACGCGCCCCTGTGGGTCGGCGAGATCGGCGGCATGGACTTCTCCCAGCCCGGAGCCGCGGACTTCACCCGCGACTGGCTCTCGATGGCGGACGACCTGCGCGTCGGATGGGCGTACTGGTCGAACGACCCGTCGGCCAAGGGCTCGTCCGAGACCTACGCTCCCCTCGACCGCGAGGGCACTCTGACGCAGGTGGGCAAGGTCATGGCGCGCCCCTTCCCGCGCGCGGTCGCGGGCGTCCCCACCAAGATCTCCGCCGGCTCCGGAACCTTCACCGTGACGTGGCGGTCGAGCCGGGGAGTCTCGGGCCCCACCGAGATCTGGCTTCCGGCGACCGTCTTCCCCGGAACCCCGAAGGTGAAGGCCACCGACCGAACCCACCGCTGGGACCCGGCCAACCGCATCCTCTCCGTGTGGAACGACCAAGGCCGCACCACCCACAGCATCACCATCACCCGCTCCTGACCCACAGGCCTCGACCGTTCCCCTCCTCCCCGCTTCAGCCCAGGCGCCAGCCCTTCAGCCTGCGCTGGCCGCCCCAAGCCATGTGGGGTCAGCGTGTGAGGAAGCTGGGAGGGGTGTCCAGCTCGGTCAGTTCGATGCCCGGAGCGTCCAGGACGACATCGCCGGCGAGGTGGACGGAGTGGACTTCGCCGGTCGCCAGGTCCGTCGTTTCGTATTGCTCGACAGGCAATGCTCCGGTTTCCGTCTCATGTCGGGTTACGGAAGCGAGTCGCCAACGCCATGCCTCGGTCAACGTCGCCAACGCGACACCGGTCACGCGGACCAGCCGTAGGTCCGCCGTCCTCCCCTCCGGGAAGGCCCGGGTCTCATCCGCTTCGCTGGGTTCCTCATCCACCGCTTCTGGAGCGAGGGGTGTGGACGCCTGCCCTTCGGCGAAGGAGGCCTCGTTCGATGCGAGCCGAGACTCGTGTGGCGCGTTTCCTAAAGGCGCTGAGCCTTGGCTCTTCGTGGACGCGAGCGTGGCGTCGGAGGGATCGGGGTTCGGCCGTGCTCTTGCCGACGTCAGGTGGTGGGCCGTCGCGATGAGGAAGGCAGGCGAGTCCCCCAGGAAGCCCGCCGCCGTAGCCGAGTGCTCGGTGGCTTGCCCGGAGGAGGTGGCGCGGACCCAGGTGATCCCGTGTCCGGTCACGCCGCCGCGCAACCACCAGTCGGGGGTGACGATCTCGACCCTGATCTGGCGCCAGCGGGAGTCGACGACGAGATCCAGGCGGGTCCCGTCGGTGCGGGACGCGACGTAACGCCACCCGCCTGGGCCGGGAGCGCATTGAAAACGCTCCTCGGTCCCGTCCTCCAGATGCAGGTAAGTTCCGCGCGGCACCCCGCGACGCTACCTCAGGGGGCGGCCCTCTTCGCCGTCGCTGCCAGGGGCGCCCAGCGCATGAAGAGCCCGATCCCGCCAGGGACGCATTCCTAGCGAAGTTCAGGAGCGGTGCGCGTCGCTCGGCTGGATCCGGTCACGGCTACAACGAGGGCGTCTCGTCCGCCCAGAGTTCGTGGGCGAGGCGTCCGGCGTGGTCGTGGGAGGCTTCGCCGCCCGCTTCTGCGTTGCCCAGGTCGGCCGGGCCTGCTGGCTTGGAGCTGGCCGGGCCGGGGCAGGTCGGGTTGGGGGACTGCGGCTGCGGCCTGGGCGGGCGGGAGCAGGGGCTGGGCCGCCTGCTGGTTCAGCTATTTGTGCGGGGTGGTGCTCGGCCGCATCGAGGGGTGGGCGGGCGTCGTGTCGGTCGAGCGGATCAGCTCGGCGAGGGGAGCCGGATTCAAGGGCCCGGTCAGGTGGTGCCGAGGCGCCAGGAGTGGAGGTACTCCTCCTGGTCGGGGGTCAGGGCGTCGATGGCGATGGACATGGAGGCCAGTTTGAGGCGGGCCACCTCGGTGTCGATGTCCTTCGGGACCTCGTGGACGGCGGGGGCGAGGGTGGGGGCGGCCTCGGCCAGCCAGGCGCAGGTGAGGGCCTGGTCGGCGAAGGACATGTCCATGACGGCGGCGGGGTGGCCCTCGGCGGCGGCCAGGTTCACCAGGCGGCCCTCGGCCAGCAGGACCAGGCGGCGGCCGTCGGCGAGGATGTACTCGTCGGCCTGCGGGCGGACGCCCGGGTGGACGGCGACGGCCAGGTCGGCGAGGGCGCGGACGTCGATCTCGACGTCGAAGTGGCCCGAGTTGGCGAGGATGGCACCGCTCTTCATGACGGCCAGGTGCTCGCCGGTGATCACATCGCGGTTGCCGGTGACGGTGATGAAGACGTCCCCCACCGGGGCGGCCTCGGACATCGGCAGGACGGTGTAGCCCTGCAGGGCCGCGTCCAGGGCCTTGACCGGGTCGATCTCGGTCACGACGACGCGGGCGCCGAGGCCGCGGGCGCGTTCGGCGAGGCCCCGGCCGCAGTAGCCGAACCCTGCGATGACGATCGTCTTGCCGGCGAGCAGGGTGTTGGTCGCACGGACGATGCCGTCCAGCGTGGACTGGCCCGTTCCGTACCGGTTGTCGAACATGTGCTTGGTGTCGGTGTCGTTCACCGCCACCATCGGGAAGCGCAGCGCGCCCTCGCGGGCCATCTGGTGCAGCCTGATCACGCCGGTCGTGGTCTGCTCGCAGCCGCCTCGCACCGTGCCGAGGAGGTCGACACGTTCGGTGTGCAGCGTGTTGACCAAGTCGCAGCCGTCGTCCAGGACCAGGTCGGGGCCGGTTTCGAGGGCCTGGTGGATGTGCCGGTAGTAGCCCTCACGGTCGGTTCCGGCGCGGGCGAAGACCTGGGCGCCGTACTCGTGGACGAGCGCGGCGGCCACGTCGTCCTGGGTGGAGAGCGGGTTGGACGCGGCGAGCGCGACGCTCGCGCCGCCCGCCTGGAGGGTGCGGATGAGCCCCGCGGTCTCGGTCGTGACGTGCATGCACGCCGCGACGCGCAGCCCGGAGAGCGGGAGGTCGACCTCGAAGCGGTCGCGGATCTGGCGGAGCACCGGCATGCTCCGGTCGGCCCACTCGATCCGCTTGACGCCTTCGTACGCCAGCGAGGCGTCCGCGACGTCGCTCATCCGTCCCCCTCAGTCGATCTTCGGACTTCCGCTGGATGCGACGGAGCCGCCGCGCGACCGGTTCCCCGGTCGGCACGGCGGCCCCAGGCTCGCTCGGACCCTATCCCGCGCGGTCCCGCCGACGACGCGCCTCGCCCGGACGCTCTTTCGCCGCCCGAGAAGCGCCCGGCAGGTCGCCGAGGGCCGCGACGCGGCGTCCCTCGGGTCCGGGCCTTCGCGGCCCGTTCGTCGGGCCTGTCGCGTCGAGGGGCGCGGCCTTGCCCGACGCCCCGGTCGCGGAGACGCGTGCGCGGATCAGGCGCCGCACGCAGCGGGGCTCCGTGCGACGCCGGACGCGGACGGGTGGATCAGTAGCGGTAGTGGTCCGGCTTGTACGGGCCCTCGACGTCCACGCCGATGTAGTCGGCCTGCTCCTTGGAGAGGGTGGTCAGCTTGACGCCCAGGGCGTCCAGGTGGAGGCGCGCGACCTTCTCGTCCAGGTGCTTCGGCAGGACGTACACGCCGACCGGGTACTCCTCGGTCTTGGTGAACAGCTCGATCTGCGCGATCACCTGGTTGGTGAACGAGTTGGACATGACGAACGACGGGTGGCCGGTGGCGCAGCCCAGGTTCATCAGGCGGCCCTCGGCGAGGACGATGATCGAGTGGCCGTCCGGGAAGCGCCACTCGTGCACCTGCGGCTTGATCTCGATCTTCTCGATGCCGGGGGTGCGGGCCAGGCCGGCCATGTCGATCTCGTTGTCGAAGTGCCCGATGTTGGACACGATCGCCTGGTGCTTCATCTGCGCCATGTGGTCGGCGCGGATGATGTCCTTGTTGCCGGTCGTGGTGACGAAGATGTCGGCGATGCCGACGACGTCCTCCAGCGTGGTGACCTGGAAGCCGTCCATGGCGGCCTGCAGGGCGCAGATCGGGTCGATCTCGGTGACGATGACGCGCGCGCCCTGGCCCTTGAGGGCCTCGGCGCAGCCCTTGCCGACGTCGCCGTAGCCGCAGACGACCGCGACCTTGCCGCCGATGAGGACGTCGGTGGCGCGGTTCAGGCCGTCCAGGACCGAGTGGCGGCAGCCGTACTTGTTGTCGAACTTGGACTTGGTGACCGAGTCGTTGACGTTGATCGCCGGGAACTTCAGCGTGCCCGCCTTGGCCATCTCGTACAGGCGGTGGACGCCGGTCGTGGTCTCCTCGGTGACGCCCTTGACGGACGCGGCCGTCTCGGTCCAGCGGCCGGGGGCGTCGGCGATGGTCCGGCGGAGGGTGTCGAGGATGATCTTCCACTCCTCGGGGTCGTCCTCCGAGGCGGACGGGACGGCGCCCGCGGCCTCGTACTCGGCGCCCTTGTGGACGAGCAGGGTGGCGTCGCCGCCGTCGTCCAGGATCATGTTCGGGAAGGAGCCGTCCGGCCAGCGGAGCGCCTGGTCGGTGCACCACCAGTACTCCTCCAGCGTCTCGCCCTTCCAGGCGAAGACGGGGACGCCCTGCGGGTCCTCGACGGTGCCGTTCGGGCCGACGACGACGGCCGCGGCGGCGTGGTCCTGGGTGGAGAAGATGTTGCAGGAGACCCACCGCACGTCGGCGCCGAGCGCGACCAGCGTCTCGATCAGGACGGCGGTCTGGATCGTCATGTGCAGGGAGCCCATGATCTTGGCTCCGCGCAGCGGCTGGGATCCGGCGTACTCCTTGCGGGTCGCCATGAGACCGGGCATCTCGTGCTCGGCGAGCCGGATCTCCCGGCGGCCGAAGTCGGCGAGCGAAAGGTCTGCGACCTTGTAGTCCATGCTTCCGTTGCTCCTCTGTTGCGATCCTCGGACGCGCCGTACGCGAGCGAGTCTAGGGGCGGCGGCACCCGGCGCGGACCGTCGGCCGCGACTTCCTGACACAGATTTGTCAGAATTGGTCCCATGCGCATCACGGAGGCCGCCCGGCGGCTCGGCACCTCGCCCCGCATGCTCCGCTACCGGGAACGGCTGGGGCTGCTGCCGCCCACCCGGGACACCGGCGCCGGGGGCGGCCACCGCCGCTTCGGCGAGGCCGAGCTGCGGGCCGTCGCGCTCGCGCTGGCCCTGGAGAAGCGCTTCGACATCGGACCGGCCGAGCTCGCCTTCGGGCTGCGCGTCCTGGCCGAGCCCGAGGTCCAGGCGCGCGTCCGTGAGCTGGGCGAACGCATCGGACGGCTGTCCGCGCCGCCGGCCCGCGCGCTGGACTTCGAGAAGGAGAAGGCGTTGCGGCTGCTGCGCCGGCCCGGTCTACGCTCGGGCAGGACACAACCCTGACGGTCCCCCGGCCCCCTCCTTGACGTTCTGCCTGTCCCCTCCCCAGCCCGTCCGCTGACGTTCTGCCCGTCCCCTCCCAGCCCGTCCCCTGACGGTCTCCCCCGCTAGCCTCTCCAGCCCGTGCCCTGTCCCCGTCCAGCGGAGCGAAGCGATCATGAAGCCCACGATTCCCCAGCTCGTCGGCGTCGTCGCGGGTCTCCTTCTGCTCGCCTGGGGCGTCCACCGACTCGTCGCGCCGCCCGGATGCGAGGGCGCGCGCATGGGCCCGGACGACCTCTGCAAGACGTCCACGCGGGCCCGGATCTACACGCAGACGTACGACGAGCGGAAGAACGCCCTGCACAGGTGGGGTCTCGTCATGGTCGTCGGCGGTCCGGCGCTGTCCGCCGGCTGCCTGGCGGGGATGGTCGTCACGTCCCGTCGCCGCCGGGCCCGGACATCCATGGCCCGTCCGGCAGTCGATCCGCCCACCGTCGTCGATCCGCCCGTCGTCCCGTAGTCCCTCCGGCCGAACGTTTCCGCGACATCTTCCTGTAAGCCCCCCCGCCAAGGAGTCTTCAGCCCGATGCGCCACTTCATGCACGCTTGGAGAGTCGCCACCCGGACGTTCACCATCATGCTGATGGCGTTCGTCGTCGGCTTGTTCCTGACCGTGGCCTCACTCGGACGAGGCGACACCAAGAACACGCTCACCGGACTCGGCATCATCCTTTTCGCCGTGTGCGGCCTGGGCTTCCTCTACTTCGCCACGTCGCCGAGGCAATGCCCCTACTGCGCTCGTGCGCGCGCGAAGGCGGCCCAGGGGACGCATAACGCTCCCCCTATGCCGGGTACCGCGCCGCCCGCCTACGGGCAGCCGCCCTACGGCGGACCGCAGCCTCCTCCAGGCGGACAGCCTCAGCCATACACGCAGCCTCCATCCCAGTCGTATGGGCAGCCGCCCTACGGGCAGCCTCCTGCCTAACGGCTGAGCAGCGATGGCAAGGCACTCAGCGCCGGACGGTCCGTCACGACGCCCCGCCCCAGCTACTCCTGCGTGTTGTTCTCGCCCGGGACGACCAGGCCCGACTCGTACGCGAGCATCACGGCCTGGGCCCGGTCGCGGAGGTTCAGCTTCGTGAAGACCCGCGCGACGTGCGTCTTCACCGTGTGCTCGCTGACCACCAGGCGCGCGGCGATCTCGGAGTTCGAGAGGCCCGCGGCCATCAGGACGAGGACCTCGGTCTCCCTGGCCGTCAGCGTGGACAGCGCGGGCGGCGGGGTCGGGCGCGTCCGGCGCTGCTTGCTGAACTCGCGGATGAGACGGCCCGTGACCTGCGGCGCCAGCAGCGAGTCGCCGCGGGCCACGATCCGGACGGCCGAGACCAGTTCGTCGGCCGTCGCGTCCTTGAGCAGGAATCCGCTGGCGCCGACGGCGAGGGCTTCGTAGACGTACTCGTCCACGTCGAAGGTCGTCAGCACCAGGACGCGGGTGGAGCCGGTGGCCGGTCCGCCGAGGATGCGGCGGGTGGCCTCGATACCGTCCATCCCGGGCATCCGGATGTCCATGACCACCACGTCGGGGGCGTGCCGCTCGGCCAGCCGGACGGCCTCGCGCCCGTCCCCGGCCTGGCCCGCGACGGTGATGTCGGGCTGGGCGTCCAGCAGGGCCGCGAACCCGGCGCGCACGATCGTCTGGTCGTCCACGACCAGGACCTTGATCACGGTCGCGCTCCCCACCGCCACGACGTCCGCGGCGCCGGCGGTTCGGCGACCGCACGGCCGGACGGCGTCCGGCGGCGGCGAGCGGATGGCGCGGGTGCGGTCGTGTCGCCGCGGTCAGCGACTCGGCGGTCAGCGACTCGTCCCTGGGTCACCGGCGGGGTCCTCCCTCGTCAACGGAAGCTCGGCCTCCACCACGAACCCGCCGCCCGCGGCGTGTCCGGCGGAGAACCGTCCGCCCAGCATGGTCGCACGTTCCCGCATGCCGAGAATCCCGTGCCCGCCGCCCGGCTGCCCGTTCGCCGCCCCGGACGGTCCGTTGCCCGCGCCGTCCGCGCCGGCAGGTCCATATCCAAAGCCCGCCGGGACCTGCGCGGTGCCCGAAGGGCCGTATCCGGGGCCCGCCGGGACCTGCGCCGTGCCCGAGGGGCCGTATCCGGTGTTCGGCGCGCCGTTTCCGGGTTCCAGCACCGTGGTGCGGCCCGCCGCCTCGCGCGGGTCCAGGACCTGGGTCCGTCCTTCCGCGCCCTCGTCGCGGACGCGGACCGCCAGCCGGTCGGGCAGGTACGTCAACTCGATGTGGACGTCCGCGCCGGGCGCGTGCCGCCGCGCGTTGGTGAGCGCCTCCTGCACGATCCGGTACGCCGACAGCTCGACCGTCGTGGACAGGGCGCGCGGCTGCCCCTGGACGACCAGGTCGGCGCGCCCGCCCGCGCCCTGGTGCTGCTCGACCAGCTCGGGCAGGCGGTCCAGACGCGGCTGCGGCGCGGACTCCGCGCCGGCGCCCGCGTCCGCCCGCAGCACGCCGAGCAGCCGGCGCATCTCCACCAGCGCCTCGCGCGCGGTGCGGGCGATCTCCGTGTAGCCCTCGCGGGCCTCCGGCGACAGGTTCTCCATCGTGTACGGCGCGGTCTCCGCCTGAACGGCGATCATCGACACCGAGTGCGCCACGACATCGTGCAGCTCGCGGGCGATGCGGGCCCGCTCGCGCATCACGGCCTGCTCCCGCTGGACGGCGTTCAGCCTGGTCAGGGTCTCGTTGTTGCGCTCCTCGGCGGCGGCCTCGGTGCGTCCGGCGCGCTCGACCGTGCGGCGCGCGTCGCCCAGGCCGATCGCGGCAAGGACGGCGACGACGGCCGCGGGCCAGGGGATGTCGCTGAGCGTGTCGGTGGCGAGGTACACCACGGCGACGGTCACCACGCTGCCCACGGCGAGCACCCCGGCCGACTGGCGCGGTAGCTGCCGGGCCAGCGCGTACAGCGTGTAGAGGGCCGCGAGGACGGTCGTGACCAGCAGCTCCTGCCCGGTGAGCAGGCTCGCCGCGAACGCCCCGAGCGCGACGGCCGCGACCGGCCGCAGGTACTCGCGGCGCCAGATCAGCGGCAGCGTCGAGGCGACCGCGAAGCCGCCGGCCACGCTGATCGGCGTCCGGACGCCCGGTGCGAGTTCCGCGAGCGCCGCGAGCGTGAGCGCGAACCCCGTCAGCGGTGCGAAGTACCAGGACTCGGTGAACTCCCGCCATCCGTTGATCCACCGGGGAAGCGGCGCGGTCACGGTCGTGGACGCCGCGCCGCCGGGGCCTCCCGGCGCTGCGCCCGGGTGTCCGCCGCCCGGATGCTGACCCGGCGCGCCGGGCGCCACCGGGACGCGAGGACCGTTGAGACGGGCCGAGACGCGCCGTCCGAGCGGGCGCAGCAGCGTGCCGAGGCCGGTCAGGATCCAGAGCAGCAACTGCCCGACGCCGGCGACGACCCGTCCGGACAGCAGCCACGCGTGGCGGGCGAGGGCGGGGCCGAACGCGGTCGGCGGTGCGGGGTGCTCGGGATGGTCGTCGCTGGTCACCCTTCCAGTTTGACCCCAGGACGCGGTGCCACACCTCACCGTGCGGAGCCATGCGGAGGACGCGTATCCCCCTGGAGGACGACATGCGTTCCCTCCCTGAGGGGGACGTCAGGCAGGGAGCCGCCACCGTAGTGTCTTAACCGTGACCGACGCGGCGGCGTCGCCGGCTTAGGGGGTTCGGCGGGCCACCGAGGTCACGCGGTGCCGTCCGGTTTTCAGGGGTCCGGTCGGCGTGCATGGAAGGCGCCCCGCGTCGGCCGGCCAGCCTCCCTCCGGGGGCATCGCCGGTCTTGCCTGGGCTGGGGTCGATCCGGCATCCGGCCGGCCGGCGAGGGGAGCTGCCTTCCCATGATCCGCACGCATCCGTGATCCGAACCCCTCGGTGATCCGAACCCCTCGGTGATCCGAACCCCTCGGTGATCACCTGCGTGGTCGCGATCCGCCACGCGCCCATGATCTGTACGCGGCCTTTGCCCGCCGCTCCCCCGCCTCGCGCCCGTCCCGCCGGAGAATCGTTGTCCGGGGGGATTCATGATCTTTCAACGGCACGGCGCGCGCACCATCGCTCTCACCGTCATCCCGCCGCTCGCCACGGCGGCCCTGACGGCGGCATCGCTGACCACCACGACTCTCACCACACCCGCCTCAGCCGCCTCAGCCGAGCCGGGCGAAGTCATCACCGCCTCCGGCCGAGCGGTCGCGGTCTCCGGCCGGGCCGTTGGGACGGCCGGGGTGAGGGAGTGCTGGTGCTGGCGGTTTGTTCGGCCTGAGGGACTTCCGGGTGAATCCGTTTTGTCCGGGATCACCGCGCCGTCCCACAAGAACGGGTGGGCCGTGGGACATCTGGGCTCCGAACCGCTCGCCCTGCGCTGGACGGGCGTCCGCTGGCGCCGCACTCCGCTGCCGCTGCCCGACGGCACCCGCCTCGGCGGGGTCTCCGCCGTGTCGGCGCACGACGCGTGGATCGTCGGAACGGGCGCCGACGGCAACGCGCGGACCGTCCGCTGGGACGGACGCTCCTGGCGGCCGGGCGCGCTTCCCGGCAGCGGCGGGAAGCCGATCACCGCGAACAGCGTGGCCGCACGGACCCGTTCGGACGTCTGGGCGGTCGGCAGCTCCAACGGCTTCGCCGGGAGCATGGCCGTGGCCTGGCACTATGCCGGACGGTCCTGGTCCGTCACGCCCGTTCGCTCAGCCCCCGGCAGCACCCTGCGCGCCGTGGCCGCCGATGCTCGGGACGACGCGTGGGCCGTCGGCGTCACCGGGAACCGCCAGCTGCTGCTCCACTGGAACGGCCGCTCCTGGAGCCCCACGCCTCCGCCGCAGTCGGCACCGAACGGCACACCGGTCAGCGTCGCCGCCATCGCGCGCGACAGCGTGTGGGCGGTCGGCGCCACCCCGTCGGGCGCACCGCTCATCGAGCACTGGGACGGCCACGGCTGGTCGCTCTTCCCCGCACCGCTCCCTGGTGGCCACGGCTCCGGCCGAGAGGATCGGCAGGCGCCCACCGGCGCCACCGCCGTCGTCACGGACGGCGCGAGAGGCGTCTGGATCTCCGGCATGGCCGCCGGTTCCCGGCCCTATCTCGCGCACTTCAACGGGATGACCTGGGACGTCTCCCGCCCGCCGCTCCCGAGGACGTCCGCCGGTGACTTCGCGTCGGTCAACGCGCTGACCCATGTGCCCCACACCCGCGAGGTCCGCACGGCCGGTGCGTACCGGAGGCGGGACAGCCTGCTGACCAGCGCTCTGACCTGGACGAACGCTCCCCGCCCGCGCTGACGGCCAAGCGGGCGCCGTCACCCCGCGCGTAGCGCTGCGGCGAGGGCCGGCGGCTGAGATCACCCTGGGAGCGAGCACAGCGGCCGAGAGCCGAAGCGCCGGTAAAGCGCGTCGCCGGTGGGACGCCGTCCAGTTCCAGGGAGTCGCCCCACCGAGAGCAGGCCTGGAGAGTCCGGGCCAGGAGAGGCCAAGCCCAGGGAGCCAAGGCCCGGGAGGCCCAGGCCCAGGCCCAGGCCCAGGCCCGGGAAGCCCAACACCGCCCGCGAGAGCCCAGGGAGCCCGGGGACGGGGACTCAAGTCGGCGGGCTCGGGCCGGGGACCTCAGGCGGTGGCGGCCAGGCGGGGGACCTCAGGCGGGTGGGACACGGGCCGCCGCGGGGTGTCAGGCGGTGGGGGTCGTGGCCTGGGCGCCGGATCGGTCGATGTCGGGTTCGAGGTAGATGAGGCGCGCCTCGGGGAAGCGGGCGCGGACCTTCTCCTCGGCGGCGTCGATGCCGCGGGCGATCTCGGCGGCGGTCTCGTCGTGGTGCACGGCGATCTTGGCGGCGATGAGGAGTTCCTCGGGGCCCACGTACTCGGTGCGGATGTGGATCACGCGGTCCACCTCGGGCACCGACTCCAGGGTCTCGATGATCTTGCTCTGGGTCTCCGGGTCGACGCCCTCGCCGATCAGCAGGCTCTTGGTCTCGATCGACAGGACGGTCGCGACGGCCGCGAGCAGCACGCCGATCGCGATCGTGCCGACACCGTCCCAGACGCCGTCGCCGGTGAGCACCGCGAGGCTGACGCCGAGCAGCGCCAGGATCAGGCCGATGAGCGCCGCGGCGTCCTCCAGCAGGACGACGGGCAGCTCGGGGGCCTTGGCGCGCCGGACGTACTGGACCCACGAGCGGCTGCCGCGGGTGTGGTTGGCCTCGTTGATCGCCGTCCGGAAGCTGAAGCTCTCCAGCAGGATCGCGATGATCAGGACGGCGAACGCCCAGACCGGGGACTCGACCTTCTCCGGGTGCTGGATCTTGTGCACGCCCTCGTACAGCGAGAACGCCGCACCGACGGTGAACAGGACCACCGCCACGATGAAGGCGTAGAAGAAGCGTTCGCGGCCGTAGCCGAACGGGTGCCGCTCGTTGCGCTGGCGCTCGGAGCGCTTGCGCCCGACGAGGAGCAGCACCTGGTTGCCCGAGTCGGCGACCGAGTGGATGCCCTCGGCGAGCATCGAGGACGAGCCCGTGAAGGCGAACGCGACGAATTTCGACACCGCGATCCCGAGGTTCGCCCCCAGGGCCGCGATGATCGCCTTGCCTCCGCCTTCAGCACTCATACGTCCGCAATCCTCGCCTTCAGCTCCTGAATGGTGGCCACCGGCGTCGGGTCGACGCCCAGTGCGATCGCCAAGTAAACCGTGACATAGTCGGCAACGGCTACAAGTGTCGCCATTCTCTCGAGCGGGTGCTCGCCCTCCGCCCGGATCTCGGTGACCGGCACGCCGCGCGCCGCGGCCAGCTCGACCGACACCTCGCGCCGCTTGGCGACCTGCGGATGCTCGTCGGTGTCGCGCATCAGGACCAGGTGCAGCCCGTGCTCGGCCTCCTCGCCGCGGTCGCGGAAGAAGTCGTCCGGATCGCCCGCGCCCGCGGCCCTGCCGAAGAACCCGTCGAAGGCGACGACCTGGTTGTGGTTCGCCTCGGGCAGCTCGCCGAAGACGCCGGGGTACTTGGCGTTCTCGTTGAGCTGGGAGCACATCCGGTAGGCGGCGGTGCCCGCGATCGGCGAGGAGCCCCACACCATGGGGACGTCGCCGACCAGGTCGAGCGCGATGCGCTTGGCCGGGTTCACGAAGGGCTCGCTGTCGGGGCGGCAGCGGTACGCGACGTCCTCCAGCCGGGTGGCGGTGGACTCCAGCACCGCGTCCGGGACGTCCGCCAGCCGCAGCGCCCGGGCGGCCATCAGCAGGGGGACGGTCAGCCCCCAGAGCGTCGCGCGCGGCTGCCCCACCGACCGGACCGGCACGAACAGGCCGCGGGCCCGTTCGGCGAGCCCGGCGAGGGGCGAGTCGGCGCCGCCGACCAGCAGCAGGCGGCAGCCGCGCCGGGCGGCCTCCGCGGCGACGGCCAGGGTCTCCTCGGTGCCGCCGGAGCAGGACACCGCGATCACCAGGTCGGCCGCGCCGACCCAGCCGGGCAGCCGGTACCCGCGGACGGTCAGCACCGGCACCGGGCAGCCGGGCCCGCACACGGCGGCCAGCACGTCACCGGAGATGGCGGAGCCGCCCATCCCGGTCACCACGACCGCGCGGGGACGGCCGTCGGCCGCGATCCGCTCGATCCCGGCCTCGGCGGCCAGCAGCCGCGCCTCGCGGATCTGCGCGGCGGACGAGGCGACCTGGCGGAGCATCCCGCCCGGGTCGGCGGCCTCCGTCGCCGCGGCGGTCTCGAGCCGGGACTCGTCGACGCCGGGGCGGGCGGCGGCCGGCGGAGCGTCCCGCCCCTCCGCTGCGGTGCTCACGAGGTGGGCGTCCGGGCCTCGTCCACGAGGAGGACCGGAATGTCGTCGCGCACCGGGTAGGCGTACTTGCACGTCCCGGTGCAGACCAGCTCACCGGCCTTGTCGTCCTGTTCCAGCGCGCCCCCGCAGTTGGGGCAGGCGAGGATCTCCAGCAGCCAGGAGTCGAGCTTCATCGTCACTTCTCCCTCACGATCGCCAGGACCTCGTCGCGCACCTCGGCCATGGTCGTCTCGTCGTCGGCCTCCGCGTTCAGGCGGAGCAGCGGTTCGGTGTTGGACGGGCGCAGGTTGAACCACCAGGTGTCGGTGCCGACGGTGAGCCCGTCGAGCTCGTCGACCGTCACGCCCGGGCGGCCCTCGAACGCGGCGCGGACGCGGGCGGTGGCGGCGTCCTGGTCGGCGACCTCGCTGTTGATCTCGCCGGACGCCGCGTACGGGCTGTACTCGGCCAGCAGCCGCGACAGCGGGCCGGACTGGGTGCCGAGCGCCGCGAGCACGTGCAGCGCGGCGAGCATGCCCGAGTCGGCGAACCAGAAGTCCTTGAAGTAGAAGTGCGCCGAGTGCTCGCCGCCGAACACCGCGCCGCTCTCGGCCATCGTCTGCTTGATGAACGAGTGCCCGACGCGGGTGCGCACCGGCGTGCCGCCGTGCGCGGAGATGATCTCCGGGACGGCCTTGGAGGTGATCAGGTTGTGCACGATCGAGGCGCCCGGGTGCTTGGCGAGCTCGCGCACCGCGACCAGCGCGGTGATCGCGGACGGGGAGACGATCTCGCCCCGCTCGTCGACCACGAAGCAGCGGTCGGCGTCGCCGTCGAAGGCCAGGCCGATGTCGGCGCCGGTCTCGCGGACCTTGGCCTGCAGGTCGCGCAGGTTCTCCGGCTCGATCGGGTTCGCCTCGTGGTTGGGGAACGTGCCGTCCAGCTCGAAGTACAGCGGCACCAGGTCGATCGGCAGTCCCTCGAACACGGTCGGGACGGTGTGCCCGCCCATGCCGTTGCCCGCGTCGACGACGACCTTCAGCGGCCGGATGCCGGACAGGTCGACCAGCTTCTTCAGGTGCTCGGCGTACCCGGGCAGCATGTCCTGCCGGGTGACGGAGCCGGGCTCGCCGTCGTAGGCGGGGACGCCGTTCTCGACCATCTCGCGGATCTCGGTGAGCCCGGTGTCGCGGCCGACGGGGCGCGCCCCGGAGCGGCACAGCTTGACGCCGTTGTACCGGGCCGGGTTGTGGCTCGCGGTGAACATCGCGCCGGGGACGTCGAGCGCCCCGGAGGCGTAGTAGAGCAGGTCGGTGGAGCCGAGGCCCGCCTCGACCACGTCGGCGCCCTGGGAGGTGGCGCCGCGCGCGAACGCGGCGGCCAGCGGCTCGGACGAGGTGCGCATGTCGTGGGCCGTGACGACCTTGCGCGCGCCGGTCACCCGGACGAAGGCCGCGCCGACGCGCTCCACGGTCTCGGCGTCGAGCTCGTCCGGGACCACGCCCCGGATGTCGTACGCCTTGAAGATCTTGGCGAGGTCGCCCACTCCTGCTCCCCGGTTTGCCGACACTGACGGGACCCGAGCCTACCGGCGGCGGGCACCGGGCAGCGGAGCACACCCGGCCTGTGGATAACTCCGGGACCTCCCGCGCCTCGCCGGTGGTACCCGCGAGAGCCTCCGCTTACCCTCCCCGGCGGCCCCAGCCCGCGTCCGGCCCATCCGATGGGCCCGAGGTGCCGGCCGCCCGCCGCGAGCACCTGGCCGGTGACCTGAGGGCCTCCGCAGGGCGGCGCCCAGAGGGTGAACCGGTGATCGATGCCGTGACGGCCTCGAAACCGGTCGGCTAATGCCCTGGACGAATCGACCCCCGCCGCACGACGGAACGGCTGGGGGCGGCCCGGCGCGGGGTGGACTAGTCGGTGCTGCGCAGGACGCGGAGGTGGCCCTTGCGGCCGACCTCGGTGGCCTGCCCGACGGGTTCCTCGCGGTCGGCGCCGGGGGCCGGACGACCCGCCTCGCGGACGGCGTCGGCGAGGGCCTCCAGGTCGTCGGCGCTGGGCTCGGTCTCGGTCTCGACGGGAAGGCGGACCAGTTCCCAGCCCATGGGCGCGGTGAGCCGCTCGGAGTGCTCCGCGCACAGGTCGTAGCAGTGCGGCTCGGCGTACGTGGCGAGCGGCCCCAGGACCGCGGTCGAATCGCGGTACACGTACGTGAGCGTGAAGACTGCGGGCGCCTTGCAGGCGGTGCGGGAGCAGATGCGGACGGGGCTCACGATGGCCGACCGTACCCCGCCGCGACGGCGTCCGCCACCACCGCGCGGCACGTGTCGCCGTTACCGGTCGATTTCCGCGATAACGATCACAATCCGTGAGGGCGCCGGGCGGGCGGGGCGAAAGCGTGCGCGGGGGTACTCTGGACGGGTGCGATCCCGTGTGGCAGGCGCGGGCCGCCCTTCGGCAGGCCCACAGACCCGGCGCCGCGACCGGCACGGCCGCGGCCTGCGCGGTCCGCTGACGCCGCCGCGCTCCCCGATCTCGCGCACCCGCGCCGAACGGTTCGACGACCTGGTGGCCGACGAGGTGCGCCGCATCGCGCAGCGCTGGGGCCGGGAGCTGGCCCAGGTCGAGTTCGCGGTCGAGGACGTCCCCGAGACCCCGCTCCCGCCGGACGGCCCGGTGCCGCTCGGCGCGACGCTGCCCGGCGAGGGGGGCCGTCCCGTCCGGGTGGTGATCTACCGGCGGCCCGTCGAGGCGCGCGCGACGACCGAGCGCGACCGGGCCCGGCTCGTCCGCGACCTGCTGGTCGAGGAGGTCGCCGACCTGCTGGGAATGTCCCCCGAGACGGTGGATCCGAGCTACGAGGAGTAGCCCCTCCCCTGTCCTCAATCGGCCGATGGCCGGGTCCTTCCGGCGACTGCCGTGATCAGTCCAGCGTGTGCGGGGTGTCGTGCGCGGGCGGGAGCGTCCGGGCGAGCGGGGACGGGGGCACGGGTGCGGCCGTGACCAGCCCGGACGCGACGAGCGTGCTGCCGGTGTAGAGCGGGCCGTCCGCGTCGATGCGGAGGCCGGTTGCGGCCAGTCCTCTCGTCCCGGGCAGGAAGAAGGGCGTCTCGACGGTCCGGCCCGCCGGGACGGCCATGGTGCGGGGACTGTCGGAGCCGGCGGGCGTCAGGGTGACGGTGACGGTGCGGGTGAGCGCGGTCATGATCAGCTTTCCGCCCGGCCGGGCGTCCGGCAGCGAACCCGGTCCGGTTCCGGGGCCGAGGGGCGCGGCCGATGTGCCGAAGGCCACATCCGGTCCGCGCGTGGCGGTGAACCCGGCGACGACGGGCCTGTCCGCGTCGACCAGGACGGCCGCCGGACGTCCCGACAGGGGTTCGCGCAGGTCGAACGTGGTGACGGTGCGGGGTTGACCGGCGGACGCGCCGTCCGGCCCCGCCACCGGCACGGTCCCGTCCGGGCCGACGAGGCGGACGCGGATCCTGGCGGCCTCCTCGCCCGGCACGGCGACGAGCAGCCGGCGGTCGCCCGGGCCGTCCGGCACGCCGGGCAGCACCAGCGACGTCGCGGGTGTCGGGGAGACCGGCTCCCAGTCGATCCCGCGGCCCGAGGAGACCCGGACGCGCAGGGCGGCGGCGACGCGTCCGGACGTGGCCCGCACGCGCAGCGCGAGATCGCGTGCCGCCTGCACGACCTCCCCCAGCCCCTCGCGGGAATGGCCGATCCGCACGACGCGCGTGGTGTGCGGCGCCACCGCGACGCCCTGGCCGTCGAGGGTGTCCAAGGGGCCCTCCCCCGAAAGGGCGGTCAGGTCCACCGAGGCGGGGTTGTCGTCCACGTTGGTCAGGCGGAGCCGCAGGTCTTCGGCGGCGAGCGGGCCGGGCCCGAGGAACCACTGGTCGAATCCCGGTTGGACGCAGCGCGCGGCGGCGAGTCCCCGATCGCGCCCGTCCGGCCAGACGGTCGTCCAGCGCGCGGTGAGGCCGGCGGCCAGGTCCCCTTGCGCGCGCACGAGGATGTCGGACCTGTCATGGGCGCCGACATCGCCGGTCCAGTGCTGTCCCGGCGAGGTGAGCTCGGCCGGACGCGGCCCTTGGACGGACACTCGCCCACGCGCGTCGGGCACCGGTGCCGTCTGGACGGCCACGCGTCCGGCCTCACCACCAGGGCAGGCCAGCACAACGCTCTTGACTGCCTGCCGCACAGGCGCATCCGAGGATTCGCCACTCGGACGGGTCACAGTGGCAAGGCCGTAGAGCGCGGCCAAGGCCACCGGTGCCGTCGCAGCCACGACGTAGCGGTTTCTGAGCATTCCCGGTTCGAACTTCACGACCGCTCCTCGTCCGTCACACTCGGGGCGGCCTTGCCTAGCGCGGCTGGCGGCTCGGCCTCGTGCGCGCGCGAGGGGCGCGCCTCCGTCGGGTCTGCGGCGGAGGTCTCCGCAGAACGCTGGGCCTTCCGCGTCTTGGCGTGGGACGCCTGACGATGGCGTCGGCCCACGGATTCATCCGGTTTCCTGCGGATCTGGCGGGCGGCACGCCGCAGTGCCGTGGCAGCGGTCGTCGGAGCCCGGCGGGCGTGCGAGCGCGTCTGGCGGGATGCCGCCGGGTCCGGCTCGTCCGCGCGCGCACCCGGCAGAGCCAACACCAGGACGACCAGGACCGCCACGCCTTGGACCCCCACCCAGATCCGACGCGTGAGCATGCCGTGCGACAGGGCGAACGTCCCGCCCGACGCCGGGATCTCGTACGCGCGCGACCAGCCGTTCACCGCGCGGCCTTTCAGCGGGTGTCCGTCAAGGGTGGCGTGCCAACCGCCATCGTCCGGTTCGGCGACGGTCAGCGTCCGAGGGCCGGTTCCCGGCGGGACGCGGACGCTCGTCCGGGCGGCGCGCGTCCCGCCGGGCAGGATCTTGACCGTCCGACCGCCCTGGGCCTGGTCCTGGAGCGTGAGGCGTCCGGCGGGCGCGCGGACCTCCCAACTTGCGAAGTCGGCCGTGCGGCTCTGCCGGTTCAGTTCGGGCGAGGCGTCCAGCACCGGGGTCAGCGGATCGTCGGCGGGGTGCCTGACCAGGAGATACCGGACGCCGAGGGCGCTGAGCCCCGAGGCTTCGCCGGTGTCCGTGCCGCCCGCGAGGCCGGACACGAGGGCGTCCAGCCGGTCGCGCGCGGACGCGTCGTCCGGCATCGAGGCGTCGGCGGGGCCAGGGGCCGCGCCGCGCAGGACGGTGTAGTCCACCCGGCCGGACGGCTCGTGCCGCAGCACGACCGTGCGCGCACCCGTCGAATCGCGCAGAAAGACCGGGACGGTATCGGGGTCGAAGCGGCGGAGCGGACCGTCCACGCCGTCCACCACCCAGACGGCGGCGGCGAGCACGGGCGTCACGCACGCCACGCCGAGCACCAACGCCCCTCCTGCGCGCGCGAAGCGGGCCGTCCCTGCGACGGCGAATGCCGCCCGTCGTACGCCGACCGAAGCGGCCAGCAGTGCCCCGGCCGCCGCGAACAGCAGCGGCACACCGGGCCAGTAGGGCGCGCTGTCGGCCCCGGACACGGCGGTAAGGCCGCGCAGCAGGATGGCCGTCAGCAACCCGAACAGGGCCAGTGCCCAACCGGTCAGGACGAGTCCGCGTCGCGTGCGCGCGAGGAGAGCCACGAGTGCGGCGAGCCCGAGTCCGATCGCAGCCCAAGGCACGGCGGAACCGGCCGGGCCGTCCGGACTGCTCGGAACCAGCCCGAGCAGGTCGGCGGCCCCCGCGGGCGCGCGTCCAGGCGGCAACGGCCCGGCCTCCAGCAGGAAACGCGACGGATGCAGGAGGAGACCCACCGTCCACGGGCCGAGCAGAACGGGCGGCACGGCGACGACGATCAGCATGTTGCGCGCGCCGCGCTCCACCGGAAGCCCGCGCGGCGCGGTGGCCAGCGCCGCAGCCGAGACGACCATGAACCACGTCAGCGGCACGAAAGCCATGGCGATGGTCAAGAGCAGTGCCGCGCCCCAAGCTGGGCGTCCTGATGCGCGATTGTCCACAGCGTCGGTAAAGGCGCTGTGGGCGAGGAGCGCGAGCAGAGGCAGCAGGGCAATGACGATGGCCGTACCGAGCCGTCCGTCCGCGATCGCGCCGGTGGCTGTGGGCAGCAGGGCGTAGGTGCCCGCCACCCATAGGCGCAACGCCGCGCGGTAAGGCGTGCGTGGCGGGATGAGGCGACGGGCCGCGAGCAGCGCGGTCACACCCGCCAGCGGAACACTGCCCAGCAGCAGGACACTGACGGCCAGCCACGGCTTGCCGAACGCAAGCGTGGACACCATGGCGAGCACGGCCACCCAGGGCGGCGTCCCCGCATCGGTGCCAAGCCCGGTCGGATGCCAACCGGCCGCATAGGCGGCCCAGAGGTCGGACGCACCACCCGTCGCCGGGGTCAACGCGCCCCCCGTGAGACGAGGACCGGCCGTGACCACCGAACGTTCCGCGACGACGGCCACGACGGTGAGCGCGAGGACGAGCAGCACGCCCGGGCGCGCGAGGAAGCGCCGTAGAAGCACTCGCAGGCTGGCGTCACCCTGCGGCGACGCATCGCGTTCGGCCGCGCGCCGGGCGTCCCGCCGGGCGAGCCAGACGTGCAGCGCCTCGTTCGCGCGCCTGCGCGCCACTCCGTGCGCCATCAGGCTCCGCTGGATGTACCGGTGCGCGTGCCTGCGGCCCTCCGACCGCGCGGACCGTGCGCGCCACAGCCGCCTCGGCGAGCGCAGGACGGCCATGAGCGCGCCGAACTCCTGCTTGGCCGCCTCCGGCCGTTTCAGGACCAGCATCCACGCGATCTGCAGCGCCGTGGACCACAGGACGCGCACGAACGTCCCCGGCAGCGCCCGTGCGGGGCGGTTGGCGAGCAGGGTCAGCAGCGCGTTGCGGCGGTCGAGGCGGCGGACCGGTTCGCCGGTCACCGCGTTCGCGCGCAGACCGCGCCGCGCGGCCTCGGCGTGCCGGACGACCGCGCGCGTCACGACGACCACCCGCCGTCCGGCCGCGTGCGCGCGGAAGCACAGGTCCGCGTCGTCGCGGAACAGCCCGAACGAGGGGTCCAGGCCGCCGAGCCGGTCCCACAGGTCCCGGCGGACGAGCATCCCGGCGGTGCTCACCACGAGGACGTCCCGGTCGCCGTCGTGCTGCCCCTGGTCGAAGTCGCCGGCGTCGATGCCGGTGTCGCGGCGTCCGGCGCCGTCCATCGACTCCCCCACGGAGAGCAGGACGCGGGGGTCCGTCCACTCGCGCAGCTTGGGCCCGAGCACCCCGATGCGCGGATCGGCGTCGGCGGCGGCCAGCAGGCGCGCGAGGGCGTCGGGCGCGGGAGCGGAGTCGTCGTGCAGCAGCCACACCCATTCGACCCGGTCCGCCCGCTCCTGCGAGACCTCCGCGTGCCCCACGCCGTTCGCAGGCGACGCGGAGGACGCGGAACGCGCAGGGGTCGAGGAGCGCGCGGCGTTCGCGGCGGGCGCGGGGTTCGCGGAGGGCGCGGGGTTCGCGGCGGGCGCGGGGTTCGCGGCGGGCGCGGGGTTCGCGGAGGGCGCG
>NZ_QURH01000210.1 GCF_003428695.1 Actinomadura logoneensis
GCCCCGCGCGCCGCGTCATGCCCGGCGCCGCGTCGTCCTCGGCGCGCCGGGGCCCGGTCAGGCGGCCGGGGTGAAGACCAGGGGGAGCTCCGCCGGGCCCCGGGTGAAGAGTCCCTGCTCGGCGGGGGTGTAGCCGTCGGCGAAGCGGACGTCGGGCATGGCGTCCAGGAGCTGGTTGAGGCCCACCTCCACCTCGGTCTTCGCCAGCAGGGCGCCGACGCAGAAGTGGCGTCCGAGGGCGAAGGCGAGGTGGTCGGCGGCGGCGGAGAAGGCCGTGTCCGCGGACAGGTCGTCCCGGAAGATGTCGAACGAGTCGGGGTGCGCGTAGCGGCCCGGGTCGCGGTTGGCGGCGCCGATGAGGGCGGTGACGGTCCGGCCCGCCTCGACCGTGCCGCCCGCGATCTCGACGTCCTCGGCCGGCTGCCGCATGATCATGTGGACGGGCGGGGTGAACCGGAGCGTCTCGGCGAAGGCGCGCGGGACCAGCGTCCGGTCCGCGCGGACGGCCGCCAGCTGGTCCGGGTGCGCGAGCAGGTTCATCAGGACGGCGGAGATCGCCTTGTCGGTGGTCTCGCCGCCCGCCGCGAGCAGCAGCGAGACGAACGACTTGATGTCCTCGTCGCTCATCGCGGTGCCGTCGATCTCGGCGGCGCAGAGCGTGGACAGCAGGTCGTCGCCGAGGTTCGCGCGCCGCTCCCGGATGATCGGGATCATGTACTCGGCCAGCTCGACGCGGGTGCGCTCGCCCGCCGCGGCGACCTCCGGGTCCTGGGTGAGGTTGCCGAGGAACGCGATGATCGAGGTGTACCACTTCTGGAACCGGGCGTGGTCGGCGCGGTCCAGGCCGAGCATGTCGACGATGACGCGGATCGGGAAGTGCGTCGAGTACTGCGAGACCAGGTCGACGCGGCCGTCCTTGCGGAAGGCGTCGATGAGCTCGGCGGAGTTGCGCTCGATCACCGGCAGGAAGCGGGACTCCAGCTCGCTCCCCCGGAACGCGGGCGCGACCAGCGCCCGGCGGACGGCGTGCTCGCGCCCGCTGAGCTGGAGGATCGTCCGGCCGTGGACGGGTTCGAGCTGCCAGTCGTAGTTGGCCGTGGTGAAGACCGGGTCCTTGAAGACCCGGGCGACGTCCTCGTAGCGGGAGACGATGTAGCTCTGCATGGGCTCGTGCCACAGCAGCGGCGCCTCCGCGCGGTAGGCGGAGTACACGGCGTAGGGGTCGGCCGCGAACTCCGGCGACAGGATGTCGGGCACCTCCGGGGCGGTGGTCATGCTGCGTCCTCGCTCACGTGGTCACGGTGGGGCGTCGTCACGGTGGTCACCGTCACGCCGTCCTCGTCACGGTGGTCACCTTCAGGTGGTCACCTTCACGGTGGTCACCGTCATGGTGGGGTTCGTCACGGTGATCGTCGTCACGGTGGGTCGTCGCCCCGAGCCTAGGGAGCGTTTCGGGGCCCGGTCCATACCTGAATGATCAAGTTTGCCGGAAGTCACAGTGGCCAGCAGGTCTAGACCAAATTGCCGTGGGCATGGGGTCATCCGCGAAAATCTGTTCACTGGACTCACTTCCGTCCCGCCGGCGGCGAACCTCGCCGACGACGGACGGGATCACGGGAGGACGACGACAACGATGAGCGCCGCTCTGGCCAATCCCCGCCGCACCCGGCTCGACTCCTGGCCGTCCCAGGGCCGCCAGGACCGCGAGCCCGAGCCGACCGCAGCCCCGCTGGGCTCCGCGACGCAAGCGTCGGACGAGGAGAAGTCCGCTTCCTGAAGCGCCCCCCGGGGCCGTCCGCGCACCGGACGGCCCCGGGGAGCACGGCCGGCCCCTCCCCCTGATCCCCGCCGCCCCGGCCGGGGATCGTTTTCGTTCGCCCGGATCCGGTGACACGGAACGCCGCCGCCCCGGCCGGGGATCGTTTTCGTTCGCCCGGATCCGGTGACACGGAACGCCGCCGTCCGATATGCCGTCCATGTCACTGGGGACGGTCCCGGCGGAAGGGGGGCGCGTGCGGCGCAGCGAGTTGTCGCGGGCGGAGCGGTCGGTCTGGCGGGCGTTCGCGAGCGGCGAGGCGGTCGACCTCGGCGCCTCCCCCGGCGAGGACGCGACGACCGGCGCGTCCTGGGGACGGGACCGGACCGTGCGGGCCTCGGTCCTGCGCGCCCTGCTGCTGAACGCCCCGACGCGCGACGGCGAGGTCGCGGCGCTGCGGCTGAACGGCGCGCGGATCGTGGGCAGGCTGAACCTGCGCTACGCGACCGTGGACCACGCCATCCGGTTCTGGGGGTGCCACTTCGAGGAGGCGCCCAACCTGTACGGGGCCCGCTTCCGGCAGCTCAACCTGAGCATGTCGTACCTGCCCGCGCTGGAGGCGGCGACCATCCGGGTGGCCGGCGTGCTGCGGTTCACCGACTGCGTCATCCCCGGCCCCGTCCAGCTCGGCGGCGCGCGGATCGAGGGCGCGCTGTTCATGGAGCGGGCGCGGCTCGGCGAGCCGGGCCGCGAGGGGACGCAGATCCTGCACCTCAACCACACGACGTTCAGCGACGACGTGTGGGCTCCCGGGCTCCGGACGCACGGCGAGGTGTCGCTGGTCGGCTCGCGGATCGCGGGGACGCTGAACCTGGAGGACGCCGTCCTCAGCCATCCCGGGCACACCGCGCTGCACGGTGAGATGGCGGCGATCGCCAACGACGTCCGGGCCAAGAGCCTGTGCGCGGAGGGCCGGGTCAACCTGCGCGGGGTGAAGGTGGGCGGGCAGGTCAACCTCGCATACGCGCGGCTGTCCAATCCGGGCGGCGTCGCGCTGCGGGTGAGCGGCTGCACGATCGGCGAGCTCTGGTTCCGGGAGGCCGAGCCGATCGTCGGGCACGTGAACATGCGCCGCGCGTCGTTCAGGCTGCTGAACATCCCGCCGAAGGTGTGGCCCGAGACGGTGGCCCTGGAGGGGCTGGACTACGGGTCGCTGACGCCGCGCCTGCCCGCGCGCGACCGCATCGAGGTCTTCAAGCGGGACGAGTCCGCCTACGTGCCGCACTCGTACGAGCAGCTCGCGGCGTACTACCGGCGCGTCGGGGACGAGAAGGCGGCCCGGAACGTCCAGATCGCGAAGCAGCGGCACTACCGGCGGACGCTTCCCTGGTACGGCCGCGTCTGGGGGTACCTCCAGGACGGCGCGGTCGGCTACGGCTACCGGCCGCTGCGCTCGGCGGCCTGGCTCGCCGCGCTGTGGGCCTTCGGCGCGACGGTGTTCTGGCTGCACAACCCGCCGCCGGTGAAGGCCGACGAGCATCCGCCGTTCAACGCCTTCGCCTACGCCCTCGACCTGCTGCTGCCGATCATCAGCTTCGGGCAGGAGGACCGCTTCGCGCCGCGCGGCGGCTACCAGTGGCTGTCGTACGCGCTGGTCGTCGCGGGTTGGACGCTGGCGTCCACGACCATCGCGGGCGTGAGTCGCGCGCTGAACCGCCAGTGAGGTCTGCGGCCGGGCCGTCCGCGCGGAACGGCGTTCACCGCCTCGTCCCGGTGGTGGCCGTCGGGCGGACATGATGGACTGTTCGTACCACCGAACGTCGCCGGGGAGTGTCCTGATGGATCCGATCACGATCGCCGTTGTGACCGCAGCGACGGGGAAGGCCGTCGAGCTGGCGGGCGAACCCGTCCGGGACAAGGCCAAGCAGCTGTACGCGATGCTGCGGGGCCGTGCCGAGAACGACGCCGAACTCGCGGAGATCGAGCAGGCGCCGGACGACGCGGAGAAGGCGCGCGTCCTTGAGGGCGTCATCCGCCGCGCCGCCGACGCCGACCCGGAGGTGCGCCGGGAGGCCGAGGCGCTGGAGGCGCTGGTCCGGGAGGCGACGGAGGCTAACGCCGAGCTCCGCCGCGAACTCGCCGAGCTGCGCGAGAGCGTGCGGACCCGGCCCACGGAGCAGTACTTCAACAACTTCTCGGGGACGGCCAAGCAAGCGATTCAGGTGCAGAAGGTCAGCGGCACCATCAATATCAGCTAGTCCGCCCGGCGAGAATCCGGACGGCCCGTTGGGGCGTTGCTCGGGACGAAGTGACGCAGATCGGGATGTGCCGCGTACGCTCACTGAGGTGAGCGTGGTGCGTCGCGACGCCCGGCGTCGGTGGGCCGCGGTGGTGGCGTCCGTGGCCGCGCTCTGCCTCACGCCGGTCGCGCTCGCCGCGTGGCCCGCGTCGTCGTCCGGACGGAGCCCGGCCGAGCTGGTGCGGCGGGTCCTCGGCTCGGACGGGCGCGCGCACCGGGGACTGATCGAGGTCACCGGTTCGCTCGGCCTTCCCGACCTGCCCGGACTGGACGACGCGACCGGCCCGCTGCACGGCACGTCCCGGATGCGCTCCTGGTACGGCGGGACGCGCCGCTGGCGGGTCGCCGCGCTGTCCACGACGGGCGAGCGCGACTACCTCGCCAACGGCGACCGCCTCGACGTGTGGGACTACGAGCAGCACCAGTTCACCCGCGTCGCGGGGCGTCCCGCCGTGCGCCCGCCCATGCCTCCCGACCTGACGCCGCCCGCGCTCGCCCGCCGGCTGCTCGGCCTGGTGCGCGCGCCGGACGCCGTGACCGCGCTCGAGCCGCGGCGC
>NZ_QURH01000204.1 GCF_003428695.1 Actinomadura logoneensis
CCGGCCCCGGTCCGGACGGCCGCCTCCGGCGCGGGCGGGGCGGGTCCGGACGGCCGGGCGCGGACGGTCGCCGGGGAGCGGGGGCGCGGTGCGCGGCGCGGATCGGTACGCTCGTACTCGAACGTGATTCTAGTAGGCCCCCCGGGAGGACGCGGATGAGCAGGTTCGGGGACGCGACGTCGGTCGAGCGGATCGCCGCGGACCGGTTCCGGATCGACCTGGACGCGGGTTTCGGGTTCGCCCAGGCGCTCAACGGCGGGTACCTGATGGCGGTGCTCGGCCGCGCGGCGGTCGAGGCGTCCGCGCACGCCCACCCGGTCAGCACCGCCGCGTCCTTCCTGCGGGTGGCCAAGGCGGGCCCGGCCGAGATCCTGGTGGAGCGCCGCAAGAGCGGCCGGACCACCGAGACGGCCCGCGCCACGCTGCTGCAGGACGACGAGCCCGTGGTCGACGCCCTGATCACCACCGCCACCCTCGACCCGGCCGCCGAGCCGGTCTGGGTCGGGGCGCCGCCCGAGCCGGCCCTGCCGCCGGTCGGGTCGTGCCTGAGCCTGGACGAGCCGCCGAAGAGCACCAGCCCGCGCAAGGGCGCGGGGACGGGCGTCCACCCCCGGGACGTCGGGGACCGCGGCTTCGCCGACCGGGTGGACATGCTCTTCGACCCGAGCACGATGGGCTGGCTGGACGGGCGTCCCAGCGGACGGCTCGAAGGCCGCGCCTGGTTCCGCCTGCGCTGCGGCTACCAGCCCGACGCCTACGCCCTGGCGCTGGCCGTGGACGCGCTGCCGCCGGTCGCCCTGAACGTGGACGCCAAGGGGTGGTCGCCGACCGTGGAGCTGACCTGGCACCTGCGGGCCGTCCCCGCGCCTGGGTGGCTCGCCGTCCTCGGGTCCGGACGCCTGTCGGCGGGCGGGTGGTTCGACGAGGAGGTCGAGATCTGGGACTCCGCCGGCCGCCTGGTCGCCCAGGCCCGGCAACTGGCCCGAACCGGCCGCGCCTGAGTGCTCGTCCGCCCCGGACGCCCACCGGGCCGTTCGCTGTCCGTGACCACCGGCCGCCGCCGGCGGCGGCCGGACCGCGTTCTCCGCAGGTGAGATCTCCCTCGGTCGGGGCGTGTCCGCACCCGTGTTCGTGCCGCTGACCGGGCTCCGCCGGGCCATGGCCGGGCGCTCTCCGAGCCCGCTCCCAGAACGGCCGAATTGTGATGTGGCGGACCCTGTGATGTCGGCCGCATGACGTCCGAGGAACGACCGGAAGCACCTAGCCTTGGGGACCATGTCAGACGCGCCCATCGGGATCTTCGACAGCGGCTTCGGCGGACTCACGGTGGCCCGCGCCATCCTGGACCAGCTCCCGAACGAGCCCGTGCTCTACCTCGGGGACTCCGCCCGCCAGCCCTACGGGGAGCGGTCCATCGCCGAGGTCCGGGCGTTCGCGCTGGAGATGCTCGACCGCCTGGTGGACGAGGGCGTGAAGGTCCTGGTGATCGCCTGCAACAGCGCGTCCGCCGCGATGCTCGCCGACGCCCGCGAGCGCTACGACGTCCCGGTGGTCGAGGTGATCCGCCCGGCCGTGCGGCGCGCCGCCGCCGCGACCCGCACCGGACGCGTCGGGCTGATCGCCACCCGCGCGACCGTGACCAGCCGCGCCTACGACGACGCGTTCGCCGCCGCCCCGCACATCGAGCTCGTCAGCGCCGCGTGCCCCCGGTTCGTCCCGCTCGTCGAGGCCGGGGTGACGATGGGTGACGAGGTTCTCACCGTGGCCCGCGAGTACCTCCTGCCCATCATGGACGCGGGATGCGACTCCCTCATCCTGGGTTGCACGCACTACCCGCTCCTGGCCGGCGTCGTCTCGTATGTCGTCGGCGACGGGGTCACACTGGTCTCGAGCGCCGACGAGACCGCCAAGGACGTGTACCGCGTGCTGCACGATCGGGGACTGGCACGGCCGGACGGGGCCGGGCGTCCGGAGCACCGCTTCCGGGCCACCGGCGACCCCGGCGTGTTCGCGGCGCTCGGCCGGCGCTTCCTCGGCCCGGAGATCGGCGCGGTCGAGACCGTCCGCGCCGGGGGCGTGGACGTGCTGACCCACTGACGTATCGAGCTGTTGGCGTTTCGACCTACTGAGGCCCCGGGAGGGGTACGGATCCTCGGGAAGACACAAGGAGGAGTGAGCGTGCGGGTCACTGTGATCGGCTGCTCGGGCAGCTTTCCGGGGCCGGAGAGCCCGGCGTCCTGCTACCTGGTCGAGGCGGACGGGTTCGCCATGCTGCTGGAGCTCGGCAGCGGCGCGCTGGGCGTCCTGCAGCGGTTCCACTCGCCGTACGAGATCGACGCGGTGCTGCTCTCCCATCTGCATCCCGACCACTGCATGGACATGTGCGGCTTCTACGTGGCCCGCAACTACTGCCCCGACGGCCGCGCCCCCCGCATCCCGGTCTACGGCCCCGCCGACACCGGGCGGCAGATGTCCCGCGCGTACGGCCTGCCCGACGAGGACGGCATGGACGAGGCGTTCCTGTTCCACCCGCTGCCCGCCGGCGCCTGGGACATCGGCCCGTTCAGCGTCACCGCCGTCCGGACCCCGCACCCGGTCGAGGCGTACGCCTTCCGGATCGAGGCGGGCGGGCGCGTCCTGGCCTACTCCGGCGACACCGGCGAGTCGTCCGCCCTGGTGGACCTCGCCCGCGACGCGAACCTCTTCCTCTGCGAGGCGTCCTTCCTGGACGCGCCGAACCTCCCGCCCGACCTGCACCTCACCGCCCGCGAGGCCGGCGAGCACGCCGCCCGCGCGGGCGTCGACCGCCTCGTCCTCACCCACCTCGTCCCGTGGAACGACGCCGACCGCTCCCTGGTGGAGGCCAAGGGCAGCGGCTTCGCCGGTCCCATCGAGCTCGCCCACGTGGGCGCCACCTACCAGGTCTGACCCGTCCCCGGGCGCGACCCGGAACCTCCGGCGTCGCGTCCCGGTGTTTCTCCTCCCCGCATGACGTCCCCGTCGTCGGCGTGCCCGCGGGCGGACCGCCATGATCAACAGACCGGGCGGGGGCCGGGAGGCGGGCACGGGACGTGCGGGCCGGAGCCGGGCACTAGGGTGGTGGTCATGGCACGTCCTGACGACCGCGCGGCAGACCAGCTCCGAACCGTTCGCATCCAGCGCGACTGGCTCGACCACGCCGAGGGCTCGGTGCTGGTCGAGTTCGGCGCGACCCGCGTGCTGTGCGCCGCGTCCGTCCAGGACTCGGTGCCCCGCTGGCGGCGGGACAGCGGCCTCGGCTGGGTCACCGCCGAGTACGCGATGCTCCCGCGCGCGACCCACACCCGGAGCGACCGCGAGGCCGTCAAGGGCCGCCTCGGCGGGCGCACCCAGGAGATCTCCCGGCTGATCGGACGGTCCATCCGCGCCTGCGTCGACTTCAAGGCGCTCGGCGAGAACACCGTCCAGCTCGACTGCGACGTCCTGCAGGCGGACGGCGGCACCCGCACGGCCGCGATCACCGGCGCGTACGTGGCGCTCGCCGACGCCGTCTCGTGGATGCGCGAGCGCGGCCTGCTCAAGGGCGACCCGCTGGTCACCTCCGTGGCGGCGGTCAGCGTCGGGGTGATCGACGGCGAGCCGCGGCTCGACCTGGAGTACACCGAGGACGTCCGCGCCGAGACCGACATGAACGTCGTCTGCACCGGCGACGGCCGGTTCGTCGAGGTGCAGGGCACCGCCGAGGGCAAGCCGTTCGACCGCGCCGAGCTCGACGCCCTGCTCGACCTCGCCGCCGGCGGCTGCGCCGAGCTCACCCGCATCCAGGCGGAGGCGCTCGGCCGATGAGCCGGATCGTCCTCGCCACCCGCAACCAGGGCAAGATCGAAGAGCTGCGCCGCATCCTCGACGGGATCGAGGTGGTCGGGCTCGACGCGTTCCCGGACGCCCCCGAGGTGCCCGAGACCGAGCTGACCTTCGCCGGCAACGCGCTGCTCAAGGCCCGCGCGATCGCCGCGCACACCGGCCTGCCCGCCGTCTCGGACGACTCGGGCCTCTGCGTGGACGCGCTGAACGGCATGCCGGGCGTGCTGTCCGCCCGCTGGTCCGGACGGTTCGGCGTCCAGGCCGGCGACAGGGACCGGGCCAACCTCGATCTCGTCCTCGACCAGCTCGCCGACGTCGAGGACGGCGCCCGCGGGGCGCACTTCTTCTGCGCCGCCGCCCTCGTCGTCCCCGGCCACGCCGAGCACGTGGTGGACGGCCGCATGTACGGCACGATCCTGCGCGCGCCGCGCGGCACCGGCGGCTTCGGTTACGACCCGATCTTCCTGCCGGACGGCGAGACGCGCAGCAGCGCCGAGCTCACCCCGGCCGAGAAGGACGCGATCAGCCACCGGGGCCGCGCCTTCCGCGCCCTCGCGGAGATCATCCCCACGGCCGTCTCCGCCTGACGCTCTCCCGTCCCCGCCCGCTGCGCCCGCTCGCTGCATCGGCCCGCTTTGCTCGCCCGCTCGCTTCGGTGAGCGGGCGGTCGTCTTCGGTCGCCCGTGGCGGCGCGAAGATCGGAAGAAATCCGGACGCGTGACAACCGGCGGGGCCGGAGCGGGGGTTCTGAGGGGTGTAGTTCCACTTCCCCGAGGAGCAGCATGATCAACATAGTGGGCGGACGGCGCGCGACCGTGGCGGTCGTCGCCGGGCTGGGCGGCGCGGGAGTGCTCGCCGCAGGGATCTGGCTGGGCACGGCCTCGGACGGCGGCTCGTCGCGGACGGCCACGGTGTCGGCGAACGAGGCGGCCCGCACCGCCGCCCCCGCCCCCGCCCCTGGGCGGACCTCCACCGCACGGCCGTGCCCTCCGCCCGGACGGCCCGGACACCCCCCGGCCACCTCGCGTCCGCCGCACAAGCCGTCACCCAAGCCGACGAAGCCGATGCCCAAGCCGACGAAGCCGATGCCCAAGCCGACCGGGAGGCCGACGAAGCCGACCCACCCGAGCCCCAAGCCGGTGCCGCCCACGGCCCGGCCCACGCATCCCGGAACGACGGTCCCGCCCGGCCGTCCGGCTCCGAGCCTGCCGCCGACGAGCCGTCCCGTCCCTCCGCATGAGATCCCGGGCAGGTCCGTCCCGCCGGTGCGGTCCGGCCGTCCGGCTCCGGGCCCGTCATCCCGGCCGGGAAGCAAGCCCGCTGAGTGCGTGCAGCCGACGCCCGCGCCCAGGCCGCCGAAGACCGGGGGCGGCGCCCCGGCCCCGGTGCCGCCGAAGACCGGGGGCGGCGCCCCGGCCCCGGTGCCGCCGAAGGCCGTGCCCGCCGCCCCGGGAC
>NZ_QURH01000042.1 GCF_003428695.1 Actinomadura logoneensis
CGCGGCCGCCGCCGCGCCGGGCGAGGGCGGCGGTGCCGAGCGCGGCGGCGAGGCCGGTGCGCCAGGCGGTGACGGTCGCCGAGTCGAGCAGCGCGAGCAGCTCGCCGGACTCCAGGTCGTGCAGGCAGACGACGCCGCGCAACGCGGGCCGGGACGCCGGGAACTTCGCGTTGACCTTGACCGTGTAGGCGGGGACGCCCGCGACCAGCCCCGGGATGAGCGCGGTGGCGCTGCCGGGGCCGGGCAGCGCGGTCACCACCCGGCGCGCGGCGGTCCCGGCGGGTCCGGCGGTGAACCCGGCGCGCAGGGCGTCGATGACCGCGCCGGGGTCGAGGCGGCGTTCGAGGTCGGAGCGGTTCAGCAGCAGCGTCACGTCCCGATTGTCGCCGTCGTCCGGACCACTCCCGACGCCGACTCCTCCTCAGCCTGCGCGCGGTCCCCGGACGCGGGCTATGCCGGGCGTTGGTGGTCGGCGGTGAGGGTGTCCCAGTCGCGCAGCCAGTCGCGGCCCGTCTCGTCGACGAAGGAGCCCGGCGGGGGCGTGACGTGGTGGGCCGCCAGCCACTCCCCCGGCCGCCGCATGGACGGACGGACGCGGCCGTCGCTCGGCATGAGCTGCGGCGGGATCGGCGCGGGCAGCGTGCGCGGCGGCCCGCCCTCGGCGGTCCGGTCGGCGGCGTCCTTCTCCTCGGCCATCCCGATCGGGCCCTCGCGGCGGGCGTTGAAGAACTGGTCCACCGCGGGGTGCGTGCTGGACAGCACCATCTCGCGCGGCCCGAACATGACCAGGCCGCGGCGGAACAGCAGGCCGAGGTTGTCGGGCAGAACGCGCGCGGTGCCGATGTCGTGCGTGACGATGAGGAACGTCGCGCCCGTCTCGGCGTTCAGGTCCACGAACAGCTGGTTGAGGTAGGCCGTCCGGACGGGGTCGAGGCCGGAGTCGGGCTCGTCGGCGAGGATCACCTCGGGGTCGAGGACGAGCGCGCGGGCGAGCCCGGCGCGCTTCTTCATCCCGCCCGAGATCTCGCCGGGGAGCTTGTCGCCGGAGCCGGTCAGGCCGACCATCTCCATCTTCTCCAGGACGATCCGCCGGATCTCCGACTCGGTCCTGCGGGTGTGCTCGCGCAGCGGGAACGCGATGTTGTCGTAGATGTTCATCGAGCCGAACAGCGCGCCGTCCTGGAACAGCACGCCGAACCGGCGGCGCACCTCGTACAGTTCGTTCTCGCGGACGCGGGGCACGTCGCGGCCGTCCACGTAGACGTGGCCGCGGTCCGGGCGCAGCAGCCCCACCAGGTTCTTCAGGAACACCGACTTGCCGGTGCCGGACGGCCCGAGCAGCGCGGAGATCTCGCTCGCCGGGACCGTGAGCGTGACGTCCTCCCAGACGACCTGCCGCCCGAACGACTTCCTGAGCCCTTCCACCCGGATCTCGATGCCCATGGCGTCTCCCGCGGGCGGGCGGCCGGGGGCGGGATGGTTCCCGTGGCCTGCTGCGCGACCCCCGCCGCCTTCACCCTACGTCCGGCGGGGCGCGCCGGGGAGGCCCGTCCGGGTTTCGGCCATCGGACCACCCTGCCCGAAATACACATTCGGACCCGCACCCAATGTGCCAACACCCTCGGCGTTCCTTCGGCACTTTCTCGGGTTCCGTTCAGGGAACGCGAGCCATCAGGCTCGGGAGGACCTCCGGCGCGCCATCAGGGGCGCGCCCAATCCCCTCTGGAGGCCCAGTGAGAATCCGTCACACCCGCGGACGCGGACCGGTCGTGCTCGGCACGGCCCTCGGCCTGACGGCGGCCGGCCTGGCCGCCGTCCCGGCACTCGCGACCGCGGCCCCGGGGACGACCGCCGCGCCCGCGTCGGCCGACTCCCGGCTCGCCGCCCAGGCCACCCTGGCCAGGGACCTGACCGCCAGGCTCGGCAAGGCCACGGCCGGGTCGTACCTGGACGAGGCCACCGGCAAGCTCGTGGTCACCGTGACCAACGCGGCGGCGGCCCGGTCGGTGCGCGCGGCCGGAGCGCAGCCGCGCACCGTCAGCCGGTCGGGCGCCGACCTCAAGAAGGTGATGGCCGCGCTGAAACGCGACGCGACCGTCCCCGGAACGGCCTGGGCGGCCGACCCGAAGACGGACCAGGTCGTCCTGTCGGTCGACCGGACGGTCACCGGCTCCCGGCTCGCCAAGGTGCGCAAGGCGGCGGCCAGGCACGGCGCGGCCGTCCGGCTGGCGCGCGTCGGCGGCGAGTTCCGGCCGCTGACCGCGGGCGGCGAGGCCATCTGGACCAGCGGCGGGCGCTGCTCGCTCGGGTTCAACGTGAAGAAGGGGTCCGACCACTACTTCCTGACGGCGGGCCACTGCACGGCCGTCGGCACGTCGTGGTCGGCGGACCAGGGCGGCTCGCGGAAGCTCGGCGACACCGTGGACGGGACGTTCCCCGGCCACGACTACGGGCTGGTGAAGTACGCGTCCGCCCCGTCCGACACCAAGGGCGTGGTGAGCCTGTACGGCGCGGGCGAGCAGGACATCACCGGCGCGGGCGAGGCGGTGGTCGGGCAGACCGTCACCCGCAGCGGCAGCACCACCCAGGTGCACGACGGCAAGGTGACCGCGCTCGACCAGACGGTGAACTACCAGGAGGGGTCGGTCAGCGGCCTCATCCAGACCACCGTCTGCGCCGAGCCGGGCGACAGCGGCGGCTCGCTGTTCGCCGGGGACAAGGCCATCGGCCTGACCTCGGGCGGCAGCGGGGACTGCGCGTCCGGCGGGGAGACCTTCTTCCAGCCGGTCGGCCCGGCGCTGAGCGCGTTCGGCGTCGAGCTGTACTGACCGCCCGGCGGCGTCATGCCGGCCTCGTAGCGGCTCCCCGGGGGTGACCCCGCGCTGAGAGGCGGCGTCCCGGCGGCCGACGGGTCGCCGCACTCCACCCGACCCCGGCTGTCAAACCAACAATCATGCCCGTTTCTATGGGTTTGTCCCGAACGTATTCCGCCAACTCCGGCCACCCCACGTAAGCATGATCGTCCCTAGGCGGGCGGGCCCCGGTCACGGATGCTCGGCAGAACCTCCGGTGCGTCATCCGGACGTACCGCATCCCCCTGGAGGCTCCCAGTGCGTACCCCGCACACGCGCACCCGCCGCGCCGCCGTGGCCGGATCGGCCGCCGCACTCCTCACCGCCGCCCTCGTGGCCCCCGCCGCGCACGCCGCGGCGCCGTCCCCCGCCTCGTCCGCGCAGGAGCGCCAGGCCCGCCTGGCCGACTCCCTCTCGCACAAGCTCGGCGACCGCAGCGCCGGGTCCTACCTCGACTCGTCCGGCAAGCTCGTCGTCACCGTGTCGGACGCCGCGAGCGCCGACGCCGTCCGCGCCGCGGGCGCGCAGCCGCGCACCGTGGCCCGCTCCGGCGCCGACCTCAAGAAGGTCATGGCCGCGCTGAAACGGGACGCCTCCGTCCCCGGTACCGCGTGGGCCGCCGACCCGAAGACCGACCAGGTCGTCCTCACCATGGACGCGACGGTCTCGGGCGCGAGGCTCGCGAAGGTCAGGAAGGCCGCCGCCAAGCAGGGCGCGGCCGTCCGGACCGAGCGGGTCGCGGGGGCGTTCCGGCTGTTCACCGCCGGCGGCGACGCCATCTACACCGGCAACTACCGCTGCTCGCTCGGCTTCAACGTCAAGAAGAGCGGCGCGTACTACTTCCTGACCGCCGGGCACTGCACGAACCTCGGCAGCACCTGGTACTCCAACTCCGCGCACACGTCCGTGCTCGGCACGACGGCCGGAAGCACCTTCCCGGGCCATGACTACGGCATCGTGAAGTACTCCTCCACGCCGTCCGACACGACCGGTGTCGTGGACCTGTACTCGGGCAGCCGCGACATCACCTCGGCGGGCAACCCGACCGTCGGGCAGACCGTCTACCGCAGCGGCAGCACCACGCACCTCCACTCCGGGACGGTCACCGCGCTCAACCAGACCGTGAACTACGCCGAGGGCACGGTCACCGGCATGATCCGCACGACCGTGTGCGCCGAGGGCGGGGACAGCGGCGGCTCGCTGTTCGCGGGCAACACCGCGCTCGGCCTGACCTCGGGCGGCAGCGGCAACTGCACGTCCGGCGGGACGACGTTCTTCCAGCCGGTCACCGCCGCGCTGAGCGCGTACGGCGCGACGGTCTACTAGTCCGCTCCTCCCTCTCCACCCCCACCGGTCCCTGTCCTTGGCCGGAGACCCCGGGCGGACGGCCACGTCCGCCCGGGGAATTCCGAGAACGGTGACCGCGGAGACGGTTGACGCAGGTCAGAGGCCGCGCAGATCAGTGGGCGCTCGGATCAGTGGGCGCCGGGTCAGTGGCCCTGCGCGGGGATCTGGAGCCGGGTCAGCACCTCGCGGACCACCGCGTCGCGCTGCTCCTGAAGGTAGAAGTGGCCGCCGGGCAGCACCCGCAGCGCGAAGTCGGAGGAGGTCTCCTCCCGCCACCGCTCGGCCTGCCCGGCGGTCACGTTCGCGTCGGCGTCGCCGACGATCGCGGTCACCGGCACGTCCAGCCGGGGACGGTCGTCCCGCTCGTCCGCGACGTACGACTCGACGAGCGCGAAGTCGTTGCGGACGTACGGCAGGACGAGCTCGCGCAGCTCGGGATCCTCCAGGGCCGCGGCGTCCGTGCCGCCGAGCGCGACCATCTCGGCCACCACGCCGTCGTCGTCCAGGGTGGAGATCCTCCGCCGGTCGCCCCAGTCGCGCGGGGAGCGCGCGGCGGACGCGAACAGGTGGGCGAGCGGCAGCCCGCGCTCGCGCATCAGCAGCGCGGTCTCGTAGGCGACCAGCGCGCCCATGCTGTGCCCGAACAGCACGGCCGGACGGTCGGCGTGCTGCCCGATGGCCCCGGCGACGAGCCGGGCGAGCCGCCGCGCGTCGGGGATCAGCGGGTCCCGGAGCCGGTCGGCGCGCCCGGGGTACTGGACGGCGTGCACCTCGACCGCCGGTCCGACCGCCTCGGCCCAGCTCCGGTAGAACACCGCCGACCCGCCCGCGTGCGGGAAGCAGAACAGGCGCAGCGGGGCCCACGGACGGACGGCCGTGCAGCGGAACCAGGTCACGGGACGAGATCCTCGACTTCCTCGGGGACGTGGCGGGCGAGGCGCGGGTCGTCGGGAAGGGGCCAGGGGGCGAGCCGCGGATCCGGGACGACCTTGGACACGGTCGACTCGGCGGCGACGGTGAAGCCCCGGCTCCGGTAGTTGCCGATCGCGTTGGGGTGGTCGAGCGTGCTGGTGCGCAGCCACACGCGGGCGGCCGGACCGGCGTGCTCCGCCCACAGCCGGCCGCGCTGCCACGCGCGCCGCGTGCACTGCTCGACCAGGTAGCCGCCGTAGCGGCGGCCGACGAACGCCGGGGTCAGGCCAACGAGGTGGATCTCGGTGTCACCGCCGGCCTGCGCCTCGATCTCGAAGTACCCGGCGACGGTGCCCTCGGCCATGGCGATCCAGGTGGACAGCTCCGGGCGCTCCACCCAGCGCGTCCAGTCGGCGTGCGTCCAGCCGAACCGGTCCGTCCAGCAGACCCGCGCGCCGACGGCCGCGTACAGGGCGCGGTTGACGTCCGGCGACGGCACCCGGGCGAGGGTGAAGGACATCTCGACGGACGGCAGCGGCGCGGGCCGGAGCGCGGCGGGGTCGCGCATCTCCATCGTCCACTCGGTGACCGCGGGGATCTCGACCGGGCCGGCCGCCCACTCAGCCACCCCCTCGGCCGCTCCGTCAGCCGCCCACTCAGCCACCCATGGCCTCCGCCAGGCCGCGCGGGCGCATGTCGGTCCAGTGCGTCTCGACGTACTCGACGCAGGCGGCCCGGGTGTCGGCGGCCTTGGCGACCGTCCAGCCTGCGGGGACCTCGGCGAACGCCGGCCACAGCGAGTACTGGCCCTCGCCGTTGCGCAGCACGAGGAACGTGCCGTCGGGGTCCTCGAACGGGTTGGTCATCGGGTGGTCCTTCCGGCCTGGTGATCTGTCAGGTTAGCGTGGTGTACGTCCAGTTCGGCGGCGAGCACCGGGCCCATCACGGCGACCGCGGCGGGCTCCATCAGGGCGTGGTGCCCGGCGTCCACGGGGTGCTCGGTGACGCGTCCGGCGACGACCGCGCCCCAGTGCTCGGCCGGGGCGGGCATGTCCGCCGGACGGTCCCGGAGCGCGGTGAAGAACAGCAGGTCGCCGCGGAACGTCCCGGGCCGGTAGGTCTCGGCCTGCCGGATGCCCGCCTGGTAGGCGCGGAAGACCCGGACCAGGTCGTCCTCGCCGAGGGTGGACAGCACGTCGGCGCGCGCGGCGAGCAACTCCATGATCTTCGGGACGTCGGGGACGCCGTCGCGCACGACGGCGTCCGGGTCCATGCCGATCGCGCCGAGCACCTCCGGCAGGACGTCGCGCTCGGCCGAGCCGAGGTCCTGCCCGTGGTAGGAGTCGATCAGCGCCAGCAGCCCGACCTCCTCGCCGTCGGCCTGGAGCCGGCAGGCCGTCTCGTAGGCGATCAGGCCGCCGAGCGACCAGCCCCCCAGGTGGTACGGCCCGTGCGGCCGGACGGACCGGATCAGCGCGGCGTAGTCGGCGGCCATCGCGGCGACGTCCTCGGCCGGTTCCGCCCCGGTGAACACGCGGGACTGGAGGCCGTAGACGGGCTGGTCGGCGGGCAGGTGCGCCAGGAACTGCATGTATCCCCAGGCCAGACCGCCCGCGGGATGGACCAGGAACAGCGGCGGCCTGGTCCCGGTGGTGCGGATCGGCAGCAGCGGCCGGAAGGCGAGGTCCGCGTCGGAGCCGTCCTCGGCGCGCCGGACGATCCGCTCCACCGTCTGGTGGGTGAACACGTCGCGCGGGGTCAGCTCGATCCCGGCCTGCTTCGCCCGTCCGACCAGGCGCAGCGCGGTGACGCTGTCGCCGCCGAGGTCGAAGAACGACACGTCCGCGCCGACCCCGTCCAGGCCGAGGACGTCGGCGAACACCGCGCAGAGCGCTTCCTCGTCGGGGGTCTCGGGGGCGCGTCCGGCGGCAGCGGCGGCGAAGTCGGGGACGGGCAGCGCGCGCCGGTCCAGCTTGCCGGTCGGGCCGAGCGGCAGGTCGTCGAGGACGACGAACGCGGACGGCACCATGTACTCGGGCAGCCGCCGGGCGACCGCCCGGCGCAGCGCGGCGGTGTCGAGGCCGTCCGTCCTGTCGAGGCCGTCCGTTCCGGCGGCGGGCACGACGTAGGCGACCAGCCGCTTCACCCCGGCTCCTCCGCCGGCCGCGCCGTCCTCGTGCACGACGACCGCCGCGTGGGCGACGTCGTCCAGCGCGGTGAGGGCGGCCTGGATCTCGCCCAGCTCGATCCGGAAGCCGCGGATCTTCACCTGCGAGTCCACGCGGTCGACGTACTCGAGCGTGCCGTCCTCGCGCCGCCGCATCAGGTCGCCCGTGCGGTACATGCGGGAGCCGGGCGGGCCGAACGGGTCGGCGACCCAGCGTTCGGCGGTCAGCGCGGGACGGTCCAGGTAGCCGCGCCCGAGGCCGGACCCGGCGATGTACGCCTCGCCGGTCACACCGGGCGGGACGGGACGCAGCGCACCGTCCAGCACGTACATCCGCATCCCGGCCATCGGACGGCCGAGGACGGGCGTCGTCTCCGCCGGGTCGGCGAGGACGCCGCGCATGTCGGCGTAGGTGGCGTAGGCGGTGGCCTCGGTCGGCCCGTAGACGTGCCCGAGCCGGGTGTCCGGGCAGGCGGCGAGGACGCGGCGCATCGCGGCGGCCGAGCCGGTCTCGCCGCCGGTCAGCACCTCGCGCAGCCCGGCGAACGCCTCCGGGCGCTCCTCGGCGACCAGGTTGAACAGGGCCGTCGTGAGGAACAGGCCGGTGACGTCCTCGTTCTTGACGAGGCGCTGGAGCTCGTCGGCGTCCACGCGGCCGGGCGGGGCGACGACGGCGGTGCCGCCCGCCAGCAGCGGCACCCACAGTTCGTAGGTGGACGCGTCGAACGCGTGCGGCGAGTGGACGAGCACCCGGTCGTGCGCCCCGGACCGCATCGCCGGATCGTCCGCGAGGTCCACGACGTTCCGGTGGGTGACCATCGTGCCCTTGGGCAGCCCGGTCGAGCCGGACGTGAACATCACGTAGGCGAGCTGGTCGGGGTGGGCGTCGGCGCCGGGGTCGGTGTCCGGCAGGCCGGCGAGGTCCGGGTGCACGCCGATGACGACGGTCTCGGCGCCGGTGTCGAGGCCCGCGACGCGGTGCCGCGTGGTCTCGTCCACGAGCAGGACGGGCGCGCCGACCTCCCGGACCGCCCACCGCAGGCGCTCCGCCGGGTAGCTGTGGTGGATCGGCGCGTACGCCCCGCCCGCCTTGAGGACGGCGAGGGTCGCGACGGCGACGTCCACCGACCGTTCGAGCAGCATCGCCACCCGCGTGTCGCGCCCGACGCCCCGCGCGCGCAGGAGGTGGGCGAGGCGGTTGGCGCGCGCGTCCAGCTCGCCGTAGGTGACGCCGCCGTCGGGCGTGCGAAGGGCCTCCCGGTCGGGGTGGGCCTTGACGCGGGCGGCGAACCGCGCGGTGATCGTCTCAGGGACGCGCTCGCCGGTCTCGCCGGTCTGGACGGTCTCGGCGGTCTCGCCTCGCGCGTCCGCGAGGAGCCGCCGGAGCTCGTCCGGCGAGAGCGCGTCCACGCGGGCCAGCGGGGCGTCCGGTTCGTGCGCGACGGCGTGCAGGACGCGCAGCAGCCGGTCCATGACCCGCTCGGCCTGGTCGGGGGTGAACAGGTCGGTGCGGTGGTCGAGCCGCAGCGACAGCCGCTCCCCCGGGACGGCGGCGAGGGCGAGCGGATAGTGCGACGCGTCGTAGCCGCCGACGCCGTGCAGCGTCAGCCCGCCGAGCTCCGCTCCCGCGGCCTCCGGGTCGAACGGGTAGTTCTCCAGGACGGTCATCGTGTCGAACAGCGTGCCGACGCCGGTGAGCCGGTGGATGCCGGCGAGCCCGACGTGGTGGTGCGGCAGCAGGTCGGCCTGCTCCGCCTGGAGCCTGGCCAGGGCGTCCGCGACCGTGTCGGACGGGTTCGCCCGCACGCGGACCGGGAGGGTGTTGATGAACAGGCCGACCATCCGCTCCACGCCCGGCAGCTCCGGCGGACGGCCTGACACCGCCGCGCCGAACGTGACGTCGTCGCGGCCGGTGAGCCGCCCGAGCAGCAGCCCCCAGGCCAGCTGCAGGACGGTGTTGAGCGTGACGTTGTGCGCGCGGGCCCGTGCGGTGAGCGCCGCCGTCAGTCCGGGGTCCAGCTCGCGGCGGACGCGTCCCGGTTCGGCGTCGGCGGGCGGTTCGGGCGCATCCGGCGCGACGAGCGTCGGCTCCTCGACCCCCGCCAGCGCGTCGCGCCAGGCCCGCTCGGCCGCGTCGCGGTCCTGCCGGGAGAGCCAGGCCAGGTAGTTCTTGTACGGGGTGACGCGCGGCAGGCCGCTGTCGTCTCCCCGGGTCAGATAGAGCGCGAACAGCTCGGTCTGGAGGATCGGCGTGGACCAGCCGTCCAGCAGGATGTGGTGGTTGGTGAAGACCAGGCGGTGCCGGTCGTCGGCCAGCCGGAGCAGGACGAACCGGAGCAGCGGCGGCCTGCCCAGGTCGAAGGGACGCGCGCGCTCACGGTCCGCGATCCGGTCCGCCTCGGCGTCGGCGTCCGGGCTCGCGGTGAGGTCGATCTCCTCCCACGGCGTCCGCACCTCGCGCAGGATCGCCTGGACGGGCGTCCCCTCCTTGCGCTGCCGGAACGCCGCCCGCAGGTTCGCGTGCCGCCGCAGCAGCGCCGCCGCGGCGGCCTCGAGCGCGCCCGCGTCCAGCGCGCCACGCAGCTCGATCACGGCCTGCGCGGTGTAGACGTCGGCGGACGCGTCGGCGTAGCGGGCGTGGAAGAACAGGCCCTGCTGGAGCGGCGACAGCGGCCAGACGTCCTGGAGCAGCGACGGCTTCTTCGGCTCGGCTCCGGGGGCGCCCGCGGGGCCGGTCGGGGGGTGGTCGGCGGTCAATCCAGCTCCCAGTCGGAGAGGTCGCCGAACTCGGCGGCCAGCTCGTCGATCTCGTCCTGGTCGATCTCGACCAGGGTCAGGTCGGACGGGGTGAACCCGCCGCCCGCGCCCTCGGTGACGTGCAGCGCCAGGCCGCGCAGCGCGGCCGTCCACCGCCCGGCCAGCGCCCGGATCCGGTCCTCGCCGAACAGGCCGCCCGCGTACGTCCAGGTCGCCGACAGCACCGGACCGGACGGCAGGTCGCGGGTGTGCGCGTTGACCTCGACCGCGTGGACCAGGCCGAGCGCGTCGTCCTGGCCCGCGGCGAGCGCGGCGTTGTCGTCCGGCCCGGCGGGCGACCAGTCGGTGTCGTCGCCGCTAGCGGCCGTCCGGCCGAGGTAGTTGAACGCGATCTGCGGCGTCCGGCCGGAGCCCCGCCGCCCGGCGGTGTCGGCGGAGGGGTCGGCTTGGGCGTTGGCAGCGGTGAGCAGGCCGTGCCCGATGCCGTTGTCCGGGATGCGGCGGAGCTGCTCCTTGACCTTCTTCAGGGCGGTCCCGGCGGCCTCGCCGCCGCTCTCGACCTCGCTCCACGGCACCTCGCCCGCGTCGAGCGCGACCGGGAAGATCGAGGTGAACCAGCCGACCGTCCGGGACAGGTCCACGCCCGGCACGATCTCCTCGCGGCCGTGCCCCTCGAGGTCCACCAGGACGGCCGTGCCCGGTCCACCGCGCCAGTCGGCGACGGCGACGGCGAGCGCGGTGAGCAGCACGTCGTTCACGCGGGCGTGGAACGCGGCCGGGACCTCGGTCAGCAGCGGCCCGGTGACGTCGGCGGGAAGCTCCACGGTCAGGTGCCGGGCGGTGCCGAACGTGTCGGTCGCGGGGTCGAGCGGACGGGACGCCAGCGCGGGGTCCGGGGTCTCCTCGATCTCCCGCCAGAGGCCGGCCTCGGCGGCGCGCCGCTCGGGGTTCGCGGCCTCGGCGGTGAGCTTCTGCGCCCAGCGGCGGAACGAGGTCGGGACGGGTTCGAGGTCGGCTCCGGCCCAGGCGGCGACCAGGTCGGGCAGGACGATCCGCCAGGACACCCCGTCCACGACCAGGTGGTGGGCCGTGACGAGCAGGCGTCCGCGCCGGTCGGGTCCGGCGTCGAACCACACCGCCTGGACCATGACGCCCTCGGCGGGGGCGAGCCTGCGGCGCGCGTCCAGGGACTCCCTGTGCAGGACGGCCCGCAGCTCAGTGTCGTCCAGTCCTTGCACGTCCACGCGGCGGACCAGCTCGGACGCGTCGACCGCCCCTGGTTCGGGCACCGTGAAGCCGCCGTCCGGGGAGGTGCGAAGGCGGAGCATGTCGTGGTGGTCGACGACCCGCTGGAGGGCGGCGGTCAGCCGGTCCAGGCCGAGGGCGGGCGGCGTGACCAGCAGCATCCGCTGGCTGTAGTCGCCGGTCGGGCCGTCCAGGTCGCCGAACCAGCGCATGATCGGCGTCGGCGGGACCGGTCCGAGCGCCGTGCCGGGCGCTTCGGCCTCGGCCTGCTCGGCCTCCCCGACGGGCCGCGCGACGGCGGCCAGTTCCACGACCGTCTGATGTTGGAAGACGTCGCGCGGCGTGATCACCAGACCCTGCTGGCGGGCGCGGGAGACGAGCTGGATGGCGATGATCGAATCACCGCCGAGGTCGAAGAACCCGTCATCGATCCCGACCTTCTCCAAGCCGCCCAGGACTTCGGCGAACAGCGCCGCCAGAGTCTCTTCCTCTGCGGTGCGCGGCTCGCGTGAATCGGCCCTGGCCTGGAAATCGGGTGCGGGCAGCGCCTTACGGTCGAGCTTCCCGTTGGAGGTCAACGGCAACGCATCAAGCGCCACCACCGTCGCCGGAACCATGTAGTCCGGAAGCGACTCGTTCACGAAACGCCGCAGGTCGGAGGCATCGAGTTCGGTGCCGGGCGTCACCGGGACGGCGTAGGCGATCAGCTTCTCGTCACGCAACACGACAGCCGCGTCCGCGATCGCCTCATGCCGGACCAGCGCCGACTCGATCTCCCCCAGCTCGATCCGGAACCCGCGCAGTTGCACCTGCTGGTCCGCACGGCCGAGGTATTCGAGGGTGCCGTCCTTGCGCCACCGCCCCAGGTCACCGGTGCGGTACATGCGCTCGCCGGACGTCGCGAACGGATCGGCCACGAAGCGCTCGGCCGTCAACCCCGGCCGGTTCAGATACCCGCGCGCGAGACCGGCGCCCGCGACGTACAGCTCGCCGACCACACCCGCCGGGACAGGCTGCAACCGCTCGTCCAGCACGTAGACCCGCAGGTCAGGAATGCCAACGCCGATGATGCTCCCGGGAGCGTCAGCGGCGTGGTCGCGGTCGAGAGCGACGTACGAGACGTGGACGGTCGTCTCGGTGATGCCGTACATGTTGACCAGCGTCGGAGCATCGTCCGCGTGGCGGCTGTACCAGTCGTCCAGACGCCCCAACTCCAGCGCCTCACCACCGAACACCACATACCGCAACGCCAAATCGGTGCCCGGATTCTCCCGATCGGCGGCCATGAGCTGGTAGAACGCCGACGGCGTCTGGTTCAACACCGTCACACGCTCAGCAGCCAACAACTCCAAGAAATCAGCAGGCGACCGCGACGTCAGATACGGGACGACGACCAGACGGCCGCCGTACAGCAGCGCACCCCACAACTCCCACACCGAGAAGTCGAACGCATAAGAGTGGAACAACGTCCACACATCGTCCGGACCGAACGAAAACCACGACTCCGTCGAACGCAGCAACCGCACCACATTCTGATGCGGAACCACCACACCCTTCGGACGACCCGTCGAACCCGACGTATAGATCACATACGCCGGACTGTCCGGCGACACCTCCACCTCGACCAGATTCTCCGACGAATAATCGCCCTCCACCTCAACGCTGCTCACCGTCAGAACAGGCGAGGCGTCCTCAAGCATGTAGGCGATCCGGTCAGCCGGATACTCCGGATCGATCGGAACATACGCCGCCCCCGCCTTCAGCACCGCCAGCACGCCGATCACCAGATCGGCCGACCGGGGCAGGGCCAGGGCGACGAAGGTCCCGGGGCCTGCGCCCTGCGCGAGCAGGTGCCGCGCCAACCGGTTCGCAGCCCCGTTCACCTCCGCATACGTCCACGAACGCCCCTCGAACGACACCGCGACCGCCCACGGACGAGCAGCCACCTGCGCCTCGAACAACCCCGGAACCGACGCCCGCTCCACCACCGGAGCGGAGCCGCCCGCCCACTTGCGCAGCAGGGTGTGGCGTTCGGAGCGGTCGAGGATCTCGGCGGTGGAGATCGGTTCGTCGGGGGCGTCCACGACCTCGCGCAGGAACCGCTCGAAGCGGGCGGCGAGCCCGGCGGCGGTGTCCGGGTCGAACAGGTCGAGGGCGTACTCCAGCCCGGCCGAGATCCCGGCGGGGGCGCCGGAGTCGTCGGCGAGTTCCTGGAGGTAGAGCGAGAGGTCGTACTTGGCGGTGCCGAGCGGGAGGTCCACCGGGCCGCCGGTGAGGCCGTCGAGTTCGAGGGTCGCCTCAGGGTTGTTCTGGAACGACAGCGCGACCTGGAAGAGGGGGTGCCGGGCCATGGAGCGGGCCGGGTTCAGCACCTCCACCAGGCGCTCGAACGGGACGTCCTGGTGCGCGTAGGCAGCGAGATCGGCCTCGCGGACGCGCCCGACCAGCTCGCGGAAGGACGGGTCCCCTGAGGTGTCGGTACGCAGGACGAGCATGTTGACGAACATGCCGACCAGATCGTCCAACGCCTCGTCCGTCCGCCCCGCAATAGGCGAACCCACCGGAATGTCCGTTCCCGCGCCCAGGCGCGTCAGCAGCGCCGCGAACGCGGCCTGCATGACCATGAACAGGCTCGCACCGGATTCGCGGGCGAGGCCGAGCAGCGCGCCGTGCAGTCCCGCGTCCAGTGAGAAGGTGAACGTTCCGCCGCGGTAGGACGCCTCGGCCGGACGCGGCCGGTCGGTCGGCAGCGCCAACTCCTCCGGCAACCCCTCCAGCGCCGACTTCCAGAACGCGATCTGCGCCGACACCAGCGACGACGGATCCTCCTCGGACCCCAGCAGCGAACGCTGCCAGAGCGAGTAGTCCGCGTACTGCACCGGCAACGGCGCCCACGAAGGCGCATCACCACCCGCCCGCGCCACATACGCCGTCAGCACATCCCGCGCCAACGGAGCCATCGACCAGCCATCGCCCGCGACGTGGTGCAGGACCAGCAGGACCACGTGCTCGTCGGGGGCGAGGCGGAACAGGGCGGCGCGCAGCGGCGGCTCCGCCGACAGGTCGAAGCCCTGTCCGACGACCGCGGCGAGGGCGAGCGGCAGGGCGTCGGGGGTGGTGTCGGCGACGGCCAGCCGGGGGCGGGCGGCGGACGGGTCCAGGACGAGCTGGCGGGGCGTGCCCGCGACCTCGGGGAAGACCGTGCGCAGCGCCTCGTGCCGGGTGACGACGTCGCCGAGCGCCGCCTCCAGCGCGGCGGGGTCGAGCGGCCCGTTCAGGCGGAGCGCGACGGGCATGTTGAACGTGGCGGACGGACCGTCGAAGCGGTTCAGGAACCAGAGCCGCTGCTGCGCGTACGACAGCGGCAGGACGTCCGGGCGCTCCGCCGGGACCAGGGCGGGACGCGCGGCGCCGCCGGCCGAGGCGAGCCGCGCCGAGAGCCCGGCGACGGTCGGGGCCTCGAACAGGGCGCGGACGGGCAGCTCCGCACCGAGCGCCGTGCGGACCCGGCTGACCAGGCGCATCGCGGTGAGCGAGTCGCCGCCGAGGTCGAAGAACCCGTCGTCCACGCCGACCCGCGCGACGCCGAGGACCTCGGCGAACAGGCCGCACAGGATCTCCTCCTGCGGCGAGCGCGGCCCGCGCCCGGCGCCGTGGGCGGACGCGTCCGGCTCGGGCAGGGCGCGCTTGTCGACCTTGCCGTTGACGGTCAGCGGCAGCGCGTCCAGGACGGTCACGGACGGGACCATGTGGTCGGGCAGGTGGGCGGCGGCGTGGCGGCGGAGCGCGGCGGCGTCCACGGTCGCGGGGACGACGTAGGCGGCGAGCCGCCGGTCCCCCGGCGTGTCCTCGCGGACGACGGCGACGGCCCGTCCGACGCCGTCGAACCGGGACAGCACGTTCTCGATCTCGCCGAGCTCCACCCGGAAGCCGCGGATCTTCACCTGGTCGTCGGCGCGGCCGAGGAACTCGATGGTGCCGTCGGGGTTCCAGCGGGCGAGGTCGCCCGTCCGGTACATGCGCGAGCCCGGCGCGCCGAACGGGTCGGCGACGAACCGCTCGGCGGTGAGGGCGCGGCGGCCGAGGTAGCCGCGCGCGACCTGGACGCCGGCCAGGTACAGCTCGCCGGGGACGCCGACGGGCGCGGGCTGCAGCGCGGAGTCGAGCACGTAGGCGCGGGCGCCGGGGTGCGGGCCGCCGACGGTCGGGCGGGGCGCGTCGGCGACGACCACGCTCATCGTGTCGATGGTGGCCTCGGTCGGGCCGTAGAAGTTGCGGACGGTCACGCCGTCGAGCGCACGCAGGTCGTCCCAGAGGGCGTCGCCGATGGCCTCGCCGCCGATGAGCAGTTGCGTCGGCCGGTGTGCGGGGTGGGACAGCAGCCCGGCCCCGCGGAGCGCCTGGAAGTGCGAGGGCGTCGTGTTGACCAGGTCGATCCGCCGGGAGGCGATGTAGGCGGCGAACGCCTCCACGTCACGCCGGACGTCGTCGCCGATCAGGTGCAGCTCGTGGCCGTGGATCATCCACAGCAGGCCCATCCACGAGGTGTCGAACGAGAAAGAGGCGAGGTGCGCGAACCGCAGCCGCCGTCCCGGTTCCGTCTCGTCCTCGACCGGTTCGAAGAAGCGGACGCGGTGCGCGTCGTAGTAGTTCAGCAGGCCCGCGTGCGGGACGACGACGCCCTTCGGCCGGCCGGTCGAGCCGGACGTGTAGATGACGTAGGCCGCGTTCTCCGGGACGACCGTCCGGACCGGGTCGGTCGAGGGGCGGTCGGCGGCGAACGCCTCGTGCCCGGCGGTGAGGGTGAGGACCGGTTCGGCGTCGTCCAGCATGGACGCGACACGGTCCGCCGGGTACGCGGGGTCGATCGGCACGTACGCGGCGCCCGCCTTCAGCACGCCGAGGATCGCCACGACGATCTCGGGCGTCCGGGGCAGGACGAGCGCGACGCGGTCCTCGGGGCCGACGCCGCGCGCGGCGAGCTCGTGCGCGAGGCGGTTCGCGCGGGCGTTCAGCTCCGCGTACGTCAGGGCGAGGTCGCCGCTGACCAGCGCGACCTCGTCCGGCGTGCGGGCGGCGCGGGCCTCGAACAGGTCCACGACCGTCCCCGGGCGCGGCGTCGCGCCGGTCTCGTTCCAGGCGGCGAACCGGGCCAGCTCGTCGGCCCCGGCGGGGGCGAGCGCGCCGATCGGCCGGTCCGGGTCCTCGGCGAACTCCTCCAGGACGCGCCGGACCCGGCCGAGCAGCGCCTCGGCGACCTCCGCCGGGTAGACGTCGGGACGGTGGTGGAGGCGCAGCTCCATGCGGTCCGGGCCGGGCGCGGCGACCAGCGACAGCGGGAAGTGGGTCGCGTCGTAGGCGTCCGCCCCGCTGATCCGGACGCCGTTCAGCGACCCGTCCATGCTCGCCGGGTCGAACGGATAGTTCTCCAGCACCGTCATGGTGTCGAAGAGCGCGCCGCCGTGCCCGGCCGCCCGCTGGATGTCGGTGAGGCCGAGGTGGTGGTGCGGCAGCAGCTCGGTCTGCTCCTCCTGGAGCCGCTCGACGAGCGCGCCGAACGGCTCGTCCTGCCGGAACCGGACGCGGACCGGGAGGGTGTTGATGAACAGGCCGATCATCTGCTCGACGCCCGGCAGGTCCGCCGGTCGGCCCGACACGGTCGCGCCGAACGCCACGTCGTCGCGGCCCAGCATCCGGCCGACGACGATGCCCCACGCGGCCTGCAGGACGGTGTTCAGCGTGGCGTTGTGGCGGCGCGCGACGCGGGTGAGGCGGCGGGTGAAGCGCTCCTCCAGCTCCGTGACGGCGCGGCCGGGCGGGACGGGCCGGAGCCCGGCGGCCTCGGGCGCGACCAGGCACGGCTCGTCCAGGCCGGACAGCGCCTTCTGCCAGGCGACCTCGGCGGCGTCGCGGTCCTGCCCCGCGAGCCACGCGAGGTAGTTCTTGTACGGGGTGGCGCGCGGCAGGGCGGTGTCGTCCCCGCCGTGCACGTACAGCAGGAACAGCTCGGTCGCGAGGACCGGCGTGGACCAGCCGTCCAGCAGGATGTGGTGGTTCGTCAGGACGAGCCGGTGCCGCTCCGGGCCCAGCCCCACCAGGACGAACCGCAGCAGCGGCGGCTCGGTCAGCGCGAACGGCCGGGCCCGTTCGCGCGCGACGACCGCGTCCGCCTCGGCGTCGTCGGCCGCCTCGGTCTCCTCCCAGGGCAGCTCCACCGAGCGCGGGACGACCTGGACGGGCTTGGACAGGTCCTCGTGCCAGAACGCGGCCCGCAGGTTCGCGTGCCGGCGCAGCAGCGCCTCCGCCGACCGGCGCAGCGCGGCCCGGTCCAGCGGCCCGTCCAGGTCGAGGACGAGCTGCGCGGTGTACACGTCGTCCGCGGCGTCGTCGAAGACGGCGTGGAAGTAGAACCCCTGCTGCAGCGGTGACAGCGGCAGGATGTCCTCGAGGTCCCCCCGGTTCACTGCCTGTTCCTCCACGCCTCTTGCAGCCGGTCGATCTCCCCCTGGTCCAGGTCCACCAGCAGGTCGGACGCGGTGAACCCGCCCGCCTCGCCGGACGCCGCGTGCGCGACCAGGCCGCGCAGCGCCGCGAACCACGCCTCGGCGAGCTCCCGGACCTCGTCCTCGGCGAGCAGGCCGTCCGGGAACGACCACACCGCGGTCAGCTCCGGCCCGGACGGCAGGTCGCGGGTGACGGCGTTGACCTCCAGCGCGTGCGCCGCCGGCATCCGCGGGTCCTCGCCGGGCGGCAGCGCCTCGGGCGCGATCTCCCAGTCGCCGTCGCCGCCGGCCGCGACCCGGCCGAGGTAGTTGAACGCCAGCTGCGCGGCGGGGATCTCGGCCAGCTCGTCGGCCGCGTCCGGGTCGCCGCAGTACCGCAGCAGCCCGTACCCGAGCCCGCCGGCGCCGCCGGGGACCGCGCGGAGCTGCTCCTTGACCTTCTTCAGCGCCGTCCCGACGACCGGGCCGCCGCGTTCGATCTCGGCCCAGTCGGTGGTGCCGGGGTCGAGCCGGACGGGGTGGATCGCGGTGAACCAACCCGCCGTCCGGGACAGGTCCACGCCCGGCACGGCGTCCTCGCGGCCGTGCCCTTCGAGGTCGACCAGCACGCCGCCGGTCGAGCGCCCGCCGCGCCGCCGGCGCCAGTGCGTCACGGCGAGCGCGAGGCCGGTCAGCAGGACGTCGTTCACGCGGCCGTGGTACACCGCCGGGACGTCGCCGAGCAGCGGCCCGGTCACGTCGGCGGGCAGCGCCAGCCGGACCGAAGCGGTGCGGGCGGCGATGTCCACGCGCGGGTCGAGCGCCCGGTCGGCGATGTCCTGCCTCGGCCCGTCGGCGATGTCGAGCCAGTCGTCCAGGTCGCCGGTCACGGCCCTGTCGGACGCGGCGTCGGTGAGCTTCTGCGCCCAGCGGCGGAACGAGGTCGGGACGGGTTCGAGGTCGGCTCCGGCCCAGGCCGCGACCAGGTCGGGCAGGACGATCCGCCACGACACGCCGTCCACGACCAGGTGGTGCAGGACGACCAGCAGCCGTCCGCGCTCGTCCCCGGCGTCCAGCCAGACGACCCGGGCGACCTCGCCGCGCGCCGGGTCGAGGGCGTCGCGGGCGGCGGCGGCCTGGTCGGTGACGACCTGCTGGAGCTTGTCGGCGTCCAGGCCCGCCACGTCCACCCGGGACACCAGGCCGGACGCGGGGACGCTCCCGGCGGGCCGGACGACCGGACGCCACTCGTCGCCGTCCACCTCCAGGGTCAGGCGGAGCATGTCGTGGTGGTCGACGACCCGCTGGAGGGCGGCGGTCAGCCGGTCCAGGCCGAGGGCGGGCGGCGTGACCAGCAGCGTCGCCTGGTGGAAGCCCGAGATCAGGGCGGCGTCGCCGCCGACCCGCTCCCGCAGCCACCCGACGATCGGCGTCACCGGGACCGGCCCGGTCCCGGCGCCCGGCTCCTCGACCTCGACGCGCTCGTCCTCACCGACGGGCCGGGCGACGGCCGCCAGCTCGGCCACGGTCTGGTGCTGGAACACGTCGCGCGGGGTGATCGCCAGGCCCTGCTGGCGGGCGCGGGAGACGAGCTGGATGGCGATGATCGAGTCACCGCCGAGGTCGAAGAACCCGTCGTCGATCCCGACCTTCTCCAGGCCACCGAGGACTTCGGCGAACAGCCCGGCCAGAGTCGCTTCCTCTGCGGTGCGCGGCTCGCGTGAATCGGCCTTGGCCTGGAAGTCGGGCGCGGGCAGCGCCTTGCGGTCGAGCTTGCCGTTGGAGGTCAACGGCAACGCATCAAGCGCCACGACAGTCGCCGGAACCATGTAGTCCGGCAGCGACTCGTTCACGAAACGCCGCAGGTCAGAGACGTCAAGCTCGGTCTCGCTGGTCGCCGGGACGGCGTAGGCGATCAGTTTCTCGTCCCGCAACACGACAGCCGCGTCCGCGACCGCCTCATGCCGGACCAGCGCCGACTCGATCTCCCCCAGCTCGATCCGGAACCCGCGCAGCTGCACCTGCTGGTCGGACCGTCCCAGGTACTCCAGGCGGCCGTCGCCCAGCCAGCGGCCGAGGTCGCCCGTCCGGTACATGCGCGAACCGGGCACTGTGCCGAACGGGTCGGCGACGAACCGCTCAGCCGTCAGGCCAGGCCGGTTCAGGTACCCACGTGCCAGGCCCGCGCCCGCGACGTACAGCTCGCCGACCACACCCGCCGGGACAGGCTGCAACCGCTCGTCCAGCACGTAAACCCGCAGGTCAGGAATGCCGACACCGATGATGCTTCCGGGAGCGTCAGCGGCGCGGTCGCGGTCAAGAGCGACATAGGAGACATGCACGGTCGTCTCGGTGATGCCGTACATGTTGACCAGCGTCGGAGCATCGTCCGCGTGGCGGCTGTACCAGTCGTCCAGACGCCCCAACTCCAGCGCCTCACCACCGAACACCACATACCGCAACGCCAAATCAGTGCCGGGATTCTCCCGGTCGGCGGCCATGAGCTGGTAGAACGCCGACGGCGTCTGGTTCAACACCGTCACACGCTCAGCAGCCAACAGCCTCAGGAACTCATCCGGCGAGCGTGAGATCAGGTACGGGACGACGACCAGACGGCCGCCGTACAGCAGCGCACCCCACAACTCCCACACCGAGAAGTCGAACGCATAAGAGTGGAACAACGTCCACACATCATCCGGACCGAACGAGAACCACGACTCCGTCGAACGCAGCAACCGCACCACGTTCTGATGCGGAACCACCACACCCTTCGGACGACCCGTCGAACCCGACGTATAGATCACATACGCCGGACTGTCCGGCGACACCTCCACCTCGACCAGATTCTCCGACGAGTAGTCCCCGTCCACCTCGATGCTGGTGAGAGTCAGCACCGGCGAGGCGTCCTGAACCATGTAGGCGATCCGATCGGCCGGATACTCCGGATCGATCGGAACATACGCCGCGCCCGTCTTCAGCACGGCGAGGATCGCGATCACCAGGTCCGCCGAGCGCGGGAACGACAGCGCGACGAACTGCTCCGGTCCGACCCCCTGCGCGAGCAGGTGCCGCGCCAACCGGTTCGCAGCCGCGTTCACCTCCGCATACGTCCACGAACGCCCCTCGAACGACACCGCGACCGCCCACGGACGAGCAGCCACCTGCGCCTCGAACAACCCCGGAACCGACGCCCGCTCAACGACGGGGGAAGAGCCGCCCGCCCAGTCGTCCAGGATCGTGCGGCGCTCGGCCGGGTCGAGCACCTCGACCTCGCCGACGCGGGTGTCGGGCGCGGTGAGGAGCGCGGTGAGGAGGCGTTCGTACCGGGCGGCGAGACCGGCGGCGGTCGCCGGGTCGTAGAGGTCGAGCGCGAACTCCAGCTCGCCGTCCACTCCGGCCGGGGAGCCGTCCGCGGCGGTCCGCTCGGTCAGGACCATGAGCAGGTCGAAGCGGGCGACGCCGGCGGTCAGGGGTTCGGGTTCGGCGCTGAAGCCGGGCAGTTCGAGCCGCGCCTCGGGGTTGTTCTGGAAGGTCAGGCCGACCTGGAACAGCGGGTGGCGGCCGAGGTGGCGCGGCGGGTTCAGCACCTCCACCAGGCGCTCGAACGGGACGTCCTGGTGCGCGTACGCGGCGAGGTCGGTCTCGCGCACCCGCGCGACCAGCTCGCGGAACGTCGGATCGCCGGACGTGTCGGTCCGGAAGACGAGCATGTTGACGAACATGCCGACCAGATCGTCCAGCGCCTCGTCCGTCCGCCCCGCAATAGGCGAACCCACCGGAATGTCGGTCCCGGCGCCCAGGCGGGTCAGCAGCGCCGCGAACGCGGCCTGCGCGACCATGAAGGGGCTCGCGCCGGTCTCGCGGGCGAGCGCGAGCAGCGCTTCGTGGGTGGCGGGCGGCAGGGTGAAGCGGGTGGTCCCGCCCCGGTAGGACGCCTCGGCCGGACGCGGCCGGTCGGTCGGCAGCGCCAACTCCTCCGGCAACCCCTCCAGCGCCGACTTCCAGAACGCGATCTGCGCCGACACCAGCGACGACGGGTCGTCCTCGGAACCGAGGAGTTCACGCATCCAGAGCGTGTAGTCCGCGTACTGCACCGGCAACGGCGCCCACGACGGCGCGCCACCACCCGCCCGCGCCACATACGCCGTCAGCACATCCCGCGCCAACGGAGCCATCGACCAGCCATCGCCCGCGACGTGGTGCATCAGCAGCAGCACCACGTGCTCGTCGGGCGAGATCAGCAGCAGCACCACGTGCTCGTCGGGCGAGAGGCGGAACAGCGTCGCGCGCAGCGGCGGTTCGGCGGAGATGTCGAAGGCGTGCCCGGCGGCCATGGCCAGCCGCATCGGCAGGTCGGCCTCGGTGCTCTCCACGACCGTGAGGTCGGGCGTCGCGTCCGCGGCGGGCAGGACGAGCTGGCGCGGAACACCGTCCTCGTCCGGCAGGACGGTCCGCAGCGACTCGTGCCGGGTGACGACGTCGCCGAGCGCGGCGCGCAGCGCGGCCTCGTCGAGCGCGCCGCGCACGCGCAGCGCGACCGGCATATTGTAGGTCGCCGACGGGCCCTCGAAGCGGTTGAGGAACCAGAGCCGCTGCTGCCCGTACGACAGCGGCAGGACGTCCGGCCGGACCGCCGGGGCCAGCACCGGGCGGGCGGCCTCGCCGCCGGGCGCTTCGGCGAGGGCCGCGAC
>NZ_QURH01000215.1 GCF_003428695.1 Actinomadura logoneensis
GCGACGACCAGCACGTCGGTCGCGCCGCCCAGCTCGCCGTCGCGCGGCGGCGGCGCCTCGGCCCGGACGCGGCCCGCCAGCGTCCGGTCGCCGCGCAGGAACTCGTAGAGACCGGCGGTCTCCCGCACCGGGTCCGCGGCACTGATCTTGATGCGTGCATCCATGGTCAACATGGGAGCACGGAACCCGGTCGCGGGGAGGCGTTTTCGAACACACGGACGCCCCCGTTCCGGTGCGGGAACGGGGGCGTCCGCGCGTCCGCCCGGGGGTCAGTCGGTGCGGGAGAAGCGCCGCGCGGCCCAGGCCAGCGGGACGACCGCCAGCAGCGCCAGCAGCGTCCACTCGGCGACGATCGGCGGATGCCAGGACCCGAGCAGGAGCGGCCGGAACAGGTGCGGCGACGCGTCCGGCAGCCGGGACGCCACCGTGCGGCGCAGGGCGTCCACCGCGTAGGTGAGCGGGTTCGCCAGCGCCGGCACCTCCAGCCAGGCGGGCAGCCCCGAGAGCGGGAACATCGCGCCGGACAGGAACGTCAGCGGCGCCACCAGCACCGACAGGGCCGTCCCGTAGGCGGGCGGATTCCGGACGTACGTCGCCACCAGCACCCCGATCGCCGTCATGGCCAGCGACGCGAGCGCGAGCTGCGCGGCGAGCATCGCGATCAGCACCGGATCGGCGGGGACCCCGATGAGCGGCCCGGCGGCCAGCAGCAGCGTCCCCTGGATGGTGGCGATCGTCGCGCCGCCCAGGCACTTGCCGAGCAGCAGCGACTCGCGCCGGACGGGCCCGGCGAGCATCTCCCGCAGGAACCCCACCCGCAGGTCCCACAGCAGGGACGCGCCGACCGCGGCGGCCGGCCCGAGCGCGGCCGTGACCAGCGCGCCGGAGAACACGAACAGCTGGTAGGCGCCGTGCCCGGTCCCCGGCATCAGTCCGGACAGCCCGACGCCGAGGATGAACAGGAACAGCAGCGGCTGCATCATCGACAGCAGCGCGGCGACCCGGCCGCGCCGGTAGACCAGCAGGTCGCGCCGCCACACCATGCGGACGGCCCGGAACTCGGCCGCCCACCGCCGCGCCCGCACGTCGGACGGGAGCTCCCGTGGAACCGGCGGGGGCGCGGCGGCGGGCGGTGTCCCGAGGGCCGCGTCGGCGTTCAGCGGACGGCCCGTGTGGTGCAGGAACACCTCGTCCAGGGTCGGCGGCTCCGCGCCGGGCGCGGTCAGCTCGGCCTTCAGCGCGGCGGGGGAGCCCTGCGCGACGATCCGCCCCGCGTCGATGATCGCGACGCGGTCGCACTGCTCCGCCTCGTCCAGGTAGTGCGTGGTGAGGAAGATCGTGACGGCCTCGCGCTCCCGGACGGCCCGCAGGTGCTCCCAGACGCGGGCGCGCGCGTGCGGGTCGAGGCCGAGCGTCGGCTCGTCCAGGACGATCACCCGCGGCCGGTGCAGCAGCGCGCGGGCGATCTCCAGGCGGCGGCGCATGCCGCCGGAGAACGTCCCGGCGATCCGGTCCCGCTCGTCGGCCAGCCCGACCAGGTCGAGCGCGCGGTCCACGCGCTCGGCGACCAGCTCCGGCGGCACGTCGTACAGGTCGGCGTGGAACCGCAGGTTCTCGGCGGCGGTCAGGGCGAGGTCGAGCGTGGGCTCCTGGAACACCAGCCCGATCCGCCGCCGCGCCTCCAGCGGCTCGGTGCGCGTGTCGTAACCGGCGATCGCGACCCGCCCGGCGGTCGGCCGGGTCAGCGTGCACAGCATCGCGATCGTGGTGGACTTGCCCGCGCCGTTCGGGCCGAGGAACGCGAAGCACTCCCCGGCGGCGACGGACAGGTCCACCCCGTCCACGGCGACGAGGTCCCCGTACCGCTTGCGCAGCCCCGACGCCTCGATCGCGGGCGGGACGCCGGCCGTCGCCGCGGCGTCGGGGACGGCGGAGGGTGCGGTCACGCGGCGGCCTCCAGCGCGGCCTGCCAGTCGTCGGGGACGACGAAGCCGAAGCTCCACCGGTGCCGCTCGGTCGGGTTCACGATGCAGTGCCAGAACAGCCTGGCCGGGTCCTGCTCGATCTTGAAGAAGCGCGCCATCCGGGGCCGCTCCCGCAGCGTGACCAGCTCGTCGGTGCCGGGCTTCTGGTACCGGAAGAACGAGGTGTCGGACGGGTCGGCGAACTCGTCGTCGAAGTCGATGAGGTACATCCGCCAGCCGGGCTGGTCCTCGTTGGTGTGCCAGAGCCGGTAGGACGACGGCGGGTACCACATGCTGCCGGAGAAGCGGACCTCCGGCCCGAACACCTTCTCCAGCGCGCCGACCAGCCGGACCTTGGCGTCCAGGTAGTCCTCGTAGCCGGGGTGCTCGACGTGGTCGTCCAGGTTCACCAGGTGGAAGTGGCGGCGGTCGCCGGGCGCGGTCCGCAGCTCCTCGCGCCAGCGCCGGTACTCGGGGCCGCTCGGCGCGAGGTCGGTGGACGCGAGGTCGGCGGGGACGAAGGCGTCCGCGAACCGGTCCATGTCGACCGTCGGCGGCCGGATCTTCACCAGCGGCAGCAGCTCGCGCACCTCGGCGAAGGCGGGCAGGTCGTCCAGCGCGTACTCGTGGTGCAGCACGCTCGTCCCGCCGCCCGCCTCCTCCCCGGACCCGGACCCGGTCGTGGACCCGGCTTCGGCCTCGGCCTCGGCACGTGAACCGGACGCGCGCGCCACGGCGGCCAGGTCGGGCATGGTGAACTCGAACCCGTGACTGCGGGCGAGGCGGAGCAGTTCCCCGACTCCGGTCATGGCCCGCATCCGCATCCGCAGGTCGGGGTCGGTGTCGGCGGCGTGCATGAACTCCTGGCAGGCGTCCACGGACATTCTCGTCATCACTCCTCAGGGTCGGGTCGGCGGGTCGAGCAACAGGACGGACGGGACCAGCTCGGGACGGGCCAGCCGCAGCGAGTGCATGCCGAACCCGGCCATGCCGAGCATGAGTCCCGGGAAGAACCCCGACTCGGGGCCGGGCCGCGCCTCGGCGAGGTTCCGCCACTGGTTCTGGGCGTGCAGGTTGGCCTCCACCCGGAACGCGGGCTCGGCGCGCAGCAGGGCGTGCCGCAGCAGCAGCTCGGCGTTCCCGGACCTGCCGTGGCAGAGCGAGTCGTTCATCAGCCGGGGGAAGTTGCGGACGGTCGCGGTCAGCCCGCGCTGCGCCCCCTGCAGGAGGCCGTCGTCGCTCCGGCCGAGCGTGTCCCAGGTCGCCAGGCGCGCCAGGCCGATGCCGGCGGCGCCGTTGCACCACGCGTTGGCGAAGTGCCGTCCGTTCCAGATCGGGCCGCCCGGCGAGGACCGCAGGTCGTACCAGTCCTGCACCTGCTCGTCGAAGTGCCGGTCCTCGTAGGCGAAGGCGCGGTGCGCGGCGTCGATGTAGGACGCGCGGCCGAGGCGGTGGCCGAGCATGGCGAGCGCCCAGCCGATTCCGCCCGCGCCGTGCGCGAAGCCGGTCAGGTCGGCCAGCGCCGCGCCCGCCTCGTCGCCCGGCCAGGAGAGCGCGTCGCCGTCGGAGTTGGCGTGCTTGAGCAGGTGCTCGGCGCAGCGCTCGGCGAGGTCGGCGCCGTGCCCGCCGGTCGCGTCCGCCAGCCCGAGGAACACCGGGATAAGCCCCGCGGAGCCGAAGTAGACGTCCAGCCGGTCGTCGCTGTCGATGAGGGGGGCGAGGCCGTCGGCCAGGGCCACGGCCTGGTCGAGCAGGTCCCGCTCGCCCCAGAGCCGGTGCAGGTGGACGAGCGTGTAGATCAGGCCGCCCGTCCCGGCGTACGCGCCGATCCAGCCGGTCTCGGTGACGTGCTCGCGGGCGAAGTCGAGCGCGAGCCGCGCGGTGCGCTCGAACTCCGGACGCGGGCTGACCTCGTTGAGGTAGGCGAGGAACAGGGCGACGCCGGACGTCCCGTTGTACAGCTCGGCCTCGATGTCCACCTCCTCGTGGCCGTCGCGCGACACCACGTAGGAGATCCAGGGGGCGCCGGCGGGCCGCGCCTCGGCGCAGAGCCGCAGCGCGACGGCCTCGGCCTGCTCGACGCAGGTCGCGACGAAGTCCGCGCTGGTCACGTCGCCGCCCGCGAGTCCCGCCGCGATGTACTGCCGCTGCCGCCGCCGGTTCTCCTCGGTCAGCGACCGGATCCGCTCGGCCGCGACGTCCAGCGGCGCCGCCGCCAGCCGGAGCGGGACCTCCGCGCCGTGGTCGTGCGTGACCCGGGCGGTCTCGGCGGGCGTGTCGAACAGCGGGACGTCCATCCGCCACATGGACGCGGCCTCGCGGTCCGGGCAGGCCAGGTCGTGGTCCCAGACGCGCGGGAACGTCCGGACGGTGTCGATCAGCAGGTCCACCTCGACGGGGTCCATGAGGCAGCGCGGGTGCCGGGTGGCCAGCAGCAGCTGCGAGTAGATCTGCGTGCTCCAGTTGACGAACCGCACCCGCGACCCGGTGAACAGCTCGCGCACGGTCCGGACCGCCTCCTCGCCGTCGCGGGCGAACCACCGGTAGACCGCGTCGAACCCGGCCCCGACGTCCTCGGCGAAGTCCTCGGCGTGCGTGATCTCGCCGTCCAGGAACACCCGGTTGCCCGCGCCCGGATCGACCCGGACGCCCGACACGTGCCGCACGGACGCGGCGAACGACGGGCCCCGCTCGTCCAGCCGGGGGACGCTGGTCGGCATCTCGTACGCGCCGCCGCCCGCGTAGCCGCTGAGCCGCATCGAGCTCTCCTCGGCCCGTCCGGACGGCCACTCGATCAGGCCCGTCCGGAACACCGAGTCCATCACCGTGCCGGTCGCGTCCGGGCGCTCGCCCGGGACGGCCCCGAGGATGGTCTCGCCGTCGCAGACGTAGGCGTGCCCGTCCGCGACGATGATGTTCTCGAAGTGCAGGTCGCCGCCGCCGAGCACGTAGAACAGCGCCAGGTAGCCGCCGAGCTCGGCGTACACGGCCGCGGCGGCGGCGCGGTCGGCGACGTGGTTGCGGCCGGACGGGATCAGCGCCTCGTAGCCGTAGCCGTCGCGCGGCAGGACGGGCCGGGAGGCGAAGCCGAGCACGCCGTCCGCGCGCAGCCGGTCCAGCAGGCCCTGCAGCGCCGCCTCGCCCCGGACCGACCGGGGCTTGTAGACGAGCCGGTGCGGGCCGTCCGGCGTCTCGACGTCCAGGAGCACCACGCTGCGGCCTCCGGCGTGGTCGTCGCCGAGGCCGAGGGCGGCGTTCCGCACGGCCGTGACCGGGCCGCCGTAGAACGCCGCGCCGACGTCCGCGGCGTCCGCGCGCAGCCGCCGCACCAGGTCGCGGCCGTGCTCGGAGAGCAGGGCCGTGACGTGCGCGAGCCAGCGCCCGAGGACCGGGAAGTCCAGGAAGAAGCGGTGGTGGCCGTCGGCGCCCGCGAACGTCGCGTCCAGGTACGCGGTGAAGTCGGCGGCGGTCGCGGTCTCGGGGTCGATGCCGTGCTCGGCGGCGTACGCCTTCGCGTCGGTCTCCACCGCCCAGGCCATCGCGAGCTGGAACCGGTTGAGCAGGCGCTCCTGGAAGCCGGTCACGAACCGCCGGTCGAACACCGGCGCGCCGTCGCTCTCGGCCAGGACGGCGGTCAGGCGGCGGTCGAGCTCGGCGAGGAAGGGGGCGCAGACGATCGCGTACCTGGTGTGGAACACCTCGGGCGCGCGCCACCAGGCGTCGGGGCCGCCGGCCGCGTCGTCGCGCGGGCCGTCGAGCGCCGCCCGGTACGTCGGCAGCCACTCGGCGGCCATCTCCTCCAGCAACCGGCCGAAGGGCGAGCCGGCGGCGGCCGGACCGGACGAAGAGAAGGCCAGTTCGTGCCCGCGGTAGGAGGTCAGCAGCGCCTCGAGGTCGTCGTACCCGTCGTCGCGGCCGGGCAGGTCCTTGCGCTTGGCCTGCGCGCCGCGGTCGGCCAGCTTGCGGACCTGCCGTCCGACCAGCCAGGAGTCGAACTCGCCGAGGGCGGGCGGATCCGCGGGCGGGCCGAGCGCGTCCACCACCCGGCGCCGTTCGGCCAGATGGGCGGCGCGGGCCGCCAGGTCTAGACGGTGCTGCTTCACGAACGGGTGCTCCTCGTGAGGTGACGGACGAGAGGACACGGGCCCGCGGGCCACGGGGGGGCAAGGCGGGCGGGGCGCCGGACGCGGCGGGACGGTGGGCCGGACGAGCCGGCCCACCGCCTTCTCACTGGGCCCCGGCGCTCACACGGGTGCTCACACGAGTGCTCACACCGGTGTTCACGCCAGGGGCCACGGGGTGACGGCTCGGCGCGTCATCGGGGACGCGCCGGCCCGGCCGTCACTTGGTGGTGCCGTCGCAGATGAACGTCAGCGGGCCGCTGGTGCAGGTCGACGCACAGGCGTAGACGTCCACGGCGGCGGCGCCTTCGGTCCAGTAGCCCAGCGACTCGGCGTCGGGCTGCTCGACACCCGCGGGGACCGCTGCGACGCCGAAGTCGGCGGGACGCTCGAGGAGTTCGCTGCGGAAGTCGGCGTCCGCGGCGGCGTGCCGGAGAATCGTCGTGGGGGACATGTGTTTCCTCCTTGTGATTCGCTTACTCTGCGATTTTCGGCTGCTCGGCCTTCTCGCTGGTCAGCCGAATGTCAATGAGCTTCTCGATGGCGTGGATCTCCTCCACGGCGGTCACCATTTCGGTGATGTTGTTCTGCCAGGCGGCGACCTCCACTTCGTCCGGGGTCAGGGCGGCCGGGTCCCAGAAGGACTCCAGCCAGTCCTTGGTCTCCTGCGGGTGGACGCTGGGCGCGGGGGTCGCCCGGGCGGCCATCGGGACGGGGTCGAGCTCCAGCGCCGTGGTCAGGATCCGCGCCAGCGGACTGTCCCGCCTGAGCAGCGAACACAGCACCAGCAGATGCTGGATCTGCCGCACTGTCCGGATGTTCATGTGCTTGCTGCAATCGCTGGGCGGCTTCGGCCCGGTGCTCCACATCGCGTCTCCCGAGTTGCCGGCGTCTTTCCCGCAGGGCCATCCAGCGGGTCGTTTCCGGGCCAGGTCCCCCTGGCCGAGCGCCACATTAACAACGGCAAAAGGAACCGGTGAAGGGATGTGCGGGGGAGGTTTTTCTCGCGGACACCGAGGTTTCACCCGCGAATTGTCGAGCAGTTCGCGGATTCACGGTTCAGGGGAGTTGGTCCGGCTTTATCGGACCATTGCGGAAAGCGCCCGAGCCCTCCCCCGGACGATCCGGGGGAGGGCTCGGAGGACGCCGGGACGCCGGCGCGCGGCTCAGCTGGACGCTCGGACGACCAGGTGCGGGGGGAGGATGACGACCGGCTCGGCGGGCGGCTCGCCGTTGATCCGGGCCAGCAGCAGCCGCGTCATCTCGCGGCCCATCTCCTCGGCCGACTGGTGCACGGTGGTGAGCGGCGGGTCGGCGAGCACCGCAGCCGGCGAGTCCTCGAACCCGACCACCGCGACGTCGGCCGGGACGGACCGCCCGTGCCGCCGCAGCACCCGCATCGCGCCGAGCGCCATCGGGTCGTCCGCCGCGAAGATCGCGTCCAGGGCGGGGTCGAGCGCCAGCAGCTCCTCGGCCGCCGCGATCCCGCTGGCCTCGCTGAAGTCGCCGTGCACGACCAGCTCGGGCAGCCCGGCCTCGGCGAGCGCGGCGCGGTAGCCGGTCAGCCGGTCGATGCCGACGCCCATGTCCTGCGGCCCGGCGATGGTGGCGATGCGGCGGCGGCCCCGGCCGACCAGGTGCTCCACGGCCTGCCGGGCGCCGCTGCGGTTGTCGACGTCCACGTACGACACCGGCTCGATGCCGGGCGGACGGCCGCCGAGGACGGTCGGCACGCCGCTCGCCTCCAGCCGTCCGGGCAGCGGGTCCTCGGCGTGCAGGGAGGTGAGCAGCACGCCGTCCACGTGCTGCGGGGTGAGGTACTGCTCCAGCCGCTCGTACTCGGCGGGGGAGCGGGCGAGGGCGAGCAGCAGCTGCAGGCCGGTCTCGTTCAGCGCCGCGCTGACCCCGCGGATCATCCCGGCGAAGAACGGCTCGTCGAACAGCCGCAGCTCGGACTCGGCGACGACCAGCGCGACCGTCTCGGTCCGCCGGGTGACCAGGGCGCGGGCGGCCCGGTTCGGGACGTACCCCAGCTCCTCGATCGCGGCGAGCACCGCGTCCCGGGCCCGCGGGCTCACCCGCGGCGAGCCGTTGACCACCCGGGACACCGTGCCCCGGCCGACCCCGGCCAGGGCCGCGACCTCCTCCAGGGTGGGGCGTGTTCCCCGTCCGGCCATCCCGCCCGCCCTCCCGTTCGCCCTGCTACCCGCGCTCCGTGAGCCCGCCCCGGCGGATCACCTCCGCGTACCAGCGCGCGCTGTCCTTGGGCGCCCGGCGCAACGTGGCGTAGTCGACGTGAACCAGCCCGAAGCGCCGGGAGTACCCCCACGCCCACTCGAAATTATCCAGCAGCGACCACGTGAAGTAGCCGCGAAGCGGGACGCCCGCGGCGATCGCGTCGTGGCAGGCGCGCAGATGGCCGTCGAGGTACTCGATCCGCCCGGCGTCGTGGACCGTTCCGTTGGACGGTTCCTCCTGGTAGCCCGCGCCGTTCTCGGTGACGCACAGGTCCACCGCCGGGTACTCCCGGTGCAGCCTGACCAGCACCTCCGTCAGCCCGGACGGGTCGATCTCCCAGCCCATCCCGGTGACCGGCCGTCCGGTGGACGGGAACCGCACGTGCCCGCTGCCGACCCACGGCGAGTGCTCGGCGAACGGCGACGACGCCGCCTGCGGCGCCGAGTCGGGGTCGCCGCTCACGGTGTGCCGCGAGTAGTAGTTGATGCCGAGGTGCTCGATCGGCTGGTTGATGATCGTCAGGTCGGCCTCCGAGGGCGCGAACCCGAACCGCTCCACGTCGGCGAGCACGTCCCACGGGTAGCGGCCGAGCAGCAGCGGATCGAGGAAGAACCGGTTCTGCAGGCCGTCCACGCGGCGCGCGGCGTCCACGTCGGCCTCCGCGTCGGACGCGGGGGAGACGGCGTACAGGTTCACCGCCGCGCCGAACCGGTTGTCCGGCCGCTGCGCCCGCATCGCCTGGACGGCCAGCCCGTGCCCGAGCATCAGGTGGTGCGCCGCGTGCAGCGCGGCGGCGGGTTCGCGGCGTCCGGGCGCGTGGTCGCCGGAGGCGTACCCGAGGAACGCCGCGCACCACGGCTCGTTCACCGTCAGCCAGTTCCGCACCCGGTCGCCGAGGACGTCGTGCACCCCGGCGGCGTAGTCGGCGAACCGGTACGCGGTGTCGCGCTCGGGCCAGCCGCCCGCGTCCTCCAGCTCCTGCGGGAGGTCCCAGTGGTACAGCGTCGGCCAGGGCTCGATCCCCGCCTCCAGCAGCGCGTCCACCAGCCGGTCGTAGAACGCCAGCCCCCGCGCGCCGGACGCGTGGGCGCGCGGCCACGCCACCGAGAACCGGTACGCCGTCAGCCCGAGGTCGCGCATGATCGCCACGTCCTCGCGGAACCGGTGGAAGTGGTCCACCGCGACGTCGCCGGTGTCGCCGCCCAGCACCGTGCCGGGCCTGCGGACGAAGGTGTCCCAGATGGACGGCACCCGGCCGTCCTCCCGCGTGGCGCCCTCGACCTGGTACGCGGCCGTGGCCGCGCCCCACCGGAACCCGTCCGGGAAGTTCGCGGTCCCGTTCATGCCTTGATCGCGCCTTCCATGATCCCTCCGATGATCTGGCGGCCGAACGCCACGAAGACCACCAGCAGCGGCAGCACCGCCACCGACGTGCCGGCGAACATCAGCGTGTAGTCGTTGAAGTGGGCGTTGGCCAGGTTGTTGATGGACAGCTGGACGGTCGGGTTCTCCGGGGTGAGCACCGCCAGCGGCCACATGAATTCGTTCCAGGTCTGCATGAAGGTGAACAGGCCGAGCACGCCGGCCGCCGGGCGCAGCGCCGGCAGGACGACCCGCCAGTACACGCCGAAGGTGGTGCAGCCGTCCACGCGGGCGGCCTCGACCAGCTCGTCCGGGACGGCCTGGTCGGCGTACTGCCGCATCATGAACACCCCGAACCCGGTGACCAGGAACGGGACGACCACCGCCTGCAGGTGGTTCTGCCAGCCCAGCCTCACCATGATCATGTAGAGCGGGATGATCCCCATCTGCACCGGGATCATCATCGTCGCCACGATCGTGAGCAGCAGCGCGTTGCGGCCGCGGAAGCGCAGCTTGGCGAACGCGAACCCGGCCAGCGAGGCGAAGAAGACGGTCGAGACCGTCACGCAGGACGACACGAGCACCGAGTTGAGCAGGCCCCGGGCGAAGTAGGCGTCCGGGTTGTCGAACAGCCGGTTCACGTTGGAGCCGAGATGCCCGCCCGGCAGCACCGGCGGCGGGACGTCCGCGACGACGTCGTTGGTGCGCGTCGCCACCACGAACATCCAGTAGATGGGGGCCACCGACAGCGCCACCGCGGCGAGCAGCGTCAGGTACGTCAGCGGGCTGGCGTCCCAGAGGCCGTGCAGCCGCCGCGCGGTCGTGCGCGCGGGCCGGGACAGGGGAGCGGGGATCGTCATCGGGTGCCTCCCGCACGCCGGATGAACAGGAAGTTCAGCAGGGAGAACACGATGATGAGCAGGAACAGCACCCAGGCGATCGCCGCGCCGTAGCCGTACCGGTCGTGCCCGAACGCGTTGTCGTACATGTAGAGCGTCAGCGTCTGGAACTGGTGCGTGGCCCCGCCGTCCATTCTGTTGGCCGTGTCGTTGGCGAACAGCACCGGCTCGGTGAACAGCTGCAGCCCGCCGATGGTGGAGATGATCACCGTGAACAGGATCGTCGGGCGCAGCAGCGGCACGGTGATCTGCCAGAACTGCCGCATCCGGGACGCGCCGTCGATCGCGGCGGCCTCGTACAGGTCCTTCGGGATCGCCTGCATCGCGGCCAGGAAGATCAGCGCGTTGTAGCCCGTCCAGCGCCAGTCGACCATCACCGAGATCGCCGTCCACGACCAGAGGCGGTTCGTGTGCCACTCGATGTCGGTGTGCAGGATCCAGTTGATGAAGCCGTAGTGCGTGTCGAACAACTGGCCGAACACGATCGCGACCGCCGCCATCGAGGTGATCAGCGGCGCGACCACCCCGATCCGGAAGACCGTCGCGGCCCGCATCCGCCGGTTCAGCGTGTTGGCGAGCAGCAGCGCCAGCAGGAGCTGCGGGACGGTCGAGAGCACGAAGATCCCGAGCGTGTTCACCAGCGCGTGCCAGAACTGGTCGTCGCCGAACAGGTAGCCGTAGTTGCCGAACCCCGCCCACTCGCGCGTCCCGGACGCCAGCCCCCAGTCGTGCAGCGAGACCCACAGCGTGTAGACGAGCGGGTAGCCGCCGAAGACGAGGAAGACGACGAAGAACGGCGCGACGAACGCGTAGGGGCTGGCCTTGAGGTCGAGCCGGGCGAGCAGCGCCCGCCGGCGCTCGGCGCGGGGCGTCCCGCCCGCCCGGTCCACCGGGCGCGCGGGACGCGTGTCCACACTGGTCATCTGGCGGCCTTCTTGGCCGCCTCGACGGCCTTCCCCCAGGCTTCCTCGGGCTTGACATGGCCCTGGCCGACCGCGATCAGGACGTTCTCCACGGCCTGCCGGACGTCCTCGTTCTTCGGCCCGAGGTGGACGGGCTTCACCGAGGCCACGAGCTGTCCGAAGATCTTCCCGGTGGGCGCGCCGCTGAAGTAGTCGTTGGACGCGCCGGACACCGCCGGGTCCTGCTCGGCCTTGACGTTGGACGGGAAGGTGTCCTTGTCCTTGAACGCGCCGACCTGGCTCTGCGCGCTCGTCAGGTACTGGGCCAGCTCGGCGGCGGCCTTCTGGTGCTTGCTCTGCTTCGGCACGGCCAGCCACGACCCGCCCCAGTAGCCCGAGCCGCCCGGGGTGGTCGCGACGTCCCACTTGCCCTTGCCGAAATCGCCGGAGAACTGCTTGATGCCGCCGAGCATCCAGGACGGGCAGGGCACGGTCGCGAACGTGTCGCGCTTCAGCGCCGTCTGCCACGGCGGCGTGAAGATCGACATGTCCGCCGTCATCTTGTTCTGCTCGAACTTCAGCGCGGTGTCGAACGCCTGCTTCACGGCGGGGTTCGTGTCGAAGACGAACTTGTCGTCCTTGTCGAAGAAGCTGTAGCCGGGGCCGCTGCCCGCGTTCTGCAGGACGGTCGCGCGCAGCACGGCGGTCGGGCCGTCCAGCCACTTGGCGCCGGACACCTTGCCCTGGAACTTCTGCCCGGTCGCGAGGAACTGGTCCCAGGTGGGCCAGAGCTTGGCGACCTCGTCGCGCTCGGTGGGCAGCCCGGCCTTCTTGAACAGGTCCTTGCGGTAGCACATGGCGAGCGGGCCGACGTCGGTGCCGAGGCCGACGAGCTGGCTTCCGTCCGGGCTGAGGCCGAGCTGCCACTTCCACGGCAGGAAGTCGGACTGCATCGAGCGCGCGCCGTAGTCGAAGAGGTTGACGAACTTGGTGCGCTGCTGCATGTAGGTGGGCAGGATGCCCTCCTCCAGCGCGACCACGTCGCCCGCCCCGCTGCCGGTCGCGATCCACTGCTGGAGCCGCGGCTTGTAGTCGTCCAGCGAGGACACCTTGCGCTGCTTGACCGTGACGCCCGGGTGCGACTGCTCGAACCCCTTGTACAGCGTCTCGTAGCCGAACTCGCCGAACACGTCGACGGTCAGCGTGAAGTTCTTGTCGGACTTGGAGTCGCCTCCGCCTCCGCCTCCGCATGCCGCCGCGAGTACGCCGGCGGCTGCCAGCACAGCCGCGGTCCTCAGCCGGTAACCCCTCATCGCGGGTCCCTCTCGTCTGTCGTGGGTGGGAGTGTGGGAGCGCTCCCACGAAGCAAAGAACGTGACCCCGCTCACTGTCAATGCTCGCAATCCAACCGTTACCAAGGCGAACGCCCCGATCAGGGTAGATCGGGGCGTTCGGCGGGCGTCGCGAGGACGTCCGCCCCTCAGTTGACCAGGTGTTCGGGCCCCGGGTGTTCCGCGGCGCGCGGCAGCGGGGCGGCCGGCACCGGAGCGGGCGCGGTCGAGCGGCGGACGACCAGCTCGGGCCGGTAGAGCAGTTCGGTGCGCGGCGGACGGCCGCCGCCGACCTCCTCCAGCACCGTGCTCACCGCGGCCAGCGCCATCTCCCGCACCGACTGCCGGATCGTGGTGAGCGGCGGGTCCAGGTACGCGGTGAGCGGCGAGTCGTCGAAGCCGACGACCGACACGTCCTCCGGCACCCGCAGCCCGCGCTGCCGGGCGGCCCGGATCGCGCCGAGCGCCATGATGTCGTTGCCGCAGCAGATCGCCGTGCAGCCGCGGTCGAGCAGCTTCTGCGCGGCGGCCTGCCCGCCCTCGACCGTGTACATCGTGTTCACGACCAGCCCCCCGGTGTCGGCGGACGGCCCGAGCAGTGTCTCCAGCCCGCGCCGGAACCCCTCGGTCTTGCGCCGGGTCGGGACGTACACGTCCTGCCCGATCGCCAGGCCGATCCGCCGGTGCCCGAGCGAGCCCAGGTGCGCGACGGCCGCCTCCAGCGACGCGACGTCGTCGTTGGAGACGAACGGCGCGTCGATGTCCGGCCGGTAGCCGTTGACCAGCACGATCGGCAGGCCCTGCTCGGTCAGCCGGGTGTACCGGGCCCGGTCGGAGTTGGCGTTGGCGTGCAGGCCGTTGACGAAGATGACGCCCGCGACGCCGCGTTCCAGCAGCATCTCCAGGTAGTCGTCCTCGGCGACGCCGCCGGGGGTCTGCGAGCACAGCACCGCCATGTAGCCGTGCCGCGCCAGCGCGCTCTCGATCACCTCGGCGAACGCCGGGAAGATCGGGTTGGTCAGCTCCGGGATGATCAGGCCGATCAGCCCGGCGCGCTGCTGCCGCAGCCGCGCCGGCCGCTCGTACCCGAGCACGTCCAGCGCGGCGAGCACCGCCTGCCGGGTCGCCGCCGACACGCCGGGGCGGCCGTTGAGGACGCGGCTGACCGTCGCCTCGCTGACCCCCGCGTGCCCGGCGATGTCGGCCAACCGCGTCGTCATGGCCACGAAACTACCTCCACCACACGGCGGTGTCGGGCGGGAGGAGCAGGGCGCCGTCGTTGGCGCGTTCCACGGGCCCGCTGGACAGCAGGATCTCGCCCGCCGCGGGGACGCGCGCCGGCTCGGCGCCGGTGTTGACCGCGCACCCCACCGAGGTGCCGTCGGCCGCCTTGCGGGTGAAGGCGAGCGTGCCGTCCGGGGCGTCCAGCCACGCCAGCGTGCCGTCGCCGAGCGCCCGCTCGGCGCGCCGGACGCGCAGCGCCGTCTTGTACAGGGTGAGCGTGGAGTCCGGGTCGGCCTCCTCTGCGGCGACGGTCAGCGCGCGCCACTCCGGCGGCATCGGCAGCCACGTGGACGGCCCGTCGGTGAACCCGAAGGGAGGCTCGTCGCCGCTCCACGGGATCGGCACCCGGCAGCCGTCGCGGCCCGCGTCCTCGCCGCGTCCGGCCTGCGGGTCCTTGCGGAACTCGGCGGGCAGGTCGAGCACCTCGGGCAGGCCCAGCTCCTCGCCCTGGTAGACGTAGGCCGAGCCGGGCAGCGCGAGGGTGAGCAGCGCCGCGGCGCGGGCGCGGCGCAGGCCGGTCTCGCCGCCGCCGAACCGGGTGGGGTGCCGCTTGACGTCGTGGTTCGACAGCACCCAGGTCGCGGGCGCGGTGCCCGCGCTGCGCAGCGTGCCGTCGATGACCCCGCGCAGCTCCGCCGCGTCCCACGGCGTGCCGAGGTAGTGGAAGTTGAACGCCTGGTGCAGCTCGTCCGGGCGGGTGTACCGGGCGAGCCGCGCGGTGTCGGGCGCCCACGCCTCGGCGACGCCGATCCGCTCGCCGGGGTAGGAGTCGAGCAGCTTGCGCCACGCGCGGTGGATCTCGTGGACGCCGTCCTGGTCGAAGTAGGGCAGGACGGCGGTGCCGAGCATCTCGACCTGGCCGGTGTGGCCGACGTCGGGGAGCCCGGGGGCCTTGACCATGCCGTGCGCGACGTCGATCCGGAAGCCGTCCACGCCGAGGTCGAGCCAGAACCGCAGGATGTCCTCGAACTCGGCGCGGACGCCGGGGTTCTCCCAGTTCAGGTCGGGCTGCTCGGGCGCGAACAGGTGCAGGTACCACTGGCCGTCGGGCAGCCGCGTCCACGCCGGGCCGCCGAACACCGACTCCCAGTCGTTGGGCGGCTCGGAGCCGTCCGCGCCGCGTCCGTCGCGGAACATGTAGCGCTCGCGCTCGGGGGAGCCGGGCCCGGCGGCGACGGCCGCCTCGAACCAGGGGTGCCGGTCGGAGGTGTGGTTCGGCACGACGTCGACGATGACGCGCAGGTCGTGCGCGTGCGCGTCGGCGATGAGGGCGCGGGCGTCGTCCAGCGTGCCGAACAGCGGGTCCACGTCGCGGTAGTCGGCCACGTCGTAGCCGAAGTCGGCCATCGGCGAGACGTAGAACGGGGTGACCCACAGCGCGTCCACGCCGAGGTCGGCCAGGTACGGCAGCCGGGCGCGGATGCCCGCCAGGTCGCCCACGCCGTCGCCGTTCGCGTCGGCGAAGCTGCGCACGTACACCTGGTAGATCACCGCGTCCCGCCACCAGGCGGTGGTCGGCGAGTCGGTCATGGCATCCTTTCGGTCGCGTCGCGCCGGGTCACTTGACGCTGCCGGCCGTGAGGCCCGCGACGATCCGGCGCTGGAAGACGAGCACGACGATGATGAGCGGGACGGTCACGATCACGCCCGCCGCCATCTGCGTGCCGAACGGCTGGTCGAAGCCCGACACGCCGGTGAACTTGGAGATCGCGACCGTCGCGGTCTGCATCTCCTTGCGGTTGACCATCGACAGCGCGATGAGGAACTCGTTCCACGCCGCGATGAAGGTCAGGATCGCGGTGGTGAACACGCCGGGCGCGGCCAGCGGCACGATGATCTTACGGAACGCCTGGCCGCGGGTGCAGCCGTCCACCATCGCGGCCTGCTCCAGCTCGAACGGGAGCTGCCGGAAGAACGCGGTGAGCAGCCACACCGACAGCGGCAGCGCGAAGCCGAGGCTCGGCACGATCATCGCCTGGTAGGTGTTGATCCAGCCGATGTCGGTGAACAGCTTCAGCAGCGGGACGAGCTGGGAGACGCCGGGGAACATCGTGGTCCCGATGACCAGGCCCAGCACGGCGTTCTTGAACCGGAAGTCCAGCCGCGCCAGCGCGTAGGCCGTGAACACCCCCACGACCAGCGTGAACACCGTGGTGACCCCGGCGACGACGATGCTGTTCAGCAGCGCCCGGCCGAAGTCGTTGTGGCCGCCGAACACCGCGCGGAAGTTCTCGGTCGAGACCGGCGACGGCACCGGCGAGTTGTCGAACTGGTCCTGGGGGCGCCGCAGCGCCGAGGCGACCATCCAGTAGAACGGCGCCAGGCAGTAGACCGCGACGGCGGCCAGGCCCAGGTAGGAGAGGGCGCGCTTCACCGCTTCGCCGCCTTTCGCGTCCGCCGGGCCTCGCCGATGATGTCGGCGCCGAGGAGCTTGACGAACAGGTAGGCGATGAGCGCGATGTAGGCGAACAGGATGGTCGCGTACGCCGCGGCCGAGCCGTACCGCAGGTTCGTCGCCTCGAACCAGGCGAGCATGGTCAGGGTCTCCACCGACTTCTGGTTGACGCCGACGAGGACGGCCGGCAGGTCGAACATGCGCAGCACGTCCAGCATCCGGAACAGCACCGCGACCAGCAGCGCCGGCTTGATCAGAGGCAGCGTGACGTAGACGAACCGCTGCCACACGCTCGCGCCGTCCACCCTGGCGGCCTCGTGCACCTCGCGCGGGATCATCTGGAGCCCGGCGAGCACGAGCAGGCCGATGAACGGGGACGTCTTCCACACCTCGGCGATGATCACCGCGAGCTTGGCGGGGAACCCGTCGGCCGTCCACAGCACCTGGTGGCCGATGACGGCGTTGGCGGCGCCGTCGGCCTGGAAGATCCAGCGCCACAGCAGTCCGGAGATCGCAGTGGGGATCGCCCACGGGACCAGGATGCTGGCGCGGACGAGCGCCCGGCCGCGGAACGCCTGCTGCATGATCAGCGCCATGCCGACACCGATCAGGGTCTCCAGGGCGACCGTGGTGAGGGTGAAGAACGTGGTGTTGGTGAAGGCGTTCCAGAACGCGTCGGCGCGGTCGCCCTCGAAGATGGACGTGTAGTTGTCCAGCCCCACGAACCTGTTGCCCTGGACGACGAAGCCGTCGGCGTCCAGGCCGCTGCCGCGCGCGTACAGCGACTCGCGCAGCCCGGCGAGCACCGGGTAGCCGACGACCAGCGCCAGCACCAGCAGGGTCGGGGAGAGCAGGAGCGCGGCCATCCGCCGCTCCCCGCGCCGCGCGCCGCCGGAGCGGCGCGGGCGCGAGGAGTCGGCGGCGGCGCGCCGGGAGACTCCGCTCACTTCAGAGCTCACAGCACGGCTCACAGGCTGGCTCACTGCCCCGCGGTCAGCGTGGTCAGCTTGCCCTGGAGGTCGGTGAGGGCCTGGTCGACGGGCTTGCCGCCGTTGACGGCGTCGTAGACCGAGCCCTGGATGGCTGCGGTGACGTCGCCGTACTTCACCACGACCGGGCGCGGCTTGGCCGTGCTGATGGCCTGCTTGAGCACCGGCAGGTACGGGAACTTCTTGGTCAGCTCGGGGTCGTCGTACAGGGACGCGACGGTCGGGGCCTGCGAGGTGGCCATCAGGTTCGCGCGCTGCGCCTGCTCACCGGTCAGGTACTTGATGAAGTCGAGCGCGGTGGCCTTGTTCTTGGCGAACGCGGAGATCGCCAGGTTGTGGCCGCCGAGGTTGGCGACGCCCGGGCCGTTCTGGCCGGGCAGCGGCGCGACGGCGAACTTGCCGGCCACCTTGGACGAGCCGTCGGTCGCGTTCGCCATCGCGTACTGGTACGGCCACTGCCGCTGGAACAGCAGCTTGCCGCCCTGGAAGTAGCGGCGCCCGCCCTCGGTGTCGAGGGTGACGGCCTCCTTGGGCATCCGGTCCTTGCGGGCGCCCGCGAGGAACTCGATGCCCGCCTTGGCCTGCGGCGTGTTCACGGTCGGCTTGCCGGAGGCGTCCAGGATCGAGCCGCCTTGGGCCTCGATCGCCTCGACGGCGCTGATCGTCAGGCTCTCGGTCTTGTTGACCTCGGTGAAGTAGCAGTCGACGCCCTTGCCCTCGGGCAGCGCCTTCACCTTGTCGCAGTCGGCCCACATCTCGGCGTAGGTCTTCGGCGGCGCGCTGATGCCGGCCTTGTCGAGCAGGTCCTTGCGGTAGTACAGCATCCCGGCGTCGGAGGTGGACGGGACGGCGTAGAGGTTGTCGCGGTACTGCCCGGTCGTGACCGTCGCGGGCAGCATCTTCGACAGGTCGACCTGGTCCTTGGGCAGCGGCGTCAGCCAGCGGTTCGCGGCGAACTCGGCGGTCCAGACGACGTCCAGGTTGAGGACGCCGTACGCGTCCGACTTGGTCTGCGCGTTCTGGATCATCTGCTGGCGCTGGTCGTTCGGCTCGTCCGGCAGCTCGACGACGCGGACCTGCTCCTTGGGGTGCGCGGAGTTCCAGCCGTCGATCTGCTTCTGCAGGTTGCCCGACCGGTCCTTGCCGGTGACGAACGTGACCGGGCCGCGTCCGTCGAGCGCCGCGGACGGGGCCGCGGAGTCCTTCTTGTCGTCGCCTCCGCCGCAGGCCGTCAGCGCCGCGAGCGCCAGACAGGTCAGCGCTCCGGCCGTGATGGTACGCCGCATGGGGGTCCTCCTCTGTGAAACGGGTTTGACGTGTCGTGCAGCCCGTTTCACCTGTTCCTCGTGGGGGTGGTGCGGGCGACGGTAGCAATCGGCCGCAAGGAACGTAAAGTCCTTGCAGAAAGTTTCTGCAAGCGGACAAACGGGTCGACGGCACGCGGCCGGATGCGGGACCCTCCTGGAATGACCGGGGAGCAGGGGAGCGCTGCGGGCACGAGCGCCGAGGCGCCGGCCGGTGCGTCGTCCGCGCCGGGGCACCGGCTCGTGACCGACCACACCGTCCTGTCGGTGGTCGTCGGCTCGCGCGCCTACGGCCTGGACACCGCCGCCAGCGACACCGACCGGCGCGGTGTGTTCGTCGCGCCCACCGAGCTGTACTGGCACTTCGACAAGCCGCCGACGCACGTCACCGGCCCTGGGGAGGAGCAGTTCTCCTGGGAGTTCGAGCGGTTCTGCGAGCTGGCGCTGGCCGCGAACCCGACCGTCCTGGAATGCCTGTGGTCGCCGCTCGTCGAGCACGTCACCCCGATCGGCGCGGAGCTCCTGGACGTCCGGACGGCGTTCGTGTCCAAGCGCGCCCACCGGTCGTTCCTCGGCTACGCCGAGAGCCAGTTCCGCAAGATGGAGAACCACCAGGCGCGCAACCCCAAGCACGTCATGCACATGCTGCGGCTCCTGATCAGCGGCCTCCACCTGCTCGAACACGGGGAGCCGCTGGTCCGGATGGACGACCACCGCGACCGGCTGCTGGCCGTCCGCGCGGGGGAGGTGCCGCTGGACGAGGTCGGGGCCTGGCGCGCGTCCCTGACCGCCCGCATGGCGGACGCCCTGGCCCGCACGTCCCTCCCCGACGAACCGGACCGTCCCCGCGTGGACGCCCTCCTCCACTCCGTCCGCCGCCGAACCCTGCCCGGGGCCTGACGTCCGGCGTCCGGTGTCCGGCTTGCGGCTTCCGGCGGCACGCCGGTCTCGCGGACGGCGCCGGGATCGTCGGTGGGTTCCCGTAGCGTGGGGCGCGTCCGTCACGCACGTCCCGGAAGGCTCCGCATGGCCCTGCCCGACCGTCCGCTCCTGCCCGGCCAGACCCGCGCGATCCCGCGCACGGTCGGCGCGGTCGCCGCCGCGCTCGCCCCGGACAAGCGCGAACGGTTCCTGGCCGAGGCCGGTGAGGCCGAGGGGAGCGCGCTCGACGCCGTCCTCGACCACTGGTGGATGGACGCCATGCTCGACCGCGTCCCGGGCCGCGAGCGGCGCGTCACCGACGCCCTCGCCGGGCGCGGCCTGGTCTCGCTGGAGGAGCTCGCCGCCCGCAGGTCGCGGTGACCGGACCCGAACGCGGCTGGACCGTCTTCTGCCAGGAGGAGGCCGCCGCCGACCTGCACGCCATGCCGCGCCCCCTCTTCGAGGACGTCCTGGACTACTTCGTCCGCTTCGCCGCCGAGGCGGGCGACGCCGTGGACGTCGGCGCGCCCCCGCCCGGCTCCCCCCTGGACGCCACCGGCCTCCGCTACGAACTCTGCGTCCCGGGCCGCCGGGTCCTGGTCGAGTACCTGGTCGTCCACGACATCCGCGAGTTCCGCGTCACCGCCGTCCTCTGGCTCGGCTGACCCCGCCCCGTCGCGCGTGACGTCCGGTCACGCCGTGCCCGGTGTCCATCTGGAGTCGAAGATTGCTGCCAGGTGTGGTCGCCACGCGCGCTCCCCCCGAACCGCGAGCACATGATCCGGGGCAGCATGAGGACCGTGACCGGTTAACGTCCGGTCCGGAACGCGCCGAACGACCCGGCGCCGGGTTGACGGGACATCACTCCAGGGCAACCGTGAGTTCTATGGGCCGCGGCTCAGCAGGCGATACGATCCGCGCCGGGCGGCGTCGCCACGGCTGGACACAGTCTGACCTGGCGAAACGCCTGAATGTTTCCCGCTCAACAGTGTCGCGGCTGGAGGCGGGGAAGCAGCAGGCGCGCGACGTGCGGACACTACACCGCGCAGCCGAGGTACTGGGCTTGGCTCCAGAATCTCTCGGCGTTGTGGGCGAGGCCGTGACGGGCGCGCCGAGTGTGATGGAAGATGATCCCGTGCGCCGTCGCCAACTGCTCACCTCTCTGGCAGTGACCGCTGCCGCCTCGGCCGTACCCGGCGGGCTGGCAGCAGGCACGGCCCGTGCCGTCACGCCCGGTCCCGATGGGGCCCTTCTCGACGCCTTACGTGGCCTACTGCTCGGTACCTCGCTCCCTCCCGGGGCAGCCCCGTGCACCACCGCTCAAGCCCGCACGTTGCTGGGGAAGGCCACCACGGCATTCCACAGTTGCCGCTATGTCGACCTCAGCAGGGACCTGCCCAAGCTCGTCGTGGGGATGCAGCAGCTCGCCGCGGCCGACGACGACCCGCACGCCTACGGGCTTCTCGCCCACGCCTACACCCTGACGTCCCGTCTGCTCATCAAGCTCGACGCAGTCGACCTTGGGCTGCTGGCCGCCGACCGGGCGCACACATTCGCAACCGGAGGCAGCGACCCGGTCCTGCTGGGAGAGACCGCCCGCAACAAGTCGATCCTGATCCGCAAAGCCGGATGGCCCGACGACGCCGCAGCGATCGCCCTGCACGCCGCAGACCAACTCACCGGCACCGACCCCCGGTCCCGCTCCCAACGTGGACTGCTGCTGATGAGCGCGGGATACACGGCCGCGAGATCCCGTGACGCCGCGACACTGGTCGACCTCACCGAGCAGGCCCGCCGCATCGCCGACGGCCTCGGCGACCGGCTGATGCTGCCCACCCACGGCGGCGGATTCGGCCGCTCCATCGTGGACCTGCACCTGATATCCGGGCACACCGCAGTCGGCAATCCCACCGCCGCGCTCGCCGTCGCCGACCGTGTGAAGGTGAAGAACCTCCCCACGATCGAACGACGCGCCCGATACCTCACCGACACCGCAGCCGCGCACGCCATGCTCGACCAGCGCACCGAGTGCATCGACACCCTCCTCCAGGCCGAGCGGATCGCACCGCAGGAAGTGCGGACCCGACCCGCCGTCCGCCGCATGGTCGGGAACCTGATGGTCACTGGGCGGATCTCGCCTGACCTGCGTGCCCTGTCCGCCCGGCTACGCCTGCCGTAGGAGCCTGTCAACCCCGCGTGCAGAAAACGCACACCGTGTGCACGACATGCACACGGCACCGCGGGCGGAGCCGGAGCGGCGCACTGTGAGGGCATGAACACCTCGTTGGGCGCCAACACCGGATTCGCGACCGGACTGGTCTGGGCCACCCCCGAGCAGGCCGCCCAGGCGGCCCGCGCCGCCGGACACGGCCCCGACATCGCGCCGGCCCCTCACACACGGCACGAGTGGGCACGCCACGCCCTGACCGCCCCGCCCATCCTCACCGTGGTCCAGAACCGCATCGGGCCGGCGGTGGCAGTGATCGAATCGACGCTCCTGCTACGGAAGAAACCCCGCGCGTTCGTGGTGCCGCCGCATCAGGACGGCATCGACGCGAGGTGGGAACTCGCTCCTGACCGTGCGGTCTCGGTGTGGTTCGCGCTCACCGACGCCACGATCGCCTCCGGCTGCGTGCGGGTCGTCCCCAGCTCCCACGGCAGCGGGTACCAGCCTCATATCCGAGCGCCGCACGACCCCGGCCGCGGCGCGCCCCTCACCCTCGCCACCGCGCCCGCAGAGAACCGGTACGTGCCCGTCCCGGTGCGCGCAGGGCACGCGCTCCTGATGGACGTCCGCCTGATCCACCGTTCCGACATCAACACCACCGGGCAGCCCCGGATCGGTTTCAACGCCGTGTACGTCGCCCCCGGAGCGGTCCGTCTCCACCACGGCCAGCCCCCCGCAACCACCCTCCTCACGGGCGACCGGTCCACCACCTGACGTGTCCAACCCCCCGGTCTGAAAGGAGACCACGGACATGACCAAGACCCTCTACGAGATCCCCGCGACCCAGCAGGTGACCCGCGTCCGGGTTCTGGTCGGCGAGGACGGCGACGCGGCCCGCCGCGGCGACAAGAAGCCCGTCGCCCGCTCCGACTGCCGGTACTACTGCCCGGACGCCGCGACCGTCGAGCGGTGCATCGAGTCCATCCGCGACTCCGACGAGCGGCTTCGCGCCCGCCCCGAGGACATGATGCTGTGGGACTGGGAATGCACCTACTACGAGGCCGACCCCGACAGCGAAACGGGCGGCGGGACCATCCTCCTCGGCGTCGCCTGGTACGACATGGAGTTCTACGAGGACCGGCGCGACGCGTGGTTCGGCGCGATGCACAAGCGCGTCTACGCGCAGATCGGCATCCCGCTGGAGAACGTCGAGGTGACCCACTGGCGGCTGGACGCCGCCGCCTGACCCGACGTCCTCTTCGGGCTGAACAGGCCCTCCCCGGCCGAGTGATCCGTCACCTGCCCGGGAGGGCCTTCCCGCGCTCAGTCCCTGCTCAGAACAACCACCGGGACGGGTTCCCGCTCCGTCAGCGACCGCGTCACCACCCACACCAGCGACGCCACCAGCACCATCCCCGCTCCGGCACCGATGAACGCCTCGTCCGGGTTGCCGTCGGCGAGGAACGGCAGCAGCAGCGTCCCGGCCGTGCCGGCAGTCCGAAGCCACGTCTGATCGAGCGTCAGCAACGCCAACCGCTCATCCCGGGCGAACCGCGACAGGTGGGTTCGCAGGCCGACAGCCGCGAACGGCGACGCCGCGCCCACCGCCACCGACAAGGCGAGGAACTGCGGCATCGACCATGACGCGCCGAGCGCCACCAGCAACGCCCCCTGAGCCGCCCACGCCAGGCAGTACCCGCCGGGAATCCGGCCCGCCGTACGAAGGTTGCCCACCAGCAGGTTCGCGGCCACGGCACCGAGACCGGTCGCGGTCGCCGTCCACGCGTACACCGGCCCGGACGCCGACGCCCCCAGCCGCACCGTCAGCAGTGCCGGTATCGCAAGCGTCACCCCGTACAGCAGCTGTCCGGCGGCGTGTAGCGCCATCATCCAACCGGTCACCGGCAAGGCACGCAGCAGCCGGCGCGCCGGGGCCGGACGCACCGACGCCGACGCGACCTCCCGGGACGCAGCGGTCGCCGGTGCGCGGCGCGTCAGCACACCCAGCGCCGCCGCCGACGCTGCGAACGTCGCCGCGTCCAGGACGTACAGCTGAACCTCGGGGATCACCATCAGCAGCAGCGCAGCCGATCCGGGGCCCGCGATCCGCCCGATCCGGTTCATCAGGTCCATCAACCCGGATACCTGCCGGACCTGGTCGGCAGGCACGAGGTCGACCGCGAGCGACCCCAGTTGCGGGTCGAAGACCGCTCCCAGCAGGCCGAGTAGCGCCGCGACAGCCAGCAGAACACCCGTGTTGGGGCCCCCTACCGTCCACAGCACGGGCAGGATCGCCACGATGAGCATGCGGGCGGCGTCGACGGCCGCCAGACGGCCGAAGCCCGAAGCCTGCGCCACGACCCGCCGTCCGGCGATGCCGACCAGCAGACAGGGCAGGGACTCGACCACCGCGACCACGCCCATCAGCGCAGTCGACCCGGTCGTCTTCCACGCCAACCACATCACCGCGAGCGCGTATGCCCGGTCGCCGAGCACGCTGAGTGTTTGCGCCGACCACAGCAGCGCGACGTTCGGATCTCGCAGCAGCCTCACGTACCCCACGCGTGGCAGCCTGCCGCAAGATCACCGGCAGACCGGTGGTTCGCGCTGATCGGCATCGCCTTGGGCGTGGCGAGCGAGTGCGCCTTCTGTTCGGCGGCGGCAACGTGCCGGAGGGCGGCGTCGTCGGGCAGCGGCGGCTGGAGCGTCGCGGGGCCTTCCCCGGCCCACTGGCCGGGGTCGACGCCGCTGACCGCATCGAGCGCCTTCGCCCCGACGCGGGAGATCTCAGCAGGTGCAGCGGAGACGCTTCGGCGCGGAACACACCTCGAAAACGAAATCGATCTCCGGTGGGGTGAAACGCCGTATGATCATGGAATCGGAGAACGCGGGATCGGCTGCGTACAGGTTCGGATCAATGTCGTCGAACAGGTCGCGCAGCAAGGCGACCAGAGCCTCGGTCCGGGTTCGGACCGGCGACTCCTCGGCGTGATACGCGGCTCCCAGTGCCTCGGCGATGCTCGCCGCCTTCCATGGACGCGACTTCTCTTCGGTGATGCCGAGCCACTGTTCGATCGTGCCGTCCAGTCGCACTCCACCTTTACAGGTCGAGCCTTGGTCGCACGCGGCGGCGGACAACGCGGCCAGAGCCGCGTTGTCCCGGCAGTGGTTGTTCTTGTACTCGTTGGTGCCCGGCTGACGTCGTGCCGCGTCCTCGTCCCAGAGCACCACGTGGGGGACGCCGGCGAGAGAGAGGGTCGCCGACGCCCGATGCAACTCGAATTTTCCGCCCGCGTCGAAGACACCGACGTTCGGGCCGATGCTCGTAAGGTGACCGCGCCGGTTCAGCCATTCGAACAACAGCGCGTCGCTGCTGCCCTCGACCACCACCACCTGATCGGCGAAGAAGGCGGCGGCACTGCGTGGGTCCAGATCATAGAGAACGCGTGTGTATTCCTGGGTGGGGTCCGGTTTGCGAAAACTCTTGAAACACGTTTGCGAGGCTTGCGCATAGGCGGATCGGTAGCCCACCGCATCGATGATCTCTGCCGTCCGATCAGGTGCGGGCGAACTGGCCTTGATCCGGCCGACGACACGGTGCACGCGCGTGATCCCCTCGGGCGGCACCTCGGCCACGGACAACGCCGTCGGGTCGTGCGTGCTGATCGTCACCGCCGTGTTCCCGGATTTGGTGAGTTCCCGCAGGTCCTGCGCGAGGCGGGAGACCTGGGCCGGGTGCAGGAACGCTTCCGGTTCCTCGAACAGGATCCAGCGGAAGGGGTTGTCCTTCGCCTGGGAACGAAGGCCCGCCGCCGCCTGGATGAGCGCGGCGATCAGTGTGCGTTGGACGCCCGCGCCCTGGGATTCGGCGGGTCTCGCCTCGCCGTCCTGTCGTAGCTGCAACTCGACCAGGTGGCGCATGATGAACTCGGCCGAGACCGTGCCGAAGTCGACCTTCGCCGTCAGCTGCCAGGGACTCAGAGCGTCGTCGAGGCGGTTCTCCAGCGCGGTGAGCGGCCCTCTCGCCAGCATGTCCCTGAGCGCTCGTACGCCGGACGAGACCGAGGCCACGAGGTTGTCGGTCACGGAACCGTCGAAGGCCATGACCAGGATGTCGCGGAGCGGGGACGGCTCGCTGGACGAGGTGTGGTCCTTCGTCCGGGTGGTGATCGGAACGTACACGCACTGCCCGAGCTTGCCCGATGTCGCCTCCCAGCCGGTCGGCAACAGCTCCCCGCCTCCCGGCGGGACGAAGTAGAACTCCCCGGCCGCGTGCCGGCCGTCCTGGGAGAGGTAGCGGCGGACGCTGAGCATCCCGTCCTCCAACAGGGACGTTCCCGAGACGCCTTCGTCCCTGTCCGCCGCGCTCTGCTCGACATCGTCGCTGTGCAGCACCAGCTGATCGGCCTCCGCGGGTTCCACTGCATAGGTGATCTCCACCCAGGAAGGGTCAGACGTGTCCCGCCATGGCCGGTCGCGCCGCTCGTCCCACGCCAGCGTGCCGTAGAACAGCCGGATCGCGTCCAGCAACGTCGTCTTACCTGCGTTGTTCGGGCCGATCAGGGCGCTGAAGAGGCGGGGATGGAAGGTGACGTCCCGTGCGCCGCGGATGTTGTGCACGGTGACTCGGAGGGGACGCATCGGGGGGAGGCTCCTCGTTCCGTCGGGAGGATCAGCGCGGCAGGAAACGGCTGGGGGCGCCGTGGTAGGAGACATGCAGGCGGTCGCGGGCGCGAGTGCACGCGACGTACAGCACGCACCTCTCCCGCTGGAGGCTTTCGGAGTGCGCGGCGGGATCGGTCTCTTCGGGGACCACCGCTCTCGGGTGCGGCATCATGCCCTCCTGCACCTCGACGACCGCGACGCACTGGAACTCCAGGCCCTTGATGTCGTGCATCGTCCCGACCTGGACGGCGTGACCCGTCGCCCCGAACGCCTCGGTGGCGATCCCCGACTGCCGGAGCCGCTTCTGCAGGTCACCGGCGCGGTAGCGGACCCGCGCGACGACGCCGATCGCGCCCGGTTCGACGCCGGCGGCGAGCCACCCCCGCACCTGCTCGACGACGGCGTCGAACTCCTCGTCCCCGTCCGCGAACCGCCGCACGATCGGACGGCGGCCGTGCATGGGGGACTCGAAGTCGTCGAGGGTGTTCGGCCATCCTTCGAGTTCGGCCTCGGTCACCAACCCCAGGACGCGGCGTGCCCAGTCCAGGATCTCCTGGGTGCTCCGGTAACTGATGGTCAGCCGCTTGGTGCGTCCGCCGGTGATGTTGACGCCGGTGTCCCGCATGGCGACCCGGTGCTGCCAGATCCGCTGGTGCGGGTCACCGACGAGGAACAGGTCATCGGGGCCTTCGGCGACGGCGGCGCGGAGCATCCGCCATTGCGCCGGGTGCAGGTCCTGGGCCTCGTCCACGACGATGTGCCGATAGGGATGCGAGCCGCTACGGACTAGTGCGCCGGCCGCTTCGGCGGGGATCTCGGTGAACGTCCAGCATCCGTTCGGGGGCATGGCCCGCAGACGTTCCTTCAACGCCTCGATGGCCCCCCAGAGGACGGTTCGTAGCTCCGGGGAGAGCGCGGCCTTGCGGCCCCGGCGTTTGACTTTCCGGTAGACGTCGAGCGTGCGGATGTCCTGCGCGAGGATGACCTGCTCCCACTCGTCCAAGACGAACTCGTCGGCGGGCCCGGCGTCGGGTGTGGACATCTCCTGGAGAAGGTCACGACGGCTGATCGGCGTGGGCTGCCAGCCGTCGGCGAACGTGCGCAGGATGCCCATCGCGACCTGGTGGATGTGCACGACCTCGACTCGCGCGCGTTCCTTCGGGTCCTCGATGAGCAGGTCGAGCTGGCGGCGGAGCTCGGCAGCCAGCGACTTGGTGTGCGTGGTGACCAGGATCGGCGTACCGTCGTCGTGGCGGTAGCGCCGGGCGAGATGGGCTGCGCGGTGCAGGGCGGTGACGGTCTTGCCGGTGCCCGCGCCGCCGGTGACCATGATCGAGCCCGGGTAGGACGGCTGGTAGGCGATGCGCCGCTGCATCGGGTGCAGGAAGATCCGCCAGAGCGCGAACGGCGGCTGGAGCATCTTCTGAAGCTCCTCCGGCCCCTCGATCAGCGCCACCTGGTCCGGGGTGCGTTGGATCGCCGTGGCCAGGTCCTCGACGTCCACTGAGGCGGGGGCCTCGGCGTCCACCAGGTTCTTGCTGAGCTCGTCCCAGATCTTCTCGGGCTCCATGTGCGCGGCGAACGCCACCAGGACGTCGTACTGGAGCGGCGGGAGCAGATGCGCGAGAGCGTCGAGGTGTTCCTCGCGGGCGAGGTGCCGGATCAGGGGGAGGAGCTTGTCGTCGATGCCGAACGCGAGCAGGTCGGCGTCCTTGACGTGGGAGAAGAGCCGGTCGGACGTGTCCTCGGCCGTGATCTCCAGTGCCGTGCCGACCGCCCGCAGTTGTTCTTCGTCCCGGCTCTCCAGGACACCGAGCACGGTGTTCACGGTGAACACCCGGCTCATCGCGTACTTGATCGCCTGGTCGTGCGGCAGGACGCGCAGGAGGCAGAACAGGTCGCCCGATTCAGGGGCGAGCACGACGCCGCGCCAGAACCGGTCGATGCGGATGGTGCGGATCCGCGGGTCGCGGGAGTTGCGCAGCTTCTCCAGGTGGAGGCCCGCATGGGTGTGCTTCGCGAACCTGCTGATCGCCTCCCGCACGGCCTTCTGCACCGGCTTTTCCAGCGTGGTGAACTCGGCGAGGAAATCCTTGGAGATCGCCAGCTGGGCCACGGGCGCAGTCCCTCCGGGGCAGGGGTTCGGGCGGCGGGGACGCACATCCTAACCCCTTGATCATCTTCGTGTCGCCAGAACGGTCAAGGTGATCGAATCCGCCCTGTCCGGCGGGTTCGTCGGGGCTCGGCGAATAGTGTGAGGGGGACGCCTGGAGAGGGGGACGCGGATGACGATCACCAGGCCCCTCCCCGGAAAGCTGCGCCGGACCGCCGACGACATCGAGCGTGAGAGCGGCGGGGCCCTGTACGTCGAGATCATCGAAGGCGCTCTGGTGATGCGTCCCGCTCCGCCTGGCCGGCACGCCCTCACCGTGGTCCGCGTCCGCGACGCCCTCGGCGCCCGCGCGGCACGGAACGGTCTGGCCGCAGCCGACACGGTTTCCATCCCTCTGCCGGACGATCCGGACGACTACGCCACGCCGGACCTCGCGGTGCTGCCGCCGGCCAGCCTGGACACCGACGACTGGCTGATTCCGGGAGACGAGTTCGTCCTCGCGGTCGAGGTCGCCTCACCGTCGGAGTCCCGGCCGTCCATCGCGGCCAAGACCGCGTGGTACTCGCGTTCGCTGGTCGGCGCCCTGCTCTACCTGTCGCCCGGCACCGGCGAATGGACGGTCAGCAGTGAGCCGCGCGGCGACGGGACGTGGGTGACCACCTCGTCCGGCGTCTACGGCGAGAAGATCACCCTGCCCGAGCCGCTCGGCGCCCTGGACACCACGGATCTGCCCCGCTACGGCGACTGACTCGCGGGACCGGAAACGGTCACCTCGCGGTTTCCTCCCGAACGGCGCGCCCATCCGCGCCCGGCCGCTATCGTCTAGCCGACGATCTTCAGCGGGGAGGGGCCGTTTTCGTGGCGAAGTTGACATTGCCGCAGCTAGAGGCACATCTGTTCGGTGCGGCGGACATCCTTCGCGGCAAGATGGACGCCTCGGAGTTCAAGGAGTACATCTTCGGGATGCTGTTCCTGAAGCGGTGCTCCGACCAGTTCGACGTGCTGTTCGAGCGGGTCGTCCAGGAGCAGGTCGCCGCCGGGAAGAGCGAGAGCGCGGCAAGGTCGATCGCCGACAACCCCGTCTGGTACGACGGACACGACTTCTACGTCCCGGAGAAGGCCCGCTGGAGCTACCTCGTCGACAACTCCAGGCGCAAGGGCGTCGGTGACCTGCTGAACAAGGCCCTCGAGGCGCTGGAGGAGGCCAACACCTCCGCGCTGGAGGGCGTTGTCGGCCACATCGACTTCACCCGCAAGGTCGGCAAGACCTCCCTGCCGGACAAGCGGCTCCAGGAACTGATCTCGCACTTCGGGATCTACCGGCTCCGCAACGACGACTTCGAGTTCCCCGACCTGCTCGGGGCCGCGTACGAGTATCTGATCGGCGAGTTCGCCGACTCGGCGGGCAAGAAGGGCGGCGAGTTCTACACGCCGCGCGGGGTCGTCCGGATGATGGTCCGCCTGGTCGAGCCGAAGGCGGACATGCGGGTGTACGACCCGTGCTCGGGCTCCGGCGGCATGCTGATCATGGCGAAGGAGTATGTCGCCGAGGCGGGCGAGGACGCCAGGAACCTGTCCCTGTTCGGCCAGGAGGCCAACGGTGGCACCTGGGCGATGTCCAAGATGAACATGATCCTGCACGGGATCACCGACGCGGAGATCGAGAACGAGGACACCCTCGCCAACCCGCAGTTCCCGGACGGGCGCGGGGGCCTGGAGAAGTTCGACCGGATCCTCACGAATCCGCCGTTCTCCCTGAACTACGACCCGGACACCGTCCAGCACGGTGAGCGGTTCGTCTACGGCTGGACGCCGGGGACGGGCAAGAAGGCCGACCTGATGTTCGCCCAGCACATCCTGTCGGTGCTCAAGCCCGACGGCATCGGCGGAGTGGTCATGCCGCACGGCGTGCTGTTCCGTGGCGGCGCGGAGCGGACGATCCGCGAGGGCATGATCGGGGACGATCGGCTGAAGGCCGTGATCGGCCTCGCCTCGAACCTGTTCTACGGGACGGGCATCCCCGCCTGCATCCTGATCCTGCGCGGCCCCGGCGAGCCGAAGAAGGAACATCGCGGGAAGGTGCTGTTCATCAACGCCGACCGCGAGTACCGCCAGGGACGCGCCCAGAACTACCTGGACCCCGAGCACGCCGAGAAGATCGTTTCCGCCTACCGCGCGTACGACGACGACCCGGACCTTGAGATCCCCGGCTTCGCCCGCGTCGTCTCCGTGGAGGAGCTGGCGGAGAACGAGTACAACCTCAACATCCGCCGGTACGTGGACAACACCCCGCCGCCGGAGCCCCAGGACGTCCGCGCCCACCTGCACGGCGGCGTTCCCAAGTCCGAGGTGGCCGCGCACGCGGAGGCGTTCGCCGCGTATGGCATCGACGTGACGACTCTGTTCGCCGAGCGGGACGCGGAGTACAACGACTTCCCGGCGGACGGTTGGGAGACGGCCGTCGAACGCATCCCGGACCTCGCCCGCCCCGCCGAAAACCGCCTGCGGGAGGCGTTCGACCGCTGGTGGGACAGCCACGGCAAACGTCTCCGCGAGCTGCCCGAGACCAGGCGCATCATGGAGACCCGCGCCGAGCTGCTGGACTCCTTCGTGGCGGAGCTGGAGCCGGTCGGGCCGCTGGACCGCTTCCAGCTCGCCGGCGCGATCGCCTCGTGGTGGGGTGGCGTCCAGTACGACATCCGGACGCTGGCGTACCACCGGTTCAGCGGTGTGGTGCAGGGATGGCTGACCAGCATCCAGACGGCCTTCGACGAGAACGGCCCGGCTGCGGTCATGAACGCCCAGCGCCTCGCGGCCGAGAAGCGCAAGGCCCGAGAGCACCCGCTCGTTCCGTTCGTGCTCGCCGACTACCTCAACGAGCTGGAGAAGGCCGAGAACGAACGCGCCGAACTCGACGCCAAGGTCAAAGCCGCGACGGCTTCACCCTCGGACGAGGAAGGTGAGGGCGGCGGTGAGGCCGAGGAGATCGATCCGGCCGAGCTCAAGCGCCTCAAGGCTCGGCTCGCTGCGGCCAAGAAGCGCGTCAAGACGCTGGAGAACACCTTCGTCCACGAGTTGGCCATTGGAGTCCAGAAGATCCACGACGCGGAGACCGAGCCCGACCTCGTGATGCGCATCCTCAAGGCGAACCTGGCCACGGGACTGGACGCCCGAATGGCCACCGGCCGCCGCGCCCTCACCGACCGCTACCGCACCTGGGCCGACAAGTACGCGGTCACCCTCCGAGAGCTGGAATCCGAACGAGCCGCAGCCGCCGCCCGCGTGGACGCCATGCTGAAGGAGCTCGGCTATGCCTGAGCGTCGCATCGGAGTGCCGCAGATCGCGCATTGGCCTGAGATGCGGTTGGACAGCGTATGTGAGTTGATATCCCGAGGGACGGCGCCAGCGTACGTCGATGACAGTCCGATTCGTGTAATTGGACAGAGATGTGTCCGCGAATGGGGATTTGACGCATCGGCGACACGTGGACATGACCCTCGCGCGCTTAACGTCTTGCGCGCCAAAACAGGCGATGTTCTCTTGAACTCCACAGGCGCTGGGACGATTGGACGCTCCTGCGTCTTTGGCGAAGTTGGAGATTTCGTCGTAGATAGCCATGTCACTATTCTGCGTCCTGCATTGGCGAAAATCAACCCGCGGTGGATGGAAATGCTCCTGAGGTCTCCTTGGGGGCAGCGGTATCTCGAAGCTCATTGCTTCACTGGATCAACCAATCAGGTAGAGCTATCGCGTTCCGAATTGGTGTCCACTGTAGTCCCAGTACCTCCGGTGGCGGAGCAGCGACGGATTGCGGAGGTTCTCGACGCGGTTGACCATCAGGATGCGATGCTGGAGGCGTGCCTCAAGAAAAAGGAGGTCATTGTAGGGGGCCTTATTTCGAGCCTCCTTGATTCGGTTTCATCGGTTGAATCTGAACTCTCCTCGTTTCTTTCTGGTCCACCTAAGAACGGCTACTCTCCGGTCGAAGTGGATAACTGGACCGGAGTGAAGGCGCTCGGACTTAGCTGCTTGACGCCTCGAGGGTTCCGTCCCGTTCAGCTGAAGAATGTTCCCTCTGGAGACTCAAGGAATCGTGCGGCGATGCTGGCTAACGGAGATCTCCTGATCAGTAGGGCCAACACGAGGGAGCTGGTCGGGTTGGCTGGCATCTACCGCGACGTCGGCGCTCCCTGCATCTACCCCGACTTGATGATGAGGGTCACGACGTCGGCGCAGTGTTTGCCAGAATTTCTGGAGCTACAACTGCTGGAAGGTCGCGTTCGGCGTCAAATTCAAGCCATGGCACAAGGAACGTCCGAGTCCATGGTGAAGATCAATTCACGTACGGTGATGGAACTTCGCGTGAGAATTCCCGAGTTGGCTGAGCAGCGGAGAATCCTCGGCATCGTTGCCGCTGCCCGTTCAGAGGTTGAGTCGCTTTATCAAGAGCGTCAGCGGCTGCGGCTGCTGAAGCAAGGGCTGGCAGATGACCTGCTCACCGGCCGCACCAAGGTCGCCTGATCAGCGGTTACATCTCTTCGAGGGTGCTGAAGGGAACGTCCAGCTTGATGCCCTCGGGGAGTTCGGTGGTGAGTGCACCTCGATGGACCTTGGCCAGGCGGTAGGCGCGGGCTGGCCAGTTGAGGCGGTATTCCTCCACTGAGTGGATGCGGGTGTTCTCCATGACCACGATGAGGAAGGCCGGGATTCGCTGGAAGGCGTACTCGGCCTTCTTGTCGACGAAGTCGGTGTCCTCGTTGGTGCTGGTGATCTCGACGGCCACCAGGACGTCAGCGGAGGTCAGCTTGCTTCCACGCTCGATGCAGCGGAGAACGCTGAGGTCCGGTCGGCGCAGAGTGAACCGCTTACGCTCGTCGGTGATGTGGGGATTCACGAAAGCGTATTTCATGTCCGTGTCCTGAAACACCTGGATGCACGGCTCGCAGGGCTTTGCCTCCATCAGAGCGGTTTGCAGCCGGAAGGCGACCACCCGGCGCTCAGGTGACGGGGGCTGGCAGAAGAAGGCGTTGCCCTCGACGACCTCGATGGTGTGGGCGACGTCCGCAGGCAGCGCCTCGTACTGCTCTTCCGAGATGAGGAGGCTGGACGGGTCGGGGGCCCAGGCCGGCTGAGTCATGTGTTTCCTCTTCGCATGTGACTGCTGGTGGACGCGCCGGCCCAGCCGACGCGCGGGCACCAGCGTTGTGTGTTGACATGTGCGCGGTTGGAAAGCGCGTCGAGCCAGGCCTCAGTAGGAGGTCTTGGGCATGAGGGCCCAGACGACCTTGCCGTGACCGGTGGCAGCGGGGCGGATGCCGGTCTCCTCCGCGTAGGCGGCGACGATCAGGAGGCCGCGGCCGGACTCCGCGTCGAGAGGCGCATTGCACGGAACGGGGAGCACGGGGGACGGATCCCAGCATTCGAGCAGGGGGGCGCCTCCGTGGACCGCGGTTCGGATGCGCAGCTCCCTGCCCGGAGCCGCGTTGAGTGCGTTGGTGACGATCTCGCTCATGACGAGGGTCGAGTCCTCGATCAGCGACTTGGTGAAGTTCCAGTTGAGGAGCGCGTAGCGGACGAGTTCCCGGGCCAGCACGGCCGAGGACGGCGTCGCCAGCAGGCTCATGCGGATCTCCGGGAAGCCCGGGGCGTACGTGTGATCGTTCATCGAAACCGTCCGTGAGATTCTGCGAAGTCGCTCACAGGTTCACGCTCGGTGAGTTAGCGTGCACGCATTGCTGAACGTCGCATACACCTACCTCCCGGGGGCCATGATGAGCGTTCGCGAGACGATCGACCCGAAGTCTTCAATGTGGGGCTGGCTGGCCTTTGACCTGTGGTTCTGGCGTACGCAGCGTGAGTTGTCGCTGGCACAGGTCGGCTTGATCGCCAAGGTCACGCGGGGCAGCGTATGTAACTGGGAAGCCGGGCGGGCTCGTCCCACTGAGGAGCACATGCAGCGCCTTGACGCCGCGTGGTGCACAGGCGGGCACTTCGAGCGGCTGCTTCACTACGCGAAGACCGGTCACGACCCGGACTGGTTCAAGCAGTACCTCCAGTACGAGGCCGCTGCGAAGGTCATCAAGCTGTACCACGGCAAGATCGTCCCCACGCTTCTCCAGACCGAGGACTACATCCGTGGCGTCTTGGCCGGCCGCAAGGCCACGGCCATTGAGGACTCCATCAACTCGCGGAACGAGAGGCAGAAGCTTCTTACGGCGCCCCACCGCCCTCACCTGTGGGTGCTCCTTGATCAGGAGGTGCTGGAGTGTCCGGTGGGGTCACCGAAGGTGATGATCGAGCAGTTGGATTATCTTCTCGAAGTCTCGGCCGATCCCCTGACCAGCGTTCGGATCGTTCCGCGCTCCGCTGGATTCCACCCCGGCCATGACGGCCCGTTCCAGATTCTCAAGCTCGGTTCGGGGCGTCTTGGGACGCGCGAGGTCGCTTATGTCGGGGCTCAGCTCGGAGGGCGGTTGATCGAAGGGGGTGAGGAGACCGAAGTCCTCGGGATACGCTGCGATCAGATCGGGGATCTTGCCATGTCCAAGGCGGACTCGCGTTCGCTGATCTTGGAGACCAAGAGGGGTTACCAGTGATCCAGTGGCGAAAGAGCTCTTACAGCGGCGGATCGAGCGACGAAGCGTGCGTGGAGGTCGCGCGGGTGGGCAGCGGGGTCGGGGTGCGGGACTCGCGGGATCCGGACGGGCCGCGGCTGGCGGTCAGCGCGGCGACCTTCGCTGGGCTGCTGGAGCGGGTGCGGCTCGGGGATCTTGACCGCTGATCGGGCATCTTGTCGCTTTTCTTGTGAATCCCGTGGCGGCGCTTGATCATCTTGGGCCATGATGGCCACTCCGTGAACCAACCGTGGGCGTGAACGGGGACCACCATGACCGGGCCGGAGTACACCGAGGTCGAAGCGCCGCTGATCGAGCAGCTTGTGGGCATGGGCTGGGAGCACGTCCCCCGTGCCTCCGCCGGGTCGTTCGATCCTCGCGGCGGCCAGGCGCCGATCCGGGAGTCCTTCACGGACGTGCTGCTGCGGGAGCGGCTGCGCGCGGCGCTGCTGAAGATCAACCTCGGTCCCGACGGCGCGCCCTGGCTGGACGACGCCCGGATCGACCAGGCGGTGGCGGCGCTGGAACGCCTCGGCGCGCCGAGCCTGCTGGAGGCCAACGAGAAGGCCACGGCCCTGCTCATCGACGGCGTCCAGGTCCCGGGGCCGGACGGCGGGAACGGGCGGGCTCGCACCGTCCACTTCATCGACTGGACGAACTGGGAACGCAACGACTTCACGGTCGTGTCCCAGTTCCGGGTGGACGTCCCCGGCACGCAGGGGCGCAAGCACATCGTCCCGGACGTCGTGCTGTTCGTGAACGGCGTCCCCCTGGTCGTCGCCGAGGCCAAGAGCCCGGCCCGGCGCGACGGAATGCTCGAGGCCGCCACGCAGATCCGCCGTTACACCGGTGAGCGTGACCGCAAGGCCCGCGAAGGCAATCCGAAGCTGTTCCACACCGTCCAGCTCACCGTCGCGACGAACGGTGACAAGGCGCTCCTCGGCACGTTCACGTCCAAGCCGGAGCACTACGTCCCGTGGAAGGACGCCTACCCGCTCAGCGATATCGAACTCGCCGCCGACCTGGACATCGCTCCCGAGCGGGTCCGCGCGCAGGAGCGGCTCGCGGGCGTCGTGCTGAAGCCCGAACGGCTCCTGACGATCGTCCACGACTACGTCACGTTCATGACGCTGGACAACGGCCATCGGGTCAAGATCGCGCCGCGGTACCAGCAGTTCCGGGCCGTGGAGAGGACCATCGACCGGCTTCTGACCGGTGAGACGCGCATCCAGAACGGTGAGCAGGACAAGCGGGGCGGCGTCGTCTGGCACACCCAGGGCTCCGGCAAGAGCCTGACCATGACCTTCCTCGTCCGGCGGATGCGTTCGATCGAGGACCTGGCGAACTACAAGGTCGTCCTCGTCACCGACCGCAAGGACCTGCAGAAGCAGCTCCACGACACGATGGCGCTGACCGGCGAGCACCTGAAGGTCGCCAAGCGGGTGAAGGACGCCAAGACCGAGCTGGCGCTGCACAGCCCCGACATCGTGTTCGTCATGATCCAGAAGCAGCAGGACGTCGCGGCCCGGCAGGCCGCCGAGGAGCTGGGGGAGCGGACGCCGTCGCTCGGCGAGCTCAACACCGACGAGTCGATCGTCGTGCTGATCGACGAGGCGCACCGGTCGCACGGCTCGATGCTCCACCTCAACCTGCTGGAGGCGCTTCCGAACGCCGCGCGGATCGGCTTCACGGGAACGCCGATCATCATGGGGAAGAAGAAGCGCACCGAGGAGATCTTCGGGACGTTCATCGACCGCTACCGCCTGGCCGAGGCGGAGGCCGACGGCGCCGTCGTCCCGATCTTCTACGAGGGCCACACGGTCAAGGGCGCCGTGCGCGACGGCCGGGACCTGGACGAGGTCTTCGAGGACATGTTCGCCGAGCACACCGAGCAGGAGCGCGCGGAGCTCCAGCGCAGGTACGCGACCCGGGGCGATGTCCTGGAGGCCCAGGAGCTCATCGACGCCAAGGCCCGGCACATGCTGCGGCACTACGTCACGACCGTCATGCCGGCGGGGTTCAAGGCGCAGGTCGTCGCGCACAGCCGCGAGGCGACCGTCCGCTACCGCGAGGCGCTGACCAAGGCGCGGGACGAGCTGGTCGCCGACGCGCTGAACCCGGGGAAACTGCCCGAGCACCTGCGCGAGGCCGACCCCTACGACCCGTCGCTGCGGCCCCGGGTCGCGGTTCTCGTCCACGCCTACCGGAAGCTCGACCTGCTGCGCGCGCTCGACTTCGTTCCGGTGATCTCCGCCGCCGCGAACGATCCGGAGCGCCTCTGGGAATGGAGTGAGCCGCAGGCGCAGGACAGCCGTATCGAGGCGTTCAAGAAGCCCTTCCCCGCCGAACTCGGACCCAGGGACAAGCCGATCGGCTTCCTGATCGTCAACGCGATGCTGCTGACCGGGTTCGACGCCCCGATCGAGCAGGTCATGTACGTGGACCGGTCACTCAAGGAGGACACGCTCCTCCAGGCGGTGGCGCGCGTCAACCGCACCGCCGAAGGGAAGACGTGCGGTTACGTCGTGGACTACTACGGCGTGGCCAACCATCTGGCCAAGGCGCTCAAGGCGTATGCCAGTGAGGACGTCGAGGGGGCGCTGAACAAGCTCGAGGACGAGGTGCCGCAGCTCGAGGCGCTGAGCCGGCGCGTGCGGTCGGTCTTCGAGCGGCGCGGCGTCCAGCCTTCGGCGGCGACGATCGAGGAATGCGTTCTCCTCCTGGAGGAGGGCGTGGTCTTCGACCGCTACGAGGCGGAGCTGAAGAGGTTCCTGACGACGGTGAACCGCGTGATGCCCAACCCGGCCGTCCGGCCGTTCCTCGGCGACGCCCGGCTGTTCGCGGAGATCGCCACCCGGGCGCGCCGCCGGTACCGGGTGGACGGCGGCGAGTTCGATGCGAGCCTGTACGGCGCGAAGGTCCGGGAGCTGATCGACGAGCACATGACGTCGCTCGGCATCGACGAGAAGCTACCCCCGGTAGCGCTCACCGCAGCCGACTTCGACGAGAAGGTCGCCGCGCTCCCCGGGGCGCGGTCGCGCGCCTCGGAGATGGAACACGCCGCCAGGCATCACATCGAGGTGAACTACGGCCGGGACCCGCGTCTCTACAAGCGGCTGAGCGAGCGCCTCGAGGAGATCCTGCAGCAGTACGCCGACGACTGGGACCGGCAGGCCGCCGAACTGGCCGGGCTCATCGTCGAACTCCGCGACGCGGAGGAGGCGGGCGCCCAGGACCCGCGCAGCCGGGTGGAGAGCGCCCTGTACGGCGTGCTCGTTGGAGTGATCTTCGATGACGCGCTCACGTACTCCGAGAACGACGCCGCGCTCATGGCCGGGGTGAGCGATCTCCTCGACCTCGTGCTGGAGGACGTCCGGCAGCGCGACTTCTGGCGCAACCCGGTGAGGGAGGAGAACCTCGGGAAGAAGGTCGCCCGCCGGCTGCTCTCCGCGGACATCGGGGTGGACATCAGCCAGGCGGTGGCCGTCGCCGCCGACCTGATGGACGTCCTCCGGCACAACCGGGACGTGCTGACGGACCTCTGACGCGTCCGGCGGGGGCGGTGCGGAACCGTCGGACCCGGCTGGCAGGCTTGGCGGGTGCAAGGTTCCGCAGCGGACCCGGTCCCCGAGAGGATGCGGGTGGGTGATCTCGACGTTCGGGTGAAGGTGTCCGAGCGGCGCTCCACGGTTCGGCTCACCGTGGAGCGGGACGACACCGTCACCGCCACGGTCCCACCCGGCCTCGCGCCGGACGACCTGGCGAAGGTCATCAAGAGTCGCCGGCGGTGGCTGTACGGCAAGTTGGCCGAGCGGCAGGAGATCGGCGAAGGACGTCCCCCTCGCGAGTTCGTGTCAGGCGAGGGGTTCTTCTACCTCGGCCGCAGCTACCGCCTGCTCCTCGTGGAGGAGGGCGCGGCTCCTGTGCGGCTCGTCCGTGGCAGGCTGCGGCTGCGCCAGGACGTGCTTGACGACCCCACGGGCCACCTCGTCGGCTGGTACACACGAAGAGGCACGGAGTGGCTTCCCCGGCGCCTGGAACCGTGGGCTCAGCGGATGCGAGCGGACGTAGCGGACCTTCGTGTCCTGCCTTTGGGGTACCGCTGGGGGTCGTGCACCATGCGCGGACGGGTGAACCTCCATTGGGGTGTCATGCAGCTTCCTCCCGCGCTGGTCGATTACGTGCTCGTCCATGAGCTGGCCCATCTGCATCATCACGATCACAGCGCGCGGTTCTGGAGGCAGGTCGAGCGTGCCATGCCCGATTTTCAGAGCCGCCGGAGCCGGTTGAAGCGGCTGGGGCCCGATCTGTGGCTCCCGGAAGGCGAGGGGCGGGGCGACCGCTGACAGGGCGACGCCGCGAAGAACCGCATCGCGCTGCTGAAATACGCGACGCAGCAGTTCAAGAGCAAGGCTCCCAAGGCGCGCGTTTATCTGGATGGCGGAAATGCCCATTGGGTGGCTCCCGCGGCCATGGCCGCGCGCTTGGACGCGGCCGGCGTGAAGAACGTCCGCGGCTTTTCCGTGAACGTCTCCAACTTCTTCACGACGGCCGAGTCGTCGGCTTATGCGAAGAAGGTCAACGCGGCTCTGTCGGCCAAATACCGGTACGCCCGCGGATTCGTCATCGACACCAGCCGGAACGGCCACGGCGGCAAGCCGGGCGTCTGGTGCAACCCGGCGGGCGCCAAGCTCGGGACCGCTCCGCAGGTGGGCGGCGCGGGCTCGGACTACCTGCTGTGGGTCAAGGTCCCCGGTGAGTCGGACGGCCCGTGCGGCGTCGGCAGGAACGTCCAGGCCGGGACGTTCAGCCCCGACCTGGCGATGCGACTGATCGACGGCCGCTAGGACGGTCGCGCCGTGGCGCCGCCCCGGCGGGTGGCGTCACAGCGGGTGGGGTCACGGCGGGTGCCGCCCCGGCGGGTGGAGTCACGGCGTGGTCGGCGGGGCGTGCGGTCCGGCGCGGTCAGCGGGAGGCGGCCAGGGTGCGGACGGCCTCGACGACCGCGGCGCGGCGGCGGGCGAGGGCGGCCTTCTCGTCCGGCTCGTCCAGCACCATGCGGCGCATCTGCGGGACGGCGAAGTTCCAGGCGACGAGCCCGAGGATGGTGAACAGCCAGTCCTGCGCGGCGCGGACGCGGGCGGCGTCGTCGGCGGCGCGCGCGCCGACGCCCGCGGCGACCAGGTCGCGGGCGTAGCCGCGGTAGACCTCGGTGCGCTCGTCCTCGCCCCAGGTCTTCGGCCGGCAGGACTCCAGCGCCTCCCACATCAGCAGCCGGACGAGCTCCGGGTGCTCGTGGTACCAGTCGAACAGCTGGCCCACGGTGTCGCCGATCGCCTCCGGGTCGAGCGTGCCCGCGTGGCAGACCTCCTCCATCTTGGCCTGCAGGACGGCGCCGAACAGCGCCTCCTTGTTGCCGAAGTAGAGGTAGATGGCCTGCTTGTTGGCCCGCGCGGCGGAGGCGATCCGCTCGACCCGGGCCCCGGCGAGGCCGTGCGCGGCGAACTCGGCGGAGGCGGCCTCGAAGATCCTCGCCCGGGTGGCGTCCGCGTCGTAGCTCATGCCGGAAATTAAACCATCTGGTTGACAACCCGCTCCGGACGCCCTCATGATCTAAACCAACCGTCTGGTTTATTTCGATCGGAGAACACCCGTGTCCACTGCCACCTCTGCCCCCGCTCCGGTCCGCTCGCCACTGCCTGGCGGCCTGGCCGGTTCGACCGCCGTCGTGCTCGGCGGCTCGTCCGGCATCGGGCTCGCCGCCGCCCGGCTGCTGCACGGCCTGGGCGTCCGCGTCGTCCTCTCGGGGCGCGACAGGGCCCGCCTGGACGCGGCCGTCGCGTCCGTCGCCGCGACGGAGGGGACGCCGACGTGCTCGGCGCGGTCGCCGACGCCGCCGACGAGGACGCCGTCCGCGCCGCCTTCGACCTGGCCGGGCGGGTGGACCACGTCCTGCTCACCGCCGGCGGCTACACCGGCGCGGGTCCGCTGACCGAACTCACCCGCGAGGCCGCGCACGAGGCGTACGACCAGCGTGTCTGGGCCGCGGTCGTGGCCGCGCGCCTCGCCGCCGAGCGGATGCCCGCCGGAGGTTCGCTCACCTTCACGTCCGGCAACCTCGTCGTCCGCCCGACGGCCGGGATCGCGGGCGCCATGGCTCCGGGCGGCGGGATCGAGACGCTGACCCGCGCGCTCGCGGTCGAGCTCGCGCCGCGCCGGCTGCGGGTCAACACCGTCCGCTACGGCGCGTTCGACACGCCGCTGCTGCGCTCGGTCGGCGGCCTTCCCACCGACGAGGCCGTCCGGGAGGCGGGGGCGGAACTGCCGCTCGGCCGGTTCGGGACGGCCGAGGAGGCGGGCGCCGCGTCGGTGTTCCTCATGGCCAACACCTACATGACCGGGCAGGTCGTCACGGTGGACGGCGGCCAGATCCTCGCGTGATCCGCGGCTCGTCCCCTATTGTTTACAAGCAGTCGCCATGGGAATGCAAAGCGTGATGAATGCCCGGCGGAAGGGGACGAGCATGCTGACTCCGTCCGAGGTCGCCCAGAAGGTCTTCACGACCGTGCGGCTGCGGGAGGGGTACGACCTGGCCGAGGTGAACGGTTTCCTCGCCGACGTCGAGACCACCCTGACCGCGCTGCACCGTGAGATCGACGGGTTGCGGGCCCGGCCGCCCGAGTCGCCGGAGGCCGCGGCCCGCGTCATGGGCCTCGCCCAGGAGACCGTGGACCGGCTGCTCGACACCGCCCGGCGGGAGGCCGCCGAGATCGTCGAGCGGGCGCGCGAGCGGGCGGCCGAGCTGGAGGCCGAGGCCCGCGCGGCGGCGGCCGACCTGCTCGAGGACGCGCGGGAGCGGCACCGGGAGGCGCTGCGGTCGGCCGAGGAGGTCGTCCGCCAGGAGGCCGAGCTGCGGGCGGGCCTGGACGAGCAGGTCACCGGCCTGCGCGAGATCCTGGACGCCCTGGAGCGGCAGCGCGGCACCCTGCCGCCGCCGTCCGCGCACGGCCGTCCGCGCCAGTTGCTGATCCCGGACCAGGCGTCCGCCCCGGAGGCCGAATCCGAGGCCGAATCCGAGGCCGAATCCGAGGCCGAATCCGAGGCCGAGGCGGGTGCCGAGGAGGCCCCGGCCGCATCGGGGCGGGCGGCCGGGGGTGATGCCTCGACTCCGGCTGAGCAGGCGGATTCCGGCCGGGCGTCGGGTCCGGAGGCGCCTCCGGACCCGCGAGCGGACGCGAAGCAGATGGACGCCGAGCAGGGCCCCACCGAGGAGCAGTCCGCCGACCAGCAGCGGGCCGCCGCGCGGAAGTCCGGCCAGCAGAAGACGGCCGACCGGAAACCCGCGCACCGGAAGTCGTCCGCGCGGACGCCCGCCTAGCCTCCGCGCCGCCGGGCGTCCGGGGTTCCAGGGGCCGGGGTCCGGCGGGGACTAAGCCTTCCGGCGGGCCTTGACGGTGCAGTCGAGGCGGGTCACGACGGTGCCGTCCGGGCCGGTCTGCAGGCGTTCGTGCTCGACGGCGCGCTGCACCTCCCACTCGGCGGGGTCCAGGTCGAGGACGGTGACGACCTCGGCGGCCGTGGGCAGGAAGTTGTGGGCGTCCGGGGCCCACGGCGGCGGACCGGCGTGGCCCTCGACCAGCAGCGTCCCGCCGGGGGCGACGGCGTCGCGGGCCGCGTGCAGGATGTCCGCCGAGACCGGCGCGGCGGGGGAGTGCAGGAACTGCGAGGTCACCAGGTCGAAGCGGCCCTCGGGGAACGACTCCGACAGGTCGCGGCGCTCGAACGTGACGGCCTCCGCGACGCCGGCGTCCGCGGCGTGCTCGACGGCGCGGCCGATCGCGACGCCCGACACGTCCACGGCGGTGACCTTCCAGCCCTGCCGGGCCAGCCACACGGCGTCCGCGCCCTCGCCGCAGCCGAGGTCGAGCGCCGTTCCGGGGGTGAGGCCGGAGACCTCGGAGACCAGGGCGGCGTTGGGCTTGCCGCTCCAGATGTGCCCGTGGCCGTGGCCGCCGTAGCGCTCGTCCCAGAACTCTTCGTTGGTGGGTTCCTTCGTCATGCGGACAGCATCGTCAGCGCCCGCCGGGAAGGGCAAACCCTGTTGCCGAACCGGCAACACGCAACCGAACGGCCGCACTGAAAGGCGGCACCGAACACCGGCGCCGAGCCGGGTCAGCGGGCGGCGTTCTCCTCGTCCACGTACGCCATGGGGTCGGGCCCGCCCGCCCGGATCACCGCCGTCCGCACGGTCCGGACGATCCGCTCGTGGTCCCGGCCGAGGCTCCACGTCCGGCACGTCCGGCCGGACGCGTCGCGGACCAGGAGCTTCGGCCACTGCGGCCCGAGCCCGCCCGGCAGGTTCTCCTGAAGGAAGGCGATCTCGCCGAGGGGGAACGCGTGGGTCCCGAACGTCCGGTGGACGGTCAGGGCGTCCGGGCCCAGCGTGATCCGGCGGTGGAACGCCGCCCGCAGCGGGACGGCGACCAGCAGCACCAGCCCGACCAGAGCGGGGACGAGCACGGCGGGTTCGGCGAGGCGGCCCGGATCCCCGCCGACGGCCGCCGCGACGAGGACGGCGTAGAGCGGGGGGAGGGCGAGGGGCGCGGAGCGGAAGCCCGTCCAGGTCTCAGACACCGAGGTTCAGCTTCCGGTTGATCTCGCCGGGCGGCGGGACGTTGCTGTGGTCGTCCTCCTCGCCCTGCCCGAGCCCCGTGGTGATCTTGGTTCCGGCGGCGATGGCGCCGTCCTTCGGGTCGTACTCGAACGGCTGGCGCGCGCCGCCGGCGCCGCGCAGCGCGTTGCGCGCGTCCCGGCCGTCGTTCACCAGGTCGCGGCCGAGCCCGCCGGGGCCGAGGGTGCGGTTGCCGCCCTTGCCGGTCAGCTTCCACACCGCCGAGTTGCGCAGCGCCTTGAGCTTGGTGACGACCCGCCGGACGACGTCGGCCATCTTCCGGAAGACGGACAGCACCCGCTGGACGATCCGGGCGCCGCGGCTGGTCGCGACGGCGGCCTCGGCGGTGGTCGCGCCCGCCGCGGCGGCCTCGCTGGCGCCGAGGGTCGGGATCGCGGCGGCCTGCGCGGCCAGCCAGGTGATGATCAGCCACTCGACGAACTGCGAGATCAGGTCCTTGATCAGGGACATCGCGGTGTCGCAGAGCGAGGCGGTGAGGGCGAGCAGGCCCTTGATGTCGCCGATCGCGTTGGCCGTGTCGCGCGTCCCCTGGACGAACTCGGCGATCCGCTGCTTGCCCGCCTCGCTGGCCGGACCGGTCCAGGTCTCCAGGTCCTTGGCCAGATCCCGGTCGAGCTGGTCGGCGAGCGACACCAGGTCCTTGGCGACCTTGTCCCACTCCTGGCGGTGGTCGCCGATCGCGCCGTCGTCGCCGGTGACCCAGGTGAGCATGTCGTGCAGCGGCTTGATCACGTCGACGAGGAACCCGACGCCCGCGCCGACCAGCGCGCCGAGCGGGTCCATCCACGCGGTGAATCCGGTGTAGCCGAGGTCGGCGATGTCCCCGGCGATCGAGGTGTAGTCCTCGTTCTGGTAGTGCTGGACGCCCTTGGCGACCTGGCTCCAACCGGGGACGTTGCCCTCGCCCGCCTTGTACGGGTCGGTGAAGATCTCCACCATCGCGCGGTCAGTCCTTCCCCGCCGTGCCCGGCTCGGTCTCCGGGCGGTCGGCCTCCAGCGCGGAGATCCTGGCGAGGATCGCCTCGTTCGCGCCCGCGTAGTTCCGCGCGGTCGCCTCGATCCCGCTCTCGATTCCGCGCAGCGAGGTGACCAGCAGGTCCAGGTGCTCGTTGATGTCCTTGGCGGCCTCGTCGTAGTGGACGCTGAACGCGATCCCGACCGCGCCCCACTCGTGGCCGCTGACGCTGATGCCCTTGGCCGCGCCCTGGATCGAGGTGGCGGAGTCGGTCAGCCGGTCCGCGCTCTCGGCCGCCGCCAGCAGCCTGCCGACGTCGTGGGTGGTCTCGGTCATCGCTGTCCGTCCCGCTCGTCGTCGCTCGGCGGCGCGGGCAGCCGGGAGTGGACGAGCGCCTCGACGTCCATCCCGGCCGGGGCGAGCGGCGCGACGGCCGCGGCCATCCGTCGGGAGACGTCGGCGCTGGCCGCGGCGATCGTGCTCATCAGGGACGCCGACAGCTGCGCGGCGCTCTGCCGGAGCGCGCGCTCGCTGAGGTCGATGGCGGTGACGGCGCCGCCGGGGGCGACGGTCACCGAGACGAGGCCGTCGGCGGACTGCGCGGTGCTGCGCATCGCGGCGATCCGCTCGCGCATCTCCGCGTACCGTTCGAGCTTTTCCTGGGCGTCCTTGGTCAGATTCTCCAAAGCCTTTTCGATGGCTTCGGGAGACTGGTCGAACACGTTTTTCGCCCCCGGGGGGAAGGTTCAGATGTGGCGTGAGAGCGTAGGCGATGCGTTCAGCGCATCGCAAGGCGTCGGCCGCGCTCTCCAGAGCGTCCGATTGCGACGTTCCTCATGTCCGGGGACGCGAATTCCCACCGGGCGCGAACGGGCGGAAAGCGCCGATTCGGCTTCGGTGCGGGCGGCTTGTCAGGCGGACGTGAGCGCCGCGTCGACGGCCTCGGGCGCGAGGGTGTGGTCCAGGACCATCGCGGCGCATCCGGTGAGGCCCGCCAGCTCGCCCAGGCGGCTCGGCTCGATCCGCAGGGAGCGGGTGGCGAGGGCGGTCGCGCGCCGGTAGACGACCTCGCGGACCCCCGCGACCAGCGGCTCGTACGCGGCGGTGAGGTCGCCGCCGAGGATGACGACGGCCGGGTTCAGGATGTTCACGGCGGCGGCGATGACCTCGCCGAGGCGCCGTCCCGCGTCCCGGACGAGCAGGACCGCCTCGGCGTCCTGCTCCTGCGCGCGCGCCACCAGGGTCGGCAGGTCGGGCGCGCTGGACAGCGCGACGAGGGCCGCTCCTCCGGCGACCGCCTCCACGCAGTCGAGGTTGCCGCAGCGGCAGGTGACGCCGGGGCCGTCCGCGACGGGGACGTGCCCGAGCTCGCCCGCCGCCCGCTGCGCGCCGCGCTGGATGCGCCCCCCGGAGATCAATCCCGCGCCGATGCCGGTGGAGACCTTCACGAACAGCAGGTCCGCGACGTCCGGGTGGTGGACGCGGTGCTCGCCGAGCGCCGCGACGTTGACCTCGTTGTCCAGCAGGACGGGCACGCCGAAGCGCTCGGCGACCGGGGCGGTGTCCCACAGGTCGAAGTCGGCCGGGTCGGGCGCGCCGATCCCGGCGCCGCGCACGGCGGACGCGTCCAGGCCGCACTCGCCGAGCAGGGCCGTCCACTGCTCGACCAGCGCGGGCAGCGCCACCTCGGGCAGCCGTCCGGGCGGCAGGTCGGCGTCGGCGCGGCCGAGGATCGTGCCGGCGAGGTCGCAGACGGCGAGCTGGCCGCGGGACTGGCCGAGGTTGGCGACCAGGACCGCGCCGCCCGCCGCGTCGAAGGCGAGCCGCGCGGGCGGCCGGCCGCCGGTGGACGGGCCGTC
>NZ_QURH01000216.1 GCF_003428695.1 Actinomadura logoneensis
CGGACCACGTGGTCCGCGGCGCCACGCGCGTTCGGCGGCCGGTCGCGTCCGGTGGGGTCAGGGCTTGCGGCCCACTCCCCCGGTCATGAAGCGGACGGCGATGGTGCTGGCGTCCAGGACGGGCTCGTCGGGGCGCCAGAGCGGCAGCGGGACGAGGCCGGGCGGCAGGATCTCCAGGCCGTCGAAGAACGCGGCCAGCTCGGCGGGGGTGCGGACGCGGCCCGTGCCGAGCTGCTCCAGCAGCTGCTTCTCCAGCGCGACGGACTCGGGGGCGTCGCCCAGCCGGGTGAAGTTGGTGATGAAGAAGAACGATCCGGCGGGCACCGCGTCCCGCAGCACCCGGACGATCCGGCCGGGCTCCTCGTCGTCGCCGAGGTGGTGCAGGATGCCGGCGAGGATGACGCAGACGGGCCGGTCGAAGTCGATGAGCGCGCGGATCTCCGGCCGCTCGAGGAGGTCCTCGGGCTCGCGGATGTCGGCGGTCACGACCGCGGTGCCCGGGTTGTCGGCCAGGATCGCCCGGCCGTGCGCGAGCACGATCGGGTCGATGTCGACGTACACCACCCGCGCCTCGGGGTCGGTCTCCTGCGCGACCTCGTGCGTGTTGCGGACGGTCGGCAGGCCCGATCCGAGGTCGAGGAACTGGGTCACGCCCTCGTCCGCGGCGAGGTGGCGGACGACGCGGTGCAGGATCGCGCGGTTGTGCAGGGCGATCTCCCGCAGCTCCGGCATGATCGCGAGACTGGCCTCGGCCACGGCGCGGTCCACGGCGTAGTTGTCCTTGCCGCCGAGCATCACGTCGTAGACGCGCGCGGCGGTGGGAACGCCGACCGGGATCTGCGGGGACGAATCGGACATGCGCACCTCAGAGATCAGGGGGATATGGTCCGCATCGTAGCGGGGTCAAGTCACCCGAATAGGGTGATCGCTTATTGCGGCGGAACCGGGTCGCCGAGCCGGGAGACGTGCACAATCGGCTTTGATGGCAGCTCGTCCCGCAGCCAGTAGGCGTCGAAGTAGGAGTCGACACCACCCGGACGCCGGTCGCCGCGGTGCACGACGCAGTGCGTGCGCTCGCCGTCCTGGACGACCAGGTGCGACCCCTTCAGCAGTTTCTGCAGTTCCAGCGCGTCCGCGTAGGGAGTGGCCGCGTCGTGGGTGTCCTGGAAAAGCAGGATGTTCTTCGGCAGGTCCCGCGTCCCGCCCACCTTCACCGGCGTCCCCGGCTTGGCGCGCCAGAACAGGCAGGGCGCGTTGTACCAGGCGTTGAACCAGGTCGAGAAAGGCGCCTGGCGGTCCATGCGCGTCGCGTCGGCGCGCCATTTCCGCCAGTCCCTCGGCCACTGGACGTCGCTGCACTGGATGGCGTGGTAGGCGGCGAACTCGTTGTCGTCTCCGCCCTGAGTGGTGCTGGCACCGAACGTGTCGAGGAAGGTGCCGAGGTCGCCGGACCTGTACGCAGCGAGGCCACGTCGATGGTCTTCATGTGGTCGAGCAGGTTCAGCCGGGAGCCCTTGCCGTATTTGCGGTCGCAGGCGTCCGCATAAGACTTCGACCACTTCAGCCATGCCGCCTCGGACTTGGCGTCCCCGTGGCCGTAGGCGGGACGGGGCGCCTTTCCGTAACCGGGGTCGCACCTGAGCGCGGGCTTGCTGTAGCCGATGCCGCGCGGGTCGAATCCGATGACGTTGTAGGCCGCCTGCATGGGCGCGGAGTTCAGCGCGTAGAAGGCGGGACCGAACAGCGCGCCCTCGCCGCCCGGGCCGCCGGGGTTGACCACCAGGTCACCCTTGGCCTTGCCGCCGCCCCGGTGAGGGGTCCGGGTCAGCTGCAGGGTGATCTTCTGGCCGTCCGGGCGGGCGTGGTCCAGCGGGACGCGCAGCTCCGCACACTGGATGATCTCCGAGACCGCGACCGGGCCGAGCCGGTCGTACGCCTTCGATCTCCGAGACCGCGACCGGGCCGAGCCGGTCGTACGCCTTCGCGCCGGCGACGATGTCGGTGGGGCACGTATGCCATTTCACCTTCGCGGGACGGAACGCCTCGGAGACGTCCGTGGCGGCGGACGCGTCCGCGGCGACGAGAACGCCGAGTCCGGGGACGCCCAGACCGGCCACCGCCATAGCGGCGACGAGCTTCTTCACGAAACCACCTTCTGGTCCGACCTCAATAGCGCGAAAAACGCTATGGCGCGCCGATCGGCACGTCCCATACGGCTGGCAGGCCGAACCAGGGTGGGGTTGACCCCCGTCCGATGAACCCGCCGGTCGTAGATCGACATCTCTTTGCCGATCTACGACCGAATCCCTTCCGGAGCGGGCACGGCCGGAAACCGTGCGCCGCACAGAATGGCTGGTGGACGGGGGCACGCTCCGTCCGTCGTGATAGGTGGGGCGTGTCCGATGGGTCTGCAATCCCGACTCGTCCGTCCGGTGGGAGCGCCCGGCGGCGAGACGACCGGCGGCCTCGGGCGCGCCGGGCTGGTGGCCGTGGCGGCCGGGGCCGTGTTCCTGCTGGCGCAGCTGCTGCTGGTGTCGCCGGGCACCCCGCTCGGATGGGACGAGTCGCTGTACGTCAGCCAGTTCAGCGCGCACGTGCCCGCCGGGTACTTCAGCGCACCGCGCGCCCGGGGCATCACCCTGCTGGTCGCGCCGGTCGCCCGGCTGACCCTGTCCACGGAGGCGCTGCGGATCTACCTCGCGGTGCTGTCGAGCCTCGCGCTCGCGGGGACGCTGTGGATCTGGCGGCGGCTGCTGCCGCCGGGCGCGCTCGCGCTGACCGGGCTGCTGTTCGCCGGGCTGTGGATCACGCTGATCAGCGGCTCCCAGGCCATGCCGAACCTGTGGGTCGCCTTCGGCGCGCTCGCCGCGGTCGGCTGCTTCCTGCGCGCGGCGGGCGACACCGCGGACCGGTGGGCTCTGGCCGGGCTGGCGCTCAGCCTGGCGTTCGTCGCGCTGATGCGTCCGCTGGACGCCGCCTGGCTGGCGTTTCCGCTGGTCGTCGCCGCGCTCCTGGTGCGGTCGTGGCGCCGTCCGGCGCTGGTCGCCGTCATGTTCGCCGGGCTCGGCATCGGCGCGGCCGAGTGGGTGGCCGAGGCGTACGTCCGGTTCGGCGGCGTCCCGCAGCGCCTGCACGTGTCGAGCCGGGTCGAGGGCGGGATGGGCCTGCACTTCGCGCTGGACGACGAACTGCGCGCGCTGAACGGGCCGCAGCTGTGCCGTCCGTGCGTCCGGCCGTGGCGGCACCGTCCGGCGGCGGCGTGGTGGGCGGTGCTGCCGTTCGCCGTCCTCGGCGGGCTGGCCGCCGCCCGCGCGGAGGGCCGCCTGTCCCGCGCGCTGGTGCCGACGGTGTGCGCGGCGACGATGTCGGTCCCCTACCTCTTCATGATCGACTATGCCGCGCCGCGGTTCCTGCTCCCCGTCTACGCGCTGCTGTCCGTCCCCGTCGCGACGGGCCTGTGGTGGCTGGCGACGCGGACGCCCGCGCGCGCCCGCCCGTGGCTGGTGGGCGCCACCGCCGTCGGACTGCTGATGCACCTGGGGATCCAGCAGGCCGTCCTCGCCCGGGTGACCCGGGGCGACCGGCGCACCCACGGCGACTACGTCCGGATGGCCGCCGACCTGAACCGGCTCGGCGTCCGGGCCCCCTGCACGATCACCGGGGACCAGGCCACCCCCGTCGCCTACCAGGCACGCTGCGCCTGGGTGCAGACCAGAGGCCCCAACACCTCCATCACCGTCCCGCGCCTGGTGGCCCTGTCCCGGCGGCAGCCGGTCGCGGTGCTGATCGGCCCGCACGCCAGGCCGCCCGCCTACGCCCGCGCTTGGCCGCGCCACGTCCTGTCGGGCCGCTACGGACTTCGCGGGTACAGCGCGTACATCTCACCCGTGGCGCACCGGGCGGCGCCGCGAGGCTGAGCGATTCGTTCAAGACCCGCCGGCCCGCCGGGCGGGAGGGTGGCGGTCATGAACGAGCAGACCTTCACCCCCGCGCTGGGACGCCTCGCGCCCGCGCGTTTCTTCGACCCGGTCGTCGCGCTGACCCGCGAGCGGCTGTGGCGGGCGCTGGCCGTCATGCACGTCGCGCCGCGTCCAGGCGAGCTGGTGGTGGACGTGGGCTGCGGCACCGGGGCGACGGCGCTGATGGTGAGCCGGGCGGAGCCGCGGGCGCGCGTGGTGGCGGTGGACCCGGACGAGAGCGTCCTGGCGATCGCCCGGCGCAAGGCGGCGGTCAGCGGCGCGGACATCCGGTGGGAGACGGGGATGGGCGACGCGCTGCCGGGGATCGTGGGCGAGGGCGCCGCGGACGCGGTGGTCTCCACGTTGGTGCTGCACCAGTGCCCGATGGAGACCAAGCGGGCCGTCCTCGCGGCCATGCGGGCGGTCCTCCGCCCGGGCGGCAAGGCGGTGATCGCCGACTACGGCCTGCAGCGGACGCCGCTGATGCGCCTGGGCTTCCGGCTGGTCCAGCTCGCCGACGGGGTCGAGGACACGCGTCCGAACGCCGAGGGCGTGCTGCCCGGGCTGATGGCGGGCGGCGGCTTCCTGGACGTCCGGGAGGCCGAGGTGGTCTCAACGGTCACCGGATCGATCTCGGTGTACACCGCCGTCCGCGGCTGACGGGCGTAGCAGCGGCAGGACGGCCGCGGGGGTCAGGCCCATCGTCTCCCGCATCCACCGGGTCAGGTGGGCCTGGTCCGCGAAGCCGCCCGCGGTGGCGGCCTCGGCCAGGGACCGTCCCGCGCGGACCGCCTCGGCCGTCCGGCGGAGCTGGTGCCACACGCGCCAGCGCGCCAGCGGCATGCCGAGCTGGTCCCGCGCCAGGCCGCGGAGCCGCTGCGGCGACACTCCCACGCGCGCCGCCAGCTCGGGGACGGCGACGGGGCCGTCCGCGAGTACTTCCAGGGCCGCGAACAACCGCGGATCAAGCCGTTCGGACGGTCCCGTGCCGGCGGACCGGATCTCGTCCTCGCCCAGGACGCGCAGGTCGGGCGCCGCGGTGACGCCCGGACCGCAGCGGCGCCGGAGCCGGTCCGCGTACGCGCAGTGCGGCTCGACGTACAGGACGCGCAGCTTCGCGGTCGTCAGCATCCGGTGCCGCACCATGGGCGGGACGAGCAGCGCCTCCGCCCGATGGTGAGTCGCGGCCTCATCGAGGATCGCGGCGTGCCCCTCGACGGCGACGGTGATCTGGAAAGCGGCGTGGCGGTGGAAACCCGAGTCCCACGACGGGCCCTCGTAGACCGCGTAGCCCGGCCCGACCGTGAAGCCCGCTCCGATGGTCATCGCGTCGATCACGCCCCCGGTTCCCGTCGATCTCCGTCGCGGCCGGGCGTCCGGCGAGGACACTGGGCCCATGCGCTACGTCGGCCGGGTGCCCGCCCCACCGCTCGACCTGTTCGTGGACGACATCTACTCCCTGAGCGGAGTGCCGCGCCACCCCCGGTTGAACGTCCCGCCCATGCCGTCCGCGCACCTGTTCATCAACCTCGGCGGCCCCGTCCGGCTGTACGACTCCGACCCGTCCGTGCCACCGGCGGTGCTCGACGACGGATGGTTCATGGGCCTGTGGACCAGGCGCTTCACCATCGACCACCCCTCCCCCGTCCGCCTGGTCGGGGTGCACTTCAAGCCGTGGGGGCTGGCGCCGTTCGCCGGCCTCCCGGCGACCGACCTGCGGAACCGCTGGGCGCCGGTGGACGCGGTCTGGCGGCGCGCCGTGGACCGGATCCGCAACCGGCTCGCCGAAGCCGCGTCGTCCACCGCCGCCCTCCGGCTCGTGGAGGACGAGCTGCGAACACGCCTCACCGGGGCCCCGGCGCACGGGCTGCCCCTGGCCCAGCACGTGGGACGGCGACTGGAAACGTCATTCGGCGCGATCCCCGTCCGCACCCTGGCCGCAGACGCCGGAGTGAGCGGCAACCACCTGGCCGCCCAGTTCAAGACGCATGTCGGAGTGACACCGAAACGAGTGGCACGGATCTACCGTTTCGCCCGCCTCATCCTGTCGGTGGACGCCCGGGGCCCGGTCGACTGGTCACGCCTCTGCCACACGGCCGGCTACTTCGACCAGGCCCACTTCAGCAAGGAGTTCAAGGAGTTCACCGGCCACACCCCCACGCAGTACCTCGACCTGCGCCGCCGTTTCCCCGCCGAGCGCGGTTTCCCGCCCGATAGCGGCCCCATGCCGGCCGAGTGATTTTTTACATGCCCCGCCCCTCTCGGACCCTCCAGGATCGGGGAGTACGCACAGACCGAGGGAGATCCCGTGGGCACAGTGATCATGCACAGCGTGGCGTCGGTGGACGGCTTCATCGCCGACGCGAACGACGATGTCGGCCCGCTGCACGACTGGTACTTCAGCGGTGACGTCCCCATCGGCGCGGACGACGCCCACTCGGGCACCGGCGGCGGCATCCGGGTCTCCCGCGCGTCGGCCGCGTACGTCGGGCCCATGTGGGAGTCGATCGGCGCGATCGTCATGGGCCGCACCCTCTTCGACCTGGTCAACGGCTGGGAAGGCCGTCCGCCCGCGGGCGGCCACGTGGTCGTCGTGTCGCACCGTCCCAAGCCCGAGGGCTGGCACCCGGAGGCGTCCTACCACTTCGTGAACGACGTGACGGCCGCGATCGAGGAGGCACGGAAACTCGCGGGCGACCGGACCGTGGCCGTGAACGCCGGCGAGGTCGGCGGCCAGATCCTCGCCGCCGGCCTGGTGGACGAGGTGGCGATGGACCTCGTCCCCGTCGTCTTCGGCTCGGGCAAACGCTACTTCGGCGCCATCGACGGCCGGCACCTGCTGGAGGACCCGCACGTCGTCATCCAGGGCGACCGAGTCCTCCACCTGAAATTCAAGGTCCGCCACTGACGCGTACCCGAGGGCCCCCACCGGTTCGGGCGTGGCCACCTGCCCAAGCCGATGGGCAGGTGACCTACGTCACATCTGCGGACGCTTAACTTACTGCTTGAACGACGCGTCTAACGGCTCGTCCACCACGACGACAGGAGTTGTTGATGCGTCACAAGCTCATCCTCGCGACGGGCGTGCTCGCGACCGCCGGGGCGGTCACGCTGGGCACGGCCGGGGCGGCGTCGGCGAAGTCCGGCTTCTACCTCAAGGCCGACCGGCAGACCGTCCACCGGCACGGCACGGTCGGGTTCCGGCTGGAAGCGGTCTCCGACTCCGCCGGCGAGCACCTCACCAACGTGCGGTTCTGCCTTCAGCGGCCGGCCGGCAAGCCGGGGACGTACAAGACCCTCGCCTGCACCACCCGGAGCCACTGGGACCGCAAGGCCAAGGCGGAGGTCTACAACATCAACTACCGCTTCGGGAGCCAGCCGAAGGGCTCCTCCACCTTCCGCGGGACGTACCAGCTCAAGGAGAACCGGCACTGGGGCCGCGCCCACAGGACGAACGCGGTCGTGATCCACGTCAAGTAGTCGGCCGACCTGGCACGGACGCGGGTCGGAGGACGGCAGGGGAACGCCCCTCCGCCGCGCGCGTCATGCTCACAGGCGACGGCCTCGGCCCTCCGCCGAGGCCGTCGCGGGGCCGCGAGGCGATATTTCGCTCGCCGCACGTCGACTCCCGCACCTAGGGTGCTCGGCATGGCCTGTCGAATCACAGAGTTGGTGCTCGAGTGCCGGGACCCCCACCGCCTGGCGGAGTTCTGGTGCGAGGTGCTGGACTACGTCGTCCTCCTCGTCGAGGAGGACGGTTCGGTCGAGATCGGGCCGCCGGAGGGAAGCGGCTCGATGCTGCCGACGCTCGTCCTCAGCCTCAACACCGACCCTCGGAAGGGGCCGCGGCGTCTGCATTTCGACGTCAATGCCACCGACCGCGACCAGGACGCCGAGTTGCAGCGCCTGCTGGCGGCGGGCGCGCGCCCCGCCGACATCGGCCAGACCGGCGACGAGCCCTGGCATGTCCTGGCCGATCCCGAGGGCAACGAGTTCTGCCTCCTGCGAGCCCGGGCCACCTGACCCCGGGCAGCGCCGCCCGGTCTCGGAGACTCGCGGGTCAGGCGATGAGCGAGCGGCCCGTGGGCGCCAGTCGCAGTGTGCGCGGCGCCGCCGTCTGCGCCCGCTCGATGCCCGGCAGGATCTCGTCCCGGACGAGGGGCTGGGCCAGGACGTCAGCGAGGTGCCGCCGGTGTGCGTCCTCGTCGGGGTACGAGGTCAGGACCACGGCGACGTCCTTCCCGGTGCGGACCGGCAGCCTGGGGAAGGTGTTCCGCGCCGTCTCGGTGGTGAGGGCGGCGAGCGGTGCGGGTCCCGTCCGACAGGGGACGCAGCAGCAGGACGTCGTCGGAGTCGAGCATGGTGGCGTTGGCCCGGGGGCGTGCTCGGCCCAGACCGGGCCGCCGGAGAAGGCCGTCAGCGCGTCGCGCCGCACCGCCATGTCCCGGAAACCGCGCAGCCACACGAAGCGGTCCGGATCGTCCATGTCCCGGAACTGGCCGAACACGACCGTCCCGGCCTCTTCCTGGGGCTCGACGAACTCCCGGTCGAACAGTTCGATGAGCTCGTCGCGCCGGCCGGGGCGCAGCGTGTACCGGCGAAGCTCGATCACGGCGGGACGGTCGGCAGGGGGCAGGACGTGCGGACCGCATACCGTGACGTGGCACGCCTGCAGGCCGCCGGAGTCCCCCTCCATGCGGAGCCGGGGCGCGGAGGCGGCTACCGGCTGGTCGACGGCTACCGCACCCGGCCCGCCGGGCCGACGATCACCTGGTCGTGGTCGCCGGTCCGGCGGGCGTGCCGTCGAGCCGGTCGGTTCACCTCGCCACGATGTTGACGATCTTCCCTGGGACGATGACGAGGCGCTGGATCTCCATCCCCTCGGTGTGCCGGACGTGGGCGGGCTGCCCCTGGAGGATCCGCTCGATCTCCTCCCTGCCCGCGTCAGCCGGGACGTCGATGGTGAATCGGGTCCTTCCGTTGACCTGGACGGGGATCGTGACGGCAGGATCGGCCTCGTACCGGGGGTCGGCCTCGGGGAAGGCCGCGTAGAGCAGCGACTCCGCGTGGCCGAGGCGGCGCCAGAGCTCCTCGGCCACGTGCGGGGCCAGCGGCGCGACCATCAGCACCAGCGGCTCGGCGAGCGTCCGGGGCAGGGAGCCGCGCTCGGACGCGAGCCTGGCGGCGTGCGTCGTCAGCTCCATCAGCCGGGCGATGGCGGTGTTGAACCGCAGCTCGCCGAAGTGCCTGCGGACGACCGCGATGGTCTGGTGCAGCCGGCGCAGGGTGTCGGTGTCCGGTTCCGATTCGTCGACACGCGACTCGCCGGTCTCCTCGTCGACGATGCTGCGCCAGAGCCTCTGCAGGAACCGGTGGACGCCGACGATGTCGTTGGTCCGCCAGGGCCGGTCGGTGTCCAGGGGTCCCATGGCCATCTCGTACAGCCGCAGGGTGTCGGCGCCGTACCGCTCGTAGATGTCGTCGGGGGTGACGCCGTTCTTGAGGCTCTTGCCCATTTTTCCGGCCCGGCGGGTGACGGGCCGGCCGCGGTAGGTCGGCGTGCCGTCGGCCGCCTCGGTCACCTCGGCCGCCGGCACGTACATGCCGCGCTCGTCGGTGAAGGCGTCGGCGAGGATGTATCCCTGGTTGTACAGCCGCCGGAAGGGCTCCTTCGTGGACACGTGCCCCCGGTCGTACAGCACCTTGTGCCAGAACCGCGCGTACAGCAGGTGCAGGACGGCGTGCTCGACGCCGCCGACGTAGAGGTCGACACCGCCTTCGCCTTCCCGCGCGGCGTCGGGGGGAACCATCCAGTAGCGCTCGACCTCGGGATCGACGAACGCCTGGTCGTTGTCCGGATCGAGGTAGCGCAGGAAGTACCAGCAGGAACCGGCCCACTGGGGCATGGTGTTCAGCTCGCGCCTGTAGCGCCTGGTCCCCTCACCGAGGTCCAGGGAGACGTACTCCCAGTCGGGCGCCTTGGCCAGGGGCGGGACGGGGTCGGCCCCCTCGTCCTCCTGGGGACTGGGCTTGAAGTCGGCCATCTCCGGCAGGGTGACCGGCAGCATCTCCTCCGGAAGCGCGTGGGGAAGTCCGTCCTCGTCGTACACGATGGGGAACGGCTCGCCCCAGTACCGCTGCCGGGAGAACAACCAGTCGCGGAGCCGGTACGAGCGGGTGCCGCGGCCCAGGCCGTGGGTTTCGAGCCAGCCGATGGCGGCCGCGACGCCCTGGGCGACCGTGAGGCCGGCGAGCGGCGGGCCCGGCAGGTCCAGGTACGCGCCGTCCCCGGTGAACGCCTCCGGCCAGGCCGACGCGGGGACGTCCGCGGCGACGGCGTGTTCGGCGAGCCAGGACGGCGGCGGCGCCAGCACGGCGCGCACGTCCAGCCCGAAGCGGCGGGCGAAGTCCAGGTCGCGCTGGTCGTGTGCGGGAACCGCCATGATCGCGCCCGTGCCGTACCCCATCAGCACGTAGTCGGCGACGAAGACGGGGACGTCCTCGCCGGTGGCGGGGTTGGACACATGGGCACCGGTGAAGACCCCGGTCTTGCCGGACGAGTCCGCGGTCCGCTGCCGGTCGCTGAGGCGCTCGGCCCTCGCCCGGTAGGACGCCACCGCGTCACGGGGCGTCCACGACGCGGCGCCGTCGCGGCCCTCCGGGTGGCGCCACGCCTCGGGCGTCCCCTCCGGCCACTCGTCGGCCACGAGGCGCTCGACCAGCGGGTGCTCGGGGGCGAGGACGACGTAGGTGGCGCCGGGCAGCGTGTCGGGCCGGGTGGTGAAGACCTCGATCGCCGGATCCGGACGGTCGCCGCTGCGGAACTCCACCCGGGCGCCGTCGCTCGCCCCGATCCAGTTCCGCTGCATCTGCTTGATCGAGTCGGGCCAGTCCACCAGGTCGAGGTCGTCGACCAGCCGGTCCGCGAAGGCGGTGATCCGCAGCATCCACTGGCGCAGCGGCCTGCGGTAGACCGGGTAGTTCCCGACGTCGCTGCGGCCGTCGGCGGTGACCTCCTCGTTGGCCAGCACCGTGCCGAGGCCCGGGCACCAGTTGACCAGTTCCTCGGAGACGTAGGCCAGCCGGTGGCCGTCGATGACCGCCCGCCGGGCCGGGGCGTCCAGCTCGGTCCACGCCCGACCGCCGGGCGGACGGCGACGCCCCGACGCGTACTCCTCGACCAGCTCCTCGATCGGCCGGGCACGGCCCGTCCGCTCGTCCGCCCAGCTGTTGAAGATCTGCAGGAAGATCCACTGGGTCCACCGGTAGAAGGACGGGTCGGTGGTCGCCACCTCCCGCCGCGCGTCGTGGGCCAGCCCCAGCCGCCGCAGCTGGCGGCGCATGTTCGCGATGTTGTTCTCGGTCGTCTCGCGCGGATGCCGGCCCGTGTCGATCGCATATTGTTCGGCGGGGAGACCGAACGCGTCATATCCCAGGGTATGGACGACATGATGGCCGGTCATTCGCAGATAGCGTGCGTAGACGTCGGTGCCGATATAGCCGAGCGGATGGCCGACATGGAGTCCCGCGCCGCTCGGATAAGGGAACATGTCGAGCACGTACGCCTTGCGGCGGCCCTTCATGCGCTCGAATCCCTCCGCCAAGGATCCGGTCGGATTGGGCGAGTCGAAGCCGCCTTCCGCCAGCCAGCGCTCCTGCCAGCGCGCCTCGATCTCGTTCGCCAGCCGGGCGCCGTACCGGTAGGGCGAACCGCCGTCCGCGGGCCCGCCGTCCGGGTGGACGCCGGTCGCCGCGCCTTGCTCCATCTCGCTCATCATCCCGCCACCTGCCGGTTCACCATCTCCGGAAATAGAAAAGCCCCTCAAGAATGAGGGGCTGCCGCGTCGACCGACCTAAGTCAACGCGGCTTACCAAGGCTGTACAGCATGGACATGTGAGGCAGCGTACCGCAGTCCCCTGCGGCGCACTCGGCCCATCGAAAGATCGATCGTCATCGCGTGAATTCCGCAGCATCCGACGGAGTGATGACCACTCAGTCGGCTCCCGTTCGGCCCTCGCCGAAGGTGAGGACGTGGTCACCATCCCGGGCACCACCGCCCCGGACCGCCGGACCCGCTTTCGAGGGCTTTTCGGGCGGAGCGGAACACATGCCCTCTTCGTGGTGTTAGTGTCGGCACACATACCCCCAGGGGGTAGAGGAGCGCGGTCGTTCCTCCGCCCCCGGGAGCAGTGACCGCGGCCGTTCGGTCGTGGGCCGGGCTGATCGGAGATGAACATGCGCAACCTGCCGTCCCTCACGCCGGACGAGGCGCCGGGCAAGGCCGGGGAACTGCTCGGCGACATCGTCCGGCGGCACGGGTCCGCCGGGGAGATGGTGAGCACGATGGCCCACTCCCCCGCTCTGCTCCAGGGGTACCTGGAGCTCTCGCGGGCGATGAAGCGGGTGAAGATCGCGCGTCCGCTGAGTGAGAAGGTCTCGCTGACCCTCCAGGAGTGGATCGGCTGCGGGACGTGCATGGAGGCGCACATCGAGGCCGCCCGGGCGGCGGGGCTGTCGGAGTCCGACATCGCGCTGGCCCGGCAGGGGACGTCCACCGACGTCCGGGAGGCGGCCCTGATGGGATTCGCGCTGCGGGTCCTCAGCGAGCCGTCGGCGCTCACGCCGGACGACGTGGCGGCGCTCCGCGGACACGGGTGGAGCGACCGCGTCATCGCCGAGATCGTCGGGCTGGTCAGCCTCAACATGCTGACCGGTTCGTTCAACCTGGTGGCCGGCATCCAGCCGGAGGTGAAGCCGTAGCCCGGCGGCGCGCGGACGCGCGGCCGGGCCGGCCGGCCCCGGATCTCAGGGGGGCGTCAGGCGGAGCTGGAGCATGGCTTCGAACCGGGCGTCCGGGTCGGTGAGGTCCAGGCCGGAGACCTCGGTGAGGCGCTTGAGGCGGTAGCGGAAGGTGTTGGGGTGGACGTGGACGGCCGCAGCGGCCGCGGGGACGTCGCCGAAGGTGTCCAGCCAGGCGGCGAGCGTCTCGGTGAGGGCGGTCTTGTGCTCGGCGTCGTAGGCGCGCAGGCGGACGACGGGGCCGTCGGGGATGTCGTCCTCGTCGGCGAGGCGGTCGGCCAGGTCGGCCATGAGGGACGCGACGTGGACGTCGGTGAGGCGGGCGGCGCGGGCCCGGGTGCGTCCCTGCCGCAGGACGCGGAGGGCGCGGTCGGCATCGTCGCGGGAGCGGGGCAGCTGGGCGGGGCGGGCGGCGACCCGCCCGATGCCGATGACGGCGGGGACGCGGGTGCCGACGCGGGCGAGGAAGGCGTCGGCGACGCGGAGCGCGGGTTCGTCGGTCGCGGTGGGCAGGATCGCGTAGGTGACGCCGCCGAGTGAGGCGGTGGCCGTGCGGGGGTGGATGGCGGCCAGGTGCAGGGCGAGGGCGTCGGAGACGCGTTCCCCGGCGGCGATCCGGTCCGGGCCGGAGGACTCACCGGTGATCGCGAGGGCGAGGACGCAGGCCGGCTGGGCGGTCAGTCCGAGGCGGGCGGCGGCCTCGGCGGCGTTGGCGCCGCCCTCCAGGACGGTGGCGAGCAGGTCGGCGCGCAGGCGGCGTTCGACGTCCTCCCCCGCGCGGCGGCGCAGCAGGTGGAGGGCGACGACGCGGGCCGCCTCGGCGAGGGAGCGCTCGCGGTCGGGGGTGAGCGGACGGTCGACGACGACCCAGATGGAGCCGAGGATCTCGCCCCCGGCGCGGACGGCGATGGCCGCACGGGGCTTCTCGGCGACGCCTTCGACGTAGACGGGACGGTCGCTGCGGTACAGGGCGTGGAAGGCCCCGCGTTCCTCCAGCGCGCGGAGTTTGTCGGCGGGGACCTGGCGGTCGAGGATGGTGGCGATGCGGGCCTGGTCGCCCTCGTCCTGGCGGCTGGAGAACGCGAGCACGCGGCCGTTGCGGTCCTCGACCGTGGCGGGGCCGTCGAGGAGCGCGGCGATGGCGTTGGCCAGGGCGAACAGGTCGGTGGACGGGGGGCCGTCGCCGGGGCCGTCCACGGTGATCTCGTCCACGGCGAGCAGCGAGCGGAGCAGGGCGGCGACCTGGGCCCAGGACGCGCCGGGGGTGAGGCCGAGGACGGCGACGCCGGTGCGGGCGGCGGCGGCCCGGACGGCTCCGTCGACGGCGACGGGCGAGCGGACGATGATCGCGGCGGCGTCCAGGCCGGCGGCGTGCTCGACGAGGGCGGCGACGGGTCCGGCGCCGTGGACGCCGACACCGAGGACGACCGCGCCGGGCAGGCGCACCGGTTCGTCGTGGGGGTCGTGGATCAGGACGCCGGCGACCGGGCGCGCCGGGTCGGGGTCCCCGGCCGCGACCTCCACCAGGGTGGATCCGAGGTCGGCGAGGATGCGGCCGAGGACGGGGGCGGGCGGTGCGGTCATGGCGCCAAGGTAGGTGGTCGCAGGGCGTCCACGGCGATCCGCGCGACGGTGCCGATGACGCGGTCGGCTTCGGGATGGCGCAGGTCGGGGCGGGTGGAGCGGGTGAAGACGGCGACCGCGTAGCGTCCGCCGCCGGGGGTCTGGACGACTCCGGCCTCGTTGCGCCATCCGGGCAGGGTTCCGGTCTTGCCGGCGACCAGGTGGGTGTCGTCGAACCCGGAGGCGAGGCGGTGCGGCCAGACCTGGCGGGCCATGACGGCGCGGACCTCGGCGCACGCGGCGGGCGGTCCGGCCTCGTCGCGCCAGATCTGGGCGAGGAGTTCGGCGATGTCGCGGGCGGTTCCGCGGGTGGTGCGGGCGGGGTCGCAGACGGCAAGCTCGTCCAGCCGGGCGGAGGTGAGGGCGGCCAGCAGGGGCGCGGCGTCGGCGAGGGAGCCGACGCCGAGGTCGGCGGTGAGGGAGGCGAGCAGGGCGGCGCAGCCGCCGACCAGGTGGGTGCGGGTGCGGCCGAGCGCGGTGAGCGTGGCGTTGACGGCGTCGGTGCCGACCCGTTCGAGGACCACGTCGGTGGCGGCGTTGTCGCTCATGGTCAGCATCATCAGGACGAGGTCGCGCAGGCTCATCTCGACGGGGTCGGCGCAGCCGGAGGTGCCGATGCCGCCGTCGCGGAACCGGGGCTCCACGGCGTACCGGGCGGTGGGGTCGAGGCGTCCGGCGGCGGCCTGGCGGGCGTACTCGAGCGCGATCGGGATCTTGAAGACGGACGCGAGGACGACCGGGGCGTCGGGGGCGACACCGACGGCGCGGTCGCCGTCGATGTCGCGCGCGAAGCAGAAGCCCCGGACGCCCGCCGCGGCGAACGCCGCGCGCATGCGGTCTTCGGCCGTCTCCGGGGCGGGCGTGCCGGGGGCGGTCACCGGGCCGCCTCCCGCGGGAGCGCAGCCGCCCGCCCGGACGCGGTGCGCCGGGACACGGTCTGCCGGGGAGGGGTCTGCCGGGACGCGGGCCGTCGGAACGGCGGGGGCGGGGTCATGCGGGCACTCCCGCGGTGACCCATTCGGTGGAGACGGTGACCTCGGCGAGCCGGTCGGGGTCCGGGTCGACACCGATGCCGGGGCCGGTCGGGACGCGCAGGTGGCCGTCCTCCAGGACGAACGGCTCGGTGATGTCGGTGCGGTAGTAGCGGCCGGAGGCGGACGTGTCGCCGGGCAGGGTGAAGCCGGGCAGGGCGGCGAGGGCGACGTTGGCGGCGCGGCCGATGCCGGTCTCCAGCATCCCGCCGCACCACACCGGGACGCCGTGCGCGGCGCAGACGTCGTGGATGCGGCGGGCCTCCAGGTAGCCGCCGACGCGGCCCGGCTTGATGTTGACGATCGAGCAGGCGCCGAGCGCGATCGCGTCCGCCGCGGCGCGCGCCGACACGATGGACTCGTCCAGGCAGATGGGGGTGCGGACGGTGGCGGCGAGCCGGGCGTGGCCGCGCAGGTCCTCCTCGTCCAGGGGCTGCTCGATGAGCAGCAGGCCGAACTCGTCCAGGCGGGCCAGGTGGGCGGCGTCGCCGACGGTGTAGGCGGTGTTGGCGTCGACCTGGAGCGGGACGCCGTCGCCGAAGCGCTCGCGGACGGCGGCGACGGGCTCGATGTCCCAGCCCGGTTCGATCTTGAGCTTGATCCGCCGGTAGCCCTCGGCGAGGTAGCCCTCGACGGCGTCGAGCAGCGCCGGGATGGAGTCCATGATGCCGACCGACACCCCCGCCGGGACGCGGTCGGCGGTGGCGCCGAGCCAGGCGCCGTAGGACACCGAGCGGGCGCGCAGCCAGGCGTCCAGGACGGCGGCCTCCAGGGCGGCCTTGGCCATGCGGTGGCCCTTGATGTGGGCGAGCGCGGGGGCCACGCGCCAGGGGTCGAGGTCCCGGCGGGCGGCCAGGGCGGGGATGAGGTGGCCGCGGAGCACGTCCGCGGCGGCGTCGGTGTACTCGGAGGAGTAGACGGGGTCCTCCATGGTGACGCACTCGCCGTACCCCTCCCCCTCCCCGGTCTCGACCCGGACCAGCAGGAGTTCCCTGGAGTCCTGGGTGCCGAACGAGGTGCGGAACGGCGAGACCAGCGGCATCGCGATCCGGCGCAGCTCCACTCCGGCGAGTTTCATCAACGGTTCCTTCCTTCGCGTTCGACCACGTACCAGCCGTCCCGGGCGAACCCGGTGACGGACGCTCCCCCGGCCATCAGCGCGCCGAGGGTGTCGCGGACGGCGTGCCGCCACTCCCGGGCGGCGGCGGGGTCCGCCGCCCGCATGGCCTCCATGTCGGCCGGAACCCGGACGAGGACGGTCGCGCCGTCCAGCCGTCCGGCGGCGGGACGCCCGTCGGGTTTGGCGTCCAGGCCGACGACCGGGCTCGGGCCCGCGTCGGCGACGTGCGCGCGTCCCTCGCAGGCGGCGGCGACGCGCGGGCTCGCCAGGTCCCAGTGGACGAGCAGGCGGTCGGTCTCCTCGCCCGCGTTGACCTCGTCCTGCATGGCGCCGTAGAAGTCGGTCAGGTACTCGGCGGGCGCCGCGCCGAGCTTGGCCAGGTTGAAGTAGGCGTTGCGGCTGATCAGCGGGTCGAACGTCCAGCCGACCCGGGTGATGCCGTGGTACAGCGACCAGGCGCGCTGGTGCAGCTTGAGCGCGTACCCGGCGCTGCGGCCGCGGGCGTGTCCCTCGACGCCGGCGATGTGGGAGTGCAGGCCGTCGGCGGCCAGCAGCCCGACGCAGGCCGCGACCATGCGGTCGTCGGCGTAGGCGCCGACGACGTAGCCGCCCGCGTGCCCGATCACGCGCATCAGCTCGGGGGTGATGAGCGGGCTCCCGGCCGGCGGACGCCACACCCGGTCGATCAGCGCCGCCGCATGGACCAGGTCGGGGATCCCGGTCAGCTCCCGGACGCGGACGCCCGCGGCGTCGGCGGCCCGGTGGGCGGCGCGGTGCGCGCCGCGGCGCAGCTCCTGTGGCACCCCCTCGTCCGGCCTGAAGTCGTCTGCTGCGGGTCGGTCAGCCATCTTCGGTTCCTCATCCAAGGTCGTCGGGCCGGTCATGCCGTCCCCCCGACGTGGTCTCTGGTCCGCGCCGCGTCCGGCTCGGCGGGCGGCGGGCCGGGCGGACGGGCGGTCAGCTCGCGGACGAGCGCCGCGAGCAGGGCCGTCCGGTGCGGCAGCTCCGCGACGATCACGTGTTCGTGGTCGGCGTGCGCGCCGCCGCCGACCGCGCCGAGGCCGTCCAGGGTGGGCGTGCCGACGCCGGCGGTGAGGTTCCCGTCGGAGCCGCCGCCGACGGCCGCGCTCCGCAGCGTGCCGAGGCCGAGGTCGCCGTACAGCCGGGCGGCCAGGGCGAACAGGTCCGCCGAGGACGTCTCCTGGAGCGGCGCCCGGTCGGGTCCGCCGGTCACCTCCAGCCGCGCGCCGGGCAGCGCGGGGCGAAGGGCGCGCACGGCGGTGTCCACGCGGAACTGCTCGGCGGTCGTCGCGGCACGGACGTCCACGAGCAGGTCCGCCGCGTCCGGGACGGTGTTGCGGGTGGTCCCGGCGGACACGACCGTGGGCGTCACCGAGGTGCCCGCCGCCGGGTCGCCGAGCGCGGCGACGGCCTGGATCTGGTGGGCGAGTTCGACCGCCGCGTTCACGCCCCGGTGCGGTTCGAGGCCCGCGTGCGCGGCCTTGCCGCCGATCCGCAGGTCGTAGGTGGACACCCCCTTGCGGGCGGTCTTCAGCGCGCCGTCCTCGCTGGCCTCCAGCACCAGGACGGCCCCGACGCGGCGCGCCTCGGCCTCGACCAGCGCGCGGGAGGTGCCCGATCCGGTCTCCTCGTCGCTGGTGGCGAGGACGGTGACGCCGTCCGGGTCGTCCAGGAGCGCCAGCGCGTGGAAGATCTGGACGAGCCCCGCCTTCATGTCGAAGCAGCCGGGGCCGGTCATCCGCCCGCCGGTGACGGCGAACGGATGGGTGGCGAGGGCGCCGACCGGCCAGACGGTGTCGAAGTGGCCGAGCAGCAGGACGCGGTCGCCCGCGCCGAGGCGCCAGCGCAGGTGCGGCCGTCCGCCCGCCTCCAGCCGCTCGGGCGGGACGCCGGTCAGGCGGGCGCCGAGGGCGGCGACCG
>NZ_QURH01000221.1 GCF_003428695.1 Actinomadura logoneensis
GTGCTGGCGGCGCGCCGCGCCGGGGTCAGCGTGCGCCGTACCGCCGAGCTGGCCGGCCTCTCGCCCGACACCGTGCAGCGCTGGCTCGCCGAGGCCCGCGCGGCCGGACGGCGCCGAGTGCTACAGCTCGCCGACCAGTCCGCCGACCCGTTCCGCCGCGGCTGGGCGCTGGCCGACCGGGCGGCGCTGGCCGCCGACCCGGCCGACGCGCCGCAGCACTCGGACGGGAAGTCCGCGGTGGCGCTGCTGCACGTCGCCTACGCTTCGGCGCTGGCCAGGGACCCCGGTCTTGCCCCAGACGAGGACCTGCTCGCCGCCGCGCGGGAGGCGGCGGTGGCGGCGACCGAGGCGCTGCCGGTCACCGCGACCGTCCCCCAGGTCGCCGCCGCCGCCGACTTCGGGCGCATCGACGCCGCGTTCGCCCGGTTGGACGCCGCCGCGGCGGCGCTGCTGGCCGGCGACCTGGCCGCGCTCGCCCCGCATCTGCGCCGGGTCCGCGGCGGCGACCCGGCCCGCTGGCGGCACGCCGCCCGCGCGCTGCTGAGCGTCCCGCGCACCACCGTCCCCCGCCCCCTGCCCGAGCCGGACGCCCCCGAGGCGCGCCATGGGTGACCAGGGACCAGCGGCGGCGGGCACGTGGGGGCTGGCGACCGCCGCCTACCTCGGCCGCCCGCGCCGCCGGCATCTGCTGGCCGGTCCGACCCTCACCCGGTGCGGGTTGGCTGTGCTGGAGACGACCGACGACCCGGCGGTGGGGCCGCCGTGCGCGCGATGTGTGGCCTGCGCCGCCCGCGCCGAACGCGACGACGCGCGCTGGAAACGGCGCTGGAACCCCCGTGATGCCCGCGCCGGGACCGGTCAGGACTGACAGGTTGATAAGAGGACTTCTCATTCACTCCGCGAAGGGCCCCGAACGGGCCCCGGACGGGTGGTGGCCACCTTAGGCCAACCCACTTGGCCAACTATCTTGGCCAAGTGGGTTGTCGTCCCGCCGGACGGCTGACAGAGTCGGCCCCATGAGCGACTTCTCCACCGACCCGTTCCGCACCTACCCGCACCGCCCCGAGCGCGACCCGGCGATGGACCCGCTGGAGCGGATCAAGCGGGCCCGGCTGCGGCTGAACCTGGCCGACGCGGCCCGCGGCGAGGCGCGCCGCCTGCTGGACGACGCGATCAACATCGCGCTCGACCTCGGCGTGCCCCAGGTCGAGGTGGCCCGCGAGTCCGGGTACAGCCGCGAGACGATCCGGCAGAACCGCCGCGAGGGCGAGGCCGCGCGGTCCCTGGCCCGCCGGCCGCTCGCCGAGACCGCCCCCGACCCGAGCACCGTGCAGGCCGACCTGCCCAACTGGGCCGGACGGGCGCGCGGCGACCTGCTCGGCGCGGTCGAGCAGCTGCGCCACGCCGCTCGGCACGGCCTCACCTCCGGGCACGGCCTGGACCTGTCCCAAGGACTGACCGAGCTGGCGCTGCTGGCCGAGGCCCTGGAGGAGCTGTACGAGCTGGCCGACCCCACCGGGCAGCTGCGGCCGCGCCCCCAGACCGCGCCCTGCCGCCACTGCGGCCAGCCCCTGCGCAAGCCCGCCGGCCGCGACTGGGAGCACACCGACACCGGCGCCTTCCCCTGCGACCCCACCGGCGTCCGGGGACCGTTCGCCGCGCCCGCCGACGCCGAGGACACGCGCGTCAACACCACCCTTGGATCGGCATGACCTTCTTCCGCTGGCACGGCGAGCACGTTCCCCTGTGTTTCTGCGCCGACCATGCCTGGTCCGGGCTGTGGGGAAGTGCCTGGACCGAGGACGGGTCGCGCACCAGGTGCCCGGGGTGCGACGGCACCGGTGAGGGCTGGCGCGACTGCCCCCGCTGCCACGGCGACGACCCCGACGACTGCGAGCGCTGCGGCGGGGACGGAGGGCTCCCGGAGTGCGAGGTCTGCGAGGGCGAGGGCTGGCAGGACTGCGAGCCCGGCGACGACTGGGGCCAGGTCATCGAGTTCGACGGTGAGGTGACCGGCACCGGGTTTGACGACGAGCCCACCGTGGTGCCCACCAGCGTCGTCCGGACGATGACCTGGCGCGAGTTCAAAAGGAGTGCCAACACCTGACGAACTGGCCACCGAGGCCGACGACCACGACACCGACCAGGACGCCGCGGCTGACCGCCCGCCCGAGCACCCCAGCAAGGAGGCCACGATGCCGATCGTCAACCCCCTGAATCTGCCGGTCATCGACGAGGACCCGATCCACCTGCACCCGATCCACCACATCGACAGGCCGGACGACCTGGCCGCGCTGACCGCCGCGATGCAGGCGGCCGGGTGGGACGGACCGCCGGTCGTGGTCCACCACGGCACGGGGCTGACCGGCGTGCACCGCATCCACGCCGCCCGCGCCGCGGGGGTCGAGGTCCCCACCGTCCAGGCCGCCGCGCTCTTCGCCGCCGCGGGCGTCGAGTTCGACGGCGACGCCGACCTGTACGACCTGGAGCCGGAGTTGGCCGCGCTCTATGACCGATTGCCGAGCGCCGTCCGCACCACCTACGGCCTGGACGCCTGACGCCCCAGCCCTGACGCACAGTGACGATGAGAACGGGCGTGTCGGTCCCACCGCTGAGCGAAACGCGGCGCTAGACTCTCCGGCGTCCCTCCGGGACGCCGGAGTAAAGGCGCGAGTCGCTCCCGCCTCAAATCGCGGTCGTCATTCGTCGCTCTGCGCAACCACTCCGCCGGTCGCGGCCCGAGTCACTGGGGACGCCGACGGCGCCGCGCGGTGGCCGGGTCGTACTCGGCGTCGTCCGGCGCGGCGGACCGTGAGTCGGGCCGCGGTGGCGTCGCCGACGACGCCGACCCGGACGCCGGCGACTGGGCGCGTGGCGGCGGGGGGCCGTAGCCGTAGGGGTCGCCGGCGGCCGGACGGGCGGCGCGCCGCGGGTACAGGCGCTCGGCGCTCGGCGCATCAGCCGGGATCGGCAACCAGGGGACTTGGACCGTGCGCCACACGCCGCCGATCCACGTCAGCGCCCGGCCGGGGATCGGCGCGACCCCCATCGCTCGGTGCCAATCGCCCGCGACATCGAAGCTCATCTTCGCGCCCGCGCTCGACAGCGGCCCGAAGGTGATCCGGTCGAGGAGCTGGTCACGCATCGCGCCCGGAACGGCGTCCCGGGCGTCCGGGCGCTGGGTGATCACCCACAGGATCACGCCGGACTCCAACGCCTGGCGGGCCAGGGTCTCCACCACGGCGGCCAGGTCGGGCCGGGACAGCAGCACTTGCTGCAGCTCGTCCAGGACCACCAGGGCGCGCGGGTGGTCGGGGCGGGTGGTGCTGCGGCCGGCGCGCCAGTCGAGCATTTCGGCGTACCGGCGGGCGACCTCCGGCGCCACCAGGTCCTCCAGGACGTGCGCCCACTCCTCGGGGGTGTGGGCGACCGCGTGGACGCCGCGGCGGCCGAGCAGGGGGGCCAACGTGCCGCCGCCCTTGCCGTCCACGGCCCACACACCGCCCGGCCACACGCCGTGCGTCAGGCCGTCCACCACCCACGCCCGCACCCCCGACGATTTGCCGTGCTGGGTGCCGCCGACGATCAGGGCGTGCGCGGTCGGCTCGTACAGCGCGAGCGGGACGCCGTCGGCGGTCCGGTCGGCGGTCTCGCCGTGCGTCTGGCCCAGGACGATCCGGCCCGGCCCCTGCCGCCAGTCCCGCGCGGCCAGGCGGCGCGGGAGGCTCGGCATCCGGGCCAGGGTGATCCGGCACGCCGCGGCGTCGAAGGCGACCAGGTAGTCCGGGCGGCGCACGGCCTCGGCCGGGGTGCGCGGCGGCGGCCCGCACAACTCCCACATCAGACGCCCGGTCAGGTCGTCGCGGCGGGTTTCGGAGTGCGCGGCCCAGTCGGCCGGGTAGGTGACCTGGACGCGGTCCAGCGTCATCCCGGACCACAGCGCGCGCCCGACCTGCACGGCCTCATCCCGCGCGACGGCGCGGGCGCCGATCCGCAGCCGCCGCAGGATGCGGGCGCGGGTCCGGGCCGGGATCGTCACGATCGCCAGCTCCGCCAGCGCGGCGACCACGACCAGGGCGACGGCGACACCGAGCAGCGGACGGCCGGCCGCCAGCCACAGCGCCGGGACCACCGCGGCGACCAGGCCGAGGCCGGTCGTCCAGCGGCGCGCGGCCGAGGCCGCGGCGGCCCGCCGGTCGATCGGGTCGTCTCGCCAGGCCAGCCGCCACCCGCGCCACCACGCTAGCCCGGCCGCGACCGGCAGCAGCAGCACGGCCGCGGCAGCCGTCGCCGGCGAGGGCAGGCCGCGGGCGACCCAGACGGAGGCCGCGGCGACCAGGACCGCCGCCCACCCCCACCGTGCCCCGTCGGCGAGGGCGTTGCGGGTCTCCCGGACCAGCATCGAGCGGTCGGCGCGGTCGGCCAGCTCCACCCACGCGCGCATCAGACGCCCGCCCCGCTCCGCTCGGCCCGCCGGGCCAGGATGCGCGCGCCGGCGCCCGCGATGTCCCACGCGGCGCGCTCATGGTCGCGCTCACCGCGCCGCGCCTCACACGGCCCCCACCCCGCCGGACGCCCGCCCGGCCCGTCCCCCGGCCGGGTCGGCCAGAAGGCGGGCGGGTAGTGGTCGCTCAGCGGCCGGGCCCGCACCAGCCGGCCCGCCGCGTCCCGGTCGTAGTGCGCCCGGCCGTGCTGGTCGGCCCGGACCAGGACAAGGCCGGGGTCGTAGGCCAGCAGCCCCGCGACGAGCTGGCGGGGGATCAGCCAGTCGGCCAGCGCGATCCGCCGTCCGGCGGGCGGGACGGTCACCTCACACGCCAGGTACACCGGGCCGCCGCCGGCCTCCCGGTGCCGGTCCACCGTCGCCTCCACCATGTCCAGGACTCGGCGCTGATAGCGCGCGAACGCGGCCAGGTCATCGGCGTTGTCGGTGGCGCTCGGGTCCGGGCGGCCCTCGGCGTCGACGGGGCCCAGCGTCCAGCCGTCCCACGGGCGATCGCCCACGCGCAGCACGCCCGCCGTCCAGCGGCGGCCCGGATCGATCCCCAGCACCGCCGGCCCCGCCGCGCCGCCGGTCACTGGCCCGGTCCCGCCGCCGGCGCGGGCCAGACGGTGACCTGCGCTGAGATCGTCGGGGCGGTGCTGGACTGCGTGGCCCGCGTGATGACCAGGCGGGCCAGGTGGCCCCGGCCGGTGTCCACGCACACCACGTCCCCGGCGTGCAAGGTCTCGGTCGAGCTGGCCGCCGAGCTGGCGGCCGAGGCCGCGCACTCGGACGGCCCCGACGGCGCCCCGCTCTCCAGAACCGCCAGGCGCGCCGACCCCACCGCGTGCAGCACCGGGGCCAGCCAGTCCGCGCGCAGGTCGCCGCCGTCGCCCGACACCGCCCGCGGCGGAGCCGCGTCCAGGTCCCGATCGGTCGCGGGGCCGACGATCGTCATCGTGCCCGTCCACGACGGGGTCACCGGACCCGGCCCGGCCGGCGCCGTCCCCGACGGCACGCCGGACGGCGCCACCGAGGGCGTCACCGAAGGCGTGGCCGAGGGCGGCGCCGTCGCCGACGGGGCCGGCGCCGAGGGGGAGGCGGTCACCGTGGCCGTGACCGTGGTCTGCGGCGCGGCCCGTGGTGTGTCGCCCGAGCTCCCGACGATGAGCGCCACGGCGAGCGCGAGGACCAGGAGCACGCCGACCACCGCACCGGCGACCCACACCGGCCGCATGGCGGGACCGTCGGCCGGCCCCTCCGCCGCCGGCCCCTCATCCGCAGAGTCGGCCGGTGGCTCGTCTGGCTCTTCCCACCGTCCGGTCTCGCTCCGGAACGTGTCGGCCGGGTCGGGCACGCCCGCACCTGGCACGCCCGCGCCTGGCTGATCCATCGGTCGGCCTCCCTGAATGCGCCGCGAGTGGATCACCGAGCGTGCCGCGCCCACAGCCCCATTGACCAGAGGTGCAACGCCGTGTTTCCCCGATGCGGCCAAGTCGTGACGGGGCTCGGCCGGGAACTTCACGGCGACGAACTCGAGTGCGACCCGGACGCACAGCAGCAGCACCAGGCCGACGACCGGCGCGACGACCAGCAGCAGAACGCCCCACAACCAGCCGTTGCGCCAGCTCATCAGCCACACCGCGACCAGGACCCACCACCCGGTCACCAGCACGATCCCGGTCAGGCACCCCCGGTAGATCCACGTGAGCAGGCTCGGCGTCGCGTACGAGCGGAAACGGGTGTCCCCCAACGTCCTCAGCAGGCCCATGCCCCGATCCTGGGCCCCGGCTGTCCCATCCGTCACGCGCCACCGCCACCATGGCCAGCAGGCAACGCCCCGAACAGCGCAAACGCGGCCCGGAGCACCGGGCCGCGTCCAATCGGCATCCTCGTGCACCAGCTCGACCGGCACGCCCACCCGTCTCGCCTCAGCGCGCGGCCCAGCCGCCGCGCCTGGACGACGCTACGCGACAGTCATCGGGCGTCCTGCTGCCCGGTAGGGGTGGCGCGGGCCTGGGCGGCGTCGGCACGCTGCTCGGCCCGGTCGGCACGCTGCTCGGCCCGGTCGGCACGCTGCTCGGCCCGGTCGGCACGCTGCTCGGCGCGGTCGGCACGCGCCGCCTGGTCGTCGGCGCGCTGCTCGGCGGCGTCGGCGC
>NZ_QURH01000206.1 GCF_003428695.1 Actinomadura logoneensis
GCGGGCTCGGCCGGGGCGGGCGCGGCGTCCGCGTCGGCGTCCTCGTGCGCGGCGGCGAGCAGCGCCGCCTCCTGGTCCAGCAGCCGCCGCTCGGCGGCCAGGTCGCGGGACGGGCCGAGCGGGATGACCACCTCGGCGTCGTCGGTGTCGTCGTCGCTGTCGGCGCCGGGCGGACGGGCGGTCCCCTCCAGCGCGGGGTCGAGCAGGTCGGAGACCTCGCCGTGCACCAGCCGCACCGGCACGCCGAGCCGCCGCGCGGTCACGAACAGGGCCAGCGGCTCCAGGCCGAGCTTCGGCAGCGGCCCGATCGCGGCCGTGCCGAACCTGTGCTGGACGACCAGCACCCCGTCGCCGGTGGTGATCCCCAGCCCTTCGACGCGGTCGCGTTCGTAGCGGGTGAGGACGGCGCCGTCCGGGCCGATCCGCTCCAGCCCGCGCTCCGACAGCCGCCAGTGGGACGGCCCGCGGTGCCGCGCCGCCCACGGCAGGACGGCCACCGCCGCCCCGGCCGCCCAGGGCCCGGCGGCCATGGCGAGGACCAGCGCCGCCCATAGCCAGCCGGGACGCACCGGCGCCAGCGCCGCCGCCACCGCCAGCAGGACGAACGGCCCCGGCGCGACCGGGCGAAACCGGCCGCCGAACCCGTGCAGGCCGACCAGCTCATGTTCCACAGTCCGCATCCTCTCGCGGGAACCGCCGGGCACGTAGTCTCCTTTTGCCATCCGGTGGCCGTTCTGCCGCTCGGCAGGGTTTTTGCGGCGTCTCAGCTCCGCCGCCGGACCAGGCCGTAACCGACGAGCCCCGCGATCCCGAGGACCAGGAGGAGCGCGACCCGTCTGCCGCCGGTGTGTCTCAGGTGCCCCTCGTCGTGATCGTCCTTCCCCGCCGGGGGCGAGGTCAGACCGCGCGGGTCGGGCGGCGGGGCGGTGCCGCCGACGGCGTCCGCGCCCGTCAGGGGGACCTGGAGGACCGGCTGGGCGCGACCCTCGGAGCCGACCAGCAGGGACGAGCCGTCCGGCGTGTAGGTGACCGACTCGCCCTGCTCCTGCGAGGGCAGCGGGATCGAGTGGGAGTCGCCGGGGGTGCCGTCCGGCTTCATCCGGTAGACGCGCGCCCCGAAGTACGTGCGGATGACGAAGCCGTTCCCGTCCGGGGCGAACGCGCCGTCGGTGGCGATGGGCGGGGCGCCGCCGATCCGGCGCAGCGTGTTGTAGCCGCTGGTGGAGAGCTTGGCGGGCGCCTCGTAGAGCGCGCCGGACATCAGCTTGCTCGCGATGTAGAGCCGGTTCGTGCGCGGGTCGATCATCATCGTCTCGGCGTTGCGCGGCCCGTCGGAGTACCGGAACCGGAACGCGGTCGCCTCGACGGTCCGGTCGCGCAGGACGGTGGGCTCGGTGATCCGGTAGATGGTCACGAACGGCCAGGCCCCGCCCAGGTTGTCGCCGATGTCCGCGACGAAGATCGCCGGGCGGCCGTGGTCGTCCCGGCCCATCGCGATGGCCTCCCAGTCGCGGTTGCGGGCGCCCGCGAGGGTCAGCACGGCCCGCACGCCCCCGTCCGGGCCGATCGCGAAGATCTGCGCGGTGCCGCCCGAGTCGTTGTGCGTGTAGACGACGCCGGGGTGCGCGGTGCTGGCCGCCAGCCCGCTGGACTCGGTGATCCGCTCATCGACGATCTTGAACGCGACGCGCGGCCGTGCTGTTCCCGGCGTCCCGGACGGATTCGACGGACCGGACGGATTCGACGTTCCGGAGGGACCGGGGGCGCCGGAGGACCCGGGCGCGGACGGGACGGCAGGCACGGACGAGGCGGCCGTAAACGGTCGGGACAGGGCGGCGGTGGCCGGAATCGGCCAGAGCGCGCAGGCGGCGACGGCGAGCGCCGGCACCGACGCGGTGACCCGGTTCAACGCAGCACGGAGCCGACGACCACGGCGAGCACGAGCGCGGTCAGCACGGTCGGGAGCAGCCATCGGGGCGCGCGGTTCACGCTCCGAGCTTATTCGGCCCCGGACCGGGCTCGAACCGGCCGGTGATGAGATACGTCTCATCGAGCATGTGCGGATTGTTCGGGCTGCTGCGCGCGCCCGCCGCGTCCCACCCGGAACGGGCTTCGGACGTCGTGGTCACCCTGGGGACGCTCGCCGAGGAGCGCGGGACCGACTCGGCGGGGCTGGCCCTGCTGACCGGCCGCCCCGCGGGACGGGACGCCGGACCCCTGTCCGGCGTCGCCGGCGAGCGCGCCAGCGACCTCCTCCACGACGGCTGCCGGGTGGTGAAGGGCCGCGGCGCGTTCTCCGGTGTCTGGCGGCACGACCTGCTGCCCGAGCTGGACGCCGCGCCCGTCGTCCTCGGCCACACCCGCTGGGCCACCCAGGGCACCCCGCACGCGCTCGCCAACGCCAGCCCGCTCGTCGTCGGCGGGGCCGCGGCGGCCGGGCCGCACGCCTCCCGCGCGGCCGGGATCGTCGCCACGCACAACGGCGACATCGAGGCCGGAGCGCTGCGCGCCCGGTTCGCGCCGCCCACCGCTTCCGGCGGCACCGACTCCGAACCGCTCTTCCAGGTGCTCGCGGGCCACACGTCCGTGCCGGACATCGTCGCCGTGCTCACCGCGCTGGTCGGCAGGGCCGCGCTGGCCTGGGTCGACCGGGCCCGCCCCGGCACCGTCCACCTGGCCCGGGCCGCCCTCAGCCCGCTCTCGGTCGCCCTGGACGTCGAGGGCAACCTGTACTGGGCGTCCAACCCCAAGTGGTTCCGGCTGGCCGAGCGGCACACCAGCGTCCGCTTCGCGTCGATCGTCATGCTCCGCGAGGGCACCTACCTGCGGCTCGGGCCGCCGCGTCCGGGCGCGGCCCCGGAGGTCCTCGGCGGAGCGGGCTTCGTCCCCACGGGACGCGCCTTCGACCTCGACGGACGCGTCTGGACCGGCTTCACCCCGTCCGACGAGGCCCGCGACCGCGCCGTCCTCCGGCACCGCGTCGCGCCCCTCAGGCCGTCCGGCGACCGGTCCGCGACCCCGCCCGCGACCGTGGCCTGACCCGCGCGGGCACGGGAAGGCGGACACGGGAGGCGGACACGGGAAAGGGGCGGGAGGCCCGTCGGCGCCCCGCCCCTTCCGCCGGTCGGCTCAGAGGTGCTCGACCACGTACTCCACGCACTGGGTGAGGGCCTCGACGTCGTCCGGGTCGATCGCCGGGAACATGCCGATGCGCAGCTGGTTGCGGCCCAGCTTGCGGTAGGGCTCGGTGTCCACGATGCCGTTGGCCCGCAGGACCTTGGCGACGGCCGCCGCGTCCACGTCGTCGCTGAAGTCGATCGTGCCGACGACCTGCGAGCGCTGCGCCGGGTCGGCGACGAACGGCGAGGTGTAGGACGTCTTCTCGGCCCAGGTGTAGAGGCGCTGGGCCGAGTCGGCGGTGCGGGCGGTGGTCCAGGCGAGGCCGCCGTTGCCGTTCATCCACTCGATCTGCTCGGCGAGCAGCAGCAGGGTGGCGACGGCCGGGGTGTTGTAGGTCTGGTCCTTGGCGGAGTTGTCCACGACCGTCTTCAGGTTGAAGAACTCCGGGATGTACCGGTCGGACGCGGCGATCTCGTCGATCCGGGCCAGTGCGGCCGGGGAGGCGAGGCCGATCCACAGGCCGCCGTCGGCCGCGAAGCACTTCTGCGGCGCGAAGTAGTAGACGTCGGTCTCGCTGACGTCCACGGGCAGGCCGCCCGCGCCGGACGTGGCGTCCACGAGCACGAGCGCCTCGTCGGCCGAGGTGCCCGCCGGGCGCGCGATCGGCATCGCGACGCCGGTGGAGGTCTCGTTGTGGGTGAGGGCGTAGACGTCGATCCCGTCCTCGGCGCGCGCGGCGGGGTGCGAGCCCGGGTCGGCGGAGATCACCGACGGGTCGTCCAGCCACGGCGCGCCCTTGGTGACCTTCGCGAACTTGCTGGAGAACTCGCCGAACGCCAGGTGCTGCGACCGGCGGCGGACGAGCCCGAACGCCGCGGCGTCCCAGAAGCAGGTGGTGCCGCCGTTGCTGAGCAGCACCTCGTAGCCGTCCGGCAGGGAGAACAGCTCGGCCAGCCCCGCGCGGACGCGGCCGACCAGCGACTTCACCGGCTTCTGCCGGTGCGAGGTGCCCAGGTAGGTGTCGCCGGACGAGGCGAGGGCGGCGAGCTGCTCGGGACGGACCTTGGACGGCCCGCATCCGAACCGGCCGTCGGCGGGCTTGAGATCGGCGGGAATGACAAGGGAAGGATTCGCGCTCTCGGTCACGCTCGAAGGTTACCGACCGGCCCCGCAAGATCGCCGGTCGGACCACATGCCGAGACGCTTCTCACCTGTGGTGGCGCCGTCTCGCCTCTGCCGTCGTCTCACTGTGGCGCCGTCGGTGACCGTCGTCCGGCCGGCGGCGTCCGCCGCGGGCGCGCGGGCGGGCGGCCTCAGCGGGTCCGGCGGTGGCGCCAGAGGGCGAAGCCGACGAGCAGCAGGACGCCGGCGACGCACAGGCAGGCGTTGACGGCGGGCGGGTACACCCAGTCGTCGCCTCGCCGCCGCGCCTCGTGCGCCGTCCGCGCCGAGTCGTAGCCGAGGAACGCCAGCAGGAGCGCCAGCACCCAGAACGCGACGCGCCCCGCGGCGGCGTTGGCGCGGCGGCGGCGCTCCTCGCGCTCGGCCTCCAGCCGCCGCAGCTCCGCCGCGACCGCGCCG
>NZ_QURH01000208.1 GCF_003428695.1 Actinomadura logoneensis
GCCCCGTCCGGACAGGGCCTCCCCGGACAGGCCCGGCGCGGGCCGGTGCCGCTCGCGCTGGGCGGCGTCCGGCGGGCCGTGCCCTGCCCGCGCTGCGGGTCGCGCGACACCGAGGAGACGTCCCGGTTCTCGTCCACCGCGTGCAAGGCGCTGTGGCGCTGCCGGTCCTGTTCCGAGCCGTTCGAGCACGTCAAGGAGATCTAGCGTGACCGTACCGGTGACCACCGCGCCCGTCCGCCGCCGCCGGACGTTCCACCGGCTGCGGATCGCGGGGATCGAGCGGCTGTGCGCGGACGCGGTCGCCGTCACCTTCGCCGTGCCGCCGGAGCTGGCCGGGGAGTTCGCGTTCCGGCCGGGGCAGGCGCTCACGCTGCGCCGGGTCGAGGACGGCCGGGACGAGCGCCGCTCGTACTCGATCTGCGCGCCCGCCGGGTCGCCGCCGCGGATCGGCGTCCGCGAGGTGCCGGGCGGGCTGTTCTCGTCCTGGCTGGTGCACGCGGCGCGTCCGGGCGACGAGGTCGAGGTGATGGCCCCGACCGGGACGTTCACGCCGGACCTCGCCGAACCCGCGCACCACGTGCTGGTCGCGGCCGGGTCGGGTGTGACGCCGATGCTGTCGATCGCGGCGTCGGCGCTGGCCGCGCATCCGGACACGCGGGTGACGCTGCTGTACGGCAACCGCCGCACCGACACGGTGATGTTCACCGAGGACCTGGCCGACCTCAAGGACCTCCACCCCGCCCGGTTCCAGCTCGCGCACGTGCTGTCCCGCGAGCCGCGCGAGGCGGAGCTGCTGTCCGGGCGCATGGACTCGGCCCGGTTCGCCGCGCTCGTCGACGGCCTGTGCCTGTGGGACGCCTCGCACTGGTGGCTGTGCGGGCCGATCGGCATGGTCGAGGACGCCCGCCGCGTGCTGGCCGGGCTGGGCGTGCCCGCCGAGCGCGTCCACCGGGAGCTGTTCTTCGCCGAGGACGAGCCGGTCGCGCCGCTGCGGCACGAGGACGCCGCGCCGGACGGCCCGGTCAGCCGGGTCACCATCACGCTGGACGGCCGGTCCACGACCGCCGCGCTCCCCCGCGACCGGACCGTCCTGGAGTCGGCGCAGCGCGTCCGGCCGGACCTGCCGTTCGCGTGCAAGGGCGGCGTCTGCGGGACGTGCCGGGCGAAGGTGACGTCCGGGTCGGTGCGGATGCGGCGCAACTTCGCGCTGGAGCCGGGCGAGGTCGCCGCCGGGTACGTGCTGACCTGCCAGTCCCTCCCGGAGACCGACGAGGTCGAGGTCGACTACGACAGCTGATCCGCCGTCCCCTCCGCGGCCCGTTCCTCCGCGGCCGTCCGCCCCGGAGGCCGGGTCAGCGGAGGGACTCGTCCTTGACGTCGCTGGCCAGGATGTACACGCACTTGTCCTGGTGGAGGACGACGTTGGCGCCGACGGTGGCGGCCTTGCCCTTCTCCCACGCCCCGGTGAAGGTGCGCTGCGGATCGGCTTTGATCGTCGTGTTCTGCAGTTTGCCGTCGCAGGTCGCGGTGATGAACCCGCCTCCGACGCGGTCGTACTTCGGCTTGCCCTGCTTCGGCCGGGGCGGCTGCCCGGCCCCGACCCCCACGTGGGTGGCGTCGCTGCAGCTGTAGAGCACCGGCACCTCCAGGGTCTTGCCGTCTTTGTCGATGGTGGCCAGGCCCACCTTCACCTTGGCGGGATGCTTGCCGGTGAGCTTGCAGGGCGGCGGGGCCGCGTCGGGTGCGGTGACGGTCAGTACCGCGGCCAGCGCGGCGGTGCCGACGAGGCTGAAGACCGGCATCGGAGCTCTCCCTTCCGGAGGTCGGCGCGGCGGGTCGGCCGACAGTACTGCGATTGTTACCCGGAGTGTTCGTCAATCACTCTCAGTAACTCAGCCGTCGGAGCGGAGGGCGGCGGCGAGGTAGGGGGCGGTACGGCCGGACGAGGCGGCGACGTCGGCCGGGGTGCCCTGGGCCACGATCCGGCCGCCGGCCGCGCCGCCGCCGGGGCCGAGGTCGATGACGTGGTCGGCGGTCGCGACGACGTCCATGTCGTGCTCGACGACCACGACGGTCGCGCCCTCGTCCACCAGCGCCTGGAGCTGCCCGACCAGGACCTCGGTGTCGGCGGGGTGCAGTCCCGTGGTCGGCTCGTCCAGGACGTAGAGGGTGCCGCCGTGCCGGGCGCGCTGGAGCTCGGACGCCAGCTTCACGCGCTGGGCCTCACCGCCGGACAGTTCCGTGGCGGGCTGGCCGAGCCGCAGGTAGCCGAGGCCGACGTCCCGCAGCGTGCGCAGGGACCGGGCCGCCGGACGGACGTCGGCGAGGAACCCGGCCGCCTCGTCCACGGTCATGTCGAGCACCTGCGCGATGTCGGCGCCCCGGTAGGTCACCTGGAGGGTCTCGGGGTTGTAGCGGGCGCCGCCGCACACCGGGCACGGCGCGTACGTGCTCGGCAGGAACAGCAGCTCGACCGACACGTAGCCCTCGCCCTGGCAGTTCTCGCAGCGCCCTCCGGCGACGTTGAAGGAGAACCGTCCGGCGTCGTAGCCGCGGGCCCTGGCCTCGTCGGTCTCGGCGAACAGCCTGCGGACGGCGTCGAACAGGCCGGTGTAGGTGGCGAGGTTGGAGCGCGGGGTGCGTCCGATGGGCTTCTGGTCGACGCGGACGACGCGTCCGGCGCCGGGGGCGTCCGCGATGGCGTCCAGGAGGCTGGACTTTCCGGAGCCGGAGACGCCGGTGAGCGCGGTGAACACCCCGAGCGGGACGTCCACGTCGAGGGAGCGCAGGTTGTGGCGGGTGACGCCGCGCAGCCGCAGGTGCCCGGACGGCTCGCGCGGCGTGTGCCCGGGCCGCTCGGCCTCGCCGAACAGGTGGCGGCGCGTCACCGACTCCGGGACGTCGCGCAGGCCGTCCACCGGGCCGCTGTACAGGACCTCGCCGCCGTGGACGCCCGCGCCGGGCCCGACGTCAACGATCCAGTCGGCGCGGCGCACCACCGACAGGTCGTGCTCGATGACGAACAGGCTGTTCCCGGCGGTCTTCAGCCGGTGCAGGCTGCTCATCAGCGCCTCGGTGTCGGCGGGGTGCAGTCCGGCGGACGGCTCGTCCAGGACGTAGACGACGCCGAACAGGCCGGAGCGCAACTGGGTCGCCATCCGCAGCCGCTGCAGCTCGCCCGCCGACAGCGTCGTACTGGACCGGTCCGTGCCGAGATAGCCGAGGCCCAGCTCGGTCAGCACCTCGACGCGCTCGATGAGGTCGCGCGACAGCACGCCCGCGGGGCCGCCCTCGCGCGTGTACGGGCGCAGGACGGCGGCCAGGTCGATGAGCGGCAGCGCGGCCAGGTCGGCGATGTCGCGTCCCGCGAAGGTGACGGCGAGCGACTCGGGCCGCAGCCGCTTGCCGTGGCAGACCGGGCAGACGGCGCTGGTCATGAAGCTCTCCGCCTTCTGGCGGCGCTTCTCGCTCTTGGACTCGGCGTAGGCGCGCAGCACGAGCCGTTTGGCGCTGTGGAACGTGCCCTTGTAGGTGCCCTGGGTGCGGTGGGCCTCGCGGACCGGATGGACGGTCACCACCGGCTGCTCGTCGGTGAACAGGATCCAGTCGCGCCGCTCCTTGGGCAGCTCGCGCCACGGCCGGTCGACGTCCACATCGAGTTCCTCGAGGATCTCTCGCAGGTTCTTGCCCATCCAGCCGCCGGGCCAGGACGCGACGGCGCCCTCCCTGATCGACAGGGACGGGTCCGGGACCAGGGACTCCTCGGTCACGTCGTGGACCTCGCCGAGGCCGTGGCAGTTGGGGCAGGCGCCGACCGGGGTGTTGGGCGAGAACGCGTCGGAGTCCAGGCGCTCGGCGCCCTCGGGGTAGTCCCCGGCGCGCGACAGCAGCATCCGCAGCGAGTTGGAGACCGCCGTGACCGTCCCGACCGAGGACCGGGAGGACGGCGCGGCCCGCCGCTGCCCGAGCGCGACCGCCGGGGGCAGGCCGGTGATCTCGTCCACGTCCGGCGCGCCGACCTGGTGCAGCAGCCGCCGCGCGTAGGGCGCGACCGACTCCAGGTAGCGGCGCTGGGCCTCGGCGTACAGCGTCCCGAAGGCCAGGGACGACTTGCCCGAACCGGACACGCCGGTGAACACCACCAGCGCGTCGCGCGGGACGGCGACCGCGACGTCGCGGAGGTTGTGCTCGCGCGCGCCCCGGACGCGCACGAACGGATCCGCGGCCCCCGCGTCCATGGTCGTGCTTGTGTCCGTGGTCGTGCTCGCGCCTCGGTCCGCTCCTTCGTCGGGCCGGGTGTTCGGGACGATGGCCTCGTTCTCCCCCGATGAGTCCATGATCCTCACATTACGGCAGCTCAGTGCGGCTGGTTTAGCATGGCCCGTTCCGGAGGGCGGGAGTGGGGATGGGCACGGTCGTTGTCGGGTCGGCCGGACCGGCGCTGGTGGCGGTGCTGGCGGTCGCGGTGGTCGGCAAGCTGCGCGATCCGCGCGGCTTCGCGCGCACGGTGTCGGGGTACCGGCTGGTCCCGGCCCGGCTGGCGCGGGCCGTCGCGTGGACGGTGATCGCCGCCGAGGTGGCGGTGGCGCTGCTGCTCGTCCTGCCGTGGACGCTCGGCACCGGCTCCCGCGCGTCCGTGGCCGGCGCCGTGTGCTCCGCGGCGCTGTTCGGCGGGCTGCTGTGCGCGCAGGTGTCGGTGCTGCGGCGCGGGCTGCGGGTGGACTGCGGCTGTTTCGGGCGTCCCGGGCGGACGACGCTGGTCGGCCCGGTGAGCCTGGCCCGGACGGGCGCGATGGTCGTGCTGTCGGCCATGGCGGCGTCCGCTCCCGGGTTCTCGGTCGCCGGCCTGCCGCTGGCCTGCGGATACCTGCTGGTCTTCGCCGGGCTCGGGCTGGTGCTGCGTCCGGGTCCGGCGCCGGTCCCGGCCCCCGCGGAGCCGGGGCCCGCGCGCGGACCGCGCGCCGGGGACGGGTTCGTCCTGGCGGGAGGGCGGTCGGCGCAGGGCCGGACCACGCTGTTCGCGCTGGTCACTCCCACCTGCGGGTCGTGCCTGGACGCGCTGCCCGCGTTCGTCCGCGCGGCCGGGCACGTGCCGGTCGTCGTGGTGACGCCGTTCGGGGAGGCCGCCGCGCTGCGCGAGGGCGGCCTCCCCGTCCTCGTCGATCCGGACGTGTTCGACGCCAACGGCGTGCCGTGGCCGCCCTACGCGGTGCTCGCCGACGCGTCCGGGACCGTCCTCACGGCCGGGCCGGCCGACTCCCCGGCACGGCTGGCGGCGCTGCTCGGCCGCCCGCTGCCGCCCGCGGCGGGCGCCGTCCCGGCGACCACCACGCCCACTCCCCCAGCAGGCGCATGACGGCGGGCACCAGCAGGCCCCGCACGACGGTCGCGTCCACGACCACCGCCAGCATCAGCCCGACCCCGATGACCTGCATGAACACGATGCCGGACGCCAGGAACCCGGCCACCACCACGACCATCAGCAGCGCCGCGCCGGTGATCACCGTCGAGGTGCGGCGCACGGCCGCCGCGATCGCCTCCGCCGGATCCGCGGCGCGGGCCGGGTCCGCGGCGCCGTCCGGGGCCGCAGCGGCGGATGAGGTCGCGGCGCGGGCGCGCTCCTCGCGGATCCGGGCCAGCAGGAACACCTCGTAGTCCACGGCGAGGCCGAACGCGATCGCCACGATCAGCACCGGGAAGTCGGCGTCGACCACGCCGACCGGGGTGAAGCCGAGAACGCCGGAGAACCATCCGTCCTGGAAGACGAGCTTGACCGCGCCGAACGCCGCCGACAACGACAGCAGGTTCAGCAGCAGCGCCTTGACCGGCAGGACGACCGAGCCGAACGCGCCGAACAGCACGGCGAAGGTCACCAGGGCCACGAAGGCGAGCATCCACGGCACCCGCGCCCCGATCATGTGGACGATGTCCACGCGCGACGCGGGCATGCCGGTGAACAGCGCCTTCGTGCCGGGCGGCGGCGCCATCGCGCGCAGGTCCCGGACGGTGCGGGCGGCCTGGCGCGACATGGGGTCGAAGCCGTACCCGAGGGAGATCCGCGTCTGGTTCCCCCGGATCCCGGTGACGGCTGCTCCGCGCACTCCGGGGACGCGCGCGAGGTCGCGGGCGTAGGCGTCGAGCGCGGAACGGTCGGCGGCGCCCTCGACCACGGCGGTGATCTGCTTGGCGGGGTCGGCGGTGAAGCGGTCGCCGAGCTGGCGCGTGACCGTGCGGGCGTCGGCGTCGGCCGGGAGCACCCAGTCGCCCGGCCGCGCCCAGTTCACCCCCAGGAACGGCGCGCCGAGCGCCAGCAGGACCGCGACCAGGCCGACCGTGCTGAGCAGCGGCCTGCGCATGACCAGGTGGGCCGTCCGGTACCAGCGCTCGCCCGGGTTCCGCAGGCGCGGCAGCGGGACGCGCAGCGCGTTCACCCGGTGCCCGGCGAAGCGCAGCAGCGCGGGAAGCAGCGTCAGCGACCCGGCGACCGCGAACACCACGACGGCCGCGCCCGCGTACCCCATCGAGCCGAGGAACCGGGACGGGAACACCGTCAGCCCCGCGAACGACACCGCGACGAGCAGGCCGGACACCGCGACCGTCCGGCCCGCGGTCGCGACCGTCCGGGCGACCGCGGCGTCGAGGTCGGAGCCGTCCGCGCGCAGCTCGTCCCGGAACCGGGTCACCATCAGCAGCCCGTAGTCGATCGCGAGGCCGAGCCCGAGGATGGTGACGACGTTGACCGCGAACGTCGAGACGTCGGTGACGGCGGTGACCGCGCGCAGCACCGCGAACGAGCCGAGCGCGACGAGCCCGCCGACCGCCAGCGGCAGCGACGCGGCGACCAGGCTGCCGAACACGACCACCAGCAGGACGACCAGCAGCGGCATCGAGACGCTCTCGGCGCGGGCGATGTCCCGTCCGGCGCGGGCGTTGACCTGCTCGGTCATCGCGGTCACGCCACCGAACCGGACGGTCGTCCCGGGGACGGCGAACGCGGGCTCGACCTTCCGCAGCGCCTTCACGCGCTCCTGGTCGACGCTGGACGCGAACCGCACCGTCACATACGTCGCGTGCCGGTCCCGGGACACGAACGCCGGGTCGCCGGTGGACCAGAACGTGCGCAACTCGGCGATGCCGGTGCGGGGCACGGCGTCCACGGCGGTGCGGATGGCGGACGCCACGGACGGGTCGTCCACGCTGCGCGCGCCCGTGTCGTACAGGACGACCACGTCGGGCGTGTGCCGCCCCAGCGGACCCGCCAGGACCCGGTCGGCGGCCACCGACTCGCTCCTCGGGTCGTCGAAGCCGGCACCGCCCGTCAGGGACCCGAACACGCCCGTCCCCCACACCCCGGCGAACGCGGCGAACGCCACGGCGGCCACCACGACCCAGCGCCGCCGCCGGGCCGCGAACCGGCCCAGCGCGGCGAACATGCTCTGTTCAGTCATGCCGGCCAGCGTCACGTCCGCGCCGGGGCGGGCGCTTCGCCCGGACGGCCCGTCCGCACGGCCGATCGGAGCCTTTCCGCGGCCGGACGGGCCGGGCGTCCCCCCGCCGGGCGGACCGCAGCCGAGCGGCCGGACGGCCCGGTCCGGCGGCCGGGCGGAGGAGGGACGGGTCGTCCGCGCGGAGGAGCGCACGCCCGTTCCGTCCGGTTTAGGCTCGTGCCGTGGCCGGGACATGGGGTCGGGCGCGGATCGCCCGCCTGCTGGTGATCGCCTGCGCCGTCGGCTACCTGCTGCTGATGCGCGGGCCCGGCACCCCGCACGCCCTGACGGAGTGGACGGTCGCGGCCGCGTCCCTGGGCGTGCTCGCCGCGGCGGTCCGCTGGCCTCTCGCGGCGGCGTTCGTCCAGCCCGTCCTGCTGGTGCTCGCCGCGCGGTACGGCTCGGGCACGCCGATCGTGGAGAAGGTCGGGGCGAGCGTCGCGGTGTTCGAGGTGACGCTGCGCCGCGGCCGGCGCGAGGCCGCGCTGGCGCTCGCCGCGCTCGCCGCCGGATACGCCGCGATGTGGGCCGGTGAGGAGGCGCAGGACCTGGCCTCGCTCGCCTACAAGGGCACCGTCATGCTGGCGCTGCCGGTGCTGCTGGCCGCCTACCTGCGGTCGGTGGAGAACGAGGCGAGGGCGGCGCGCGAGCGGGCGGCCGAGGCCGAGCGGCGGCGGGAGCTGGCCGAGCACGCGACCCGCATGGCCGAGCGCACCGCCATCGCCCGCGAACTGCACGACATCGTCGCCCACCACATGGCGTCGATCGTCCTGCGGGTCGGCGTCGCCCGGCACGTCCTCACCGACGCGAACCGGGCCACTCCGGACGTCGCCGTCCCGGACGCGGCCGGACCGGACGCGGGCGGACCGGACGCGGCCGGGCCGAAGGCGGGCGGGCCGAAGGCGGGCGGGCCGCACTCCGTCGCCGCGAGCGCGGC
>NZ_QURH01000213.1 GCF_003428695.1 Actinomadura logoneensis
GCGGCCGCGCTCGGCCCGGCGCGCCGCCGCCGCCGTGCCGCCGCGGCGTTCCCGCAGGGCCCCACCGGGCGGGACACTATGCGGGACGGCGTGCGCGACGACGCACGCACCGAGGACGAGGAGAACTGACGCCGATGGACATCCCAGCCGACCTGGGCCGGGTCCTAGTGATCATCCCGACCTACAACGAGCGGGACAACATCGAGCGGATCGTCGGCCGCGTCCGGGCCGCCGTGCCCGCGGTGGACGTGCTGGTCGCCGACGACAACAGCCCCGACGGCACCGGCCGGATCGCCGACGGGCTCGCCGCCGCCGACGACCACGTCAAGGTCCTGCACCGCAAGGGCAAGGAGGGCCTGGGCGCCGCCTACATCGCCGGGTTCCGGTGGGCCGCCGAGCAGGGCTACGACGTCATGGTCGAGATGGACGCCGACGGCTCCCACCAGCCCGAGGAGCTGCCGCGCCTGCTCACCGCCCTGCAGGACGCCGACCTGGTCCTCGGCGCCCGCTACATCCCCGGCGGACGCATCGAGAACTGGCCGCTGAGCCGCCAGTTCATCTCCCGCGGCGGGAACGTGTTCGTCCGGACGATGCTCGGGCTGCCGCTGCGCGACGCGACCGGCGGCTACCGCGCGTTCCGCGCCGCGACCCTGCAGAAGATCGGCCTGGACGGCGTCGACTCGCGCGGCTACTGCTTCCAGATCGACCTGGCCCGCCGCTCCCTCAAGCAGGGCCTGCGCGTCGTGGAGGTGCCCATCACCTTCGTCGAGCGCGTCCACGGCACCAGCAAGATGAGCCGCGACATCATGGTCGAGGCGATGGTGCGCGTGACGCAGTGGGGCGTGGCCGACCGCGTCGCCCGGCTCCGCGGCCACCGCTGAGCCGGCCGCGTCGCCGCCCCACGCGCCGTCTCGCGCCGCCGAGTCCCGCGGCCCGGCCTCGCCGCCGAGTCCCGTCCGGTACCGGGGAGCTGCCGGGCCTTGAGGGCCCGCCGAATCCCGGCCGAGTCCCGCCGAACCTCGGCTGAGACCGGCTGAGACCGGCCGGGACCGGGCGGGACCGGGCGGGTCCTGCGGAAACGTTCGGGGCGCGCGCGGCGTTGTAGGTGGTGACGGTCCGTCCATCCGACCCGAAGCTGGAGCCATGCTGCCGCTCGTCCTGGTCCTGTCGTTCCTGCTGCTGCCCGTGCTGGAGATCCTGCTGATCGTCCAGGTGGGGCAGGTCCTCGGCGGCTGGCCCACGGCCGGGCTGCTGGCCGCCGGGATCCTGCTGGGCGGCTGGATCGTGCGCCGCGAGGGCCGCCGCGCCTGGCGCGCCCTGAACGCCGCGCTCAGCCGCGGCGAGCTGCCCGAGCGCGAGCTCGGCGACGCCGCTCTGATCATGGCCGGCGGCGTCCTGCTGATGGTCCCCGGCTTCCTCACCGACGTTCTGGGGCTGCTGCTGGTCGTGCCCGTCACACGCCCGCTGCTGCGGCGCCCGCTCGGCAAGGTCGCCTCGCGGCGCCTGGCCTCGGTGCAGGCCCGGGCGGGGTTCCCGCCCGGCATGACCGGCCCCGGCGGCTTCAACGCCACCGCGCGCGGCGGCGACCCGTTCGGCCGCTCCACCGGGACGTCCGCCGACGCTGGCCGGGCGCCGCGCGGGACGGTCGTGCAGGGCGAGGTCATCCACGACGACGACCGCCCCTGACCCCGGCCTCTCCGTCCACCGCCCCGACCGCGGCCCCTCCCGCCCCAAGATCGATCCTCCCGGCCGACCGCACCGTGACCGGCCATGGCCAGAGTCACGGAGCCGTAGGCCGGGACACGGCTCCCAACGCCGCCCCGCCCGCCTCGGTGGCCGTCCGGGCTCGGCCAGTCTGCGAGGGAGCAGGGGGCGAGGGAGCGGGGCGTGGGGCCACAGGGCGGACGTGTGGCCACAGGCCGCGCGACTCCGGCGACATAGGCGGAGAACGTGGAAGACCGCCGGGCCGCCGCCGTCGTGATGACGGGGGCGGCCCGGCGGTCTTCGGGGCGGACGCCCGGGATCAGGCGGACCGGCGCCGGCCCGAGCGCAGGATCTCCAGGCGTTCGGCCAGCACCTCCTCCAGATCCTCCAGCGCCGGCGCCGGCCCGAGCGCAGGATCTCCAGGCGTTCGGCCAGCACCTCCTCCAGATCCTCCAGCGTCCGCCGTTCCATCAGCATGTCCCAGTGGGTCCGCGGCGGCTTGCCCTTCTTGGCTTGGGGCAGCTCGCCGTCCACCCGCAGGGCGGTAGCGCCGCAGCTGCGGCACTCCCAGGTCATGGGCACCTCTGCCTCGGCTGCGAGCGTCACGGTGAACCGGTGCCCCTTGCCGCAGGTGTAGTCGACCTCCTGACGTGGGGCCAGATCGGTGTTGCGATCGTTCTCGTAGCTCGTCGCTCCGAGTCGGGTGCCGCGAAGTGCGCGCTCCGCCATCGTCACGTGCCTCCCAGACGGCTTGCGGTCTTGTCCAGACCAACGCTGAGTACCCCGGCAAGATTCCCGGTGGGGACACGATCCAACCCTGGTACTTTTGCGTGTTCGCCACCGGCCCGTGACGGGCCGTTCACCGGCCGCGGGGCGTCAGGACGTGGTCGATGAGCCCGTATTCGCGGGCCTGCTCGGCGGTGAAGAAGCGGGCCCGGTCCAGGTCGCGGCGGACGGTTTCGGTGTCGCGGCCGGTCGCCTCCGCCACGATCCGCTCGGTCTGGTCCCGCAGCCGCAGGATCTCCGCGGCCTGGATCTCCATGTCGCTGGACGACCCGCGGGACACCTCGACCGCGGGCTCCTGCAGCAGGATCCGCGCGCCCGGCAGCGCCTGCCGCCGTCCCGGGGCCCCGCTCGCCAGCAGGATCGCCGCCGCCGACACCGCCTGCCCGACGCAGGTCGTCTCGACCACCGGCCGGACGTACCGCATCGTGTCGTGGATCGCCAGCATCGCCGTGAGGGACCCGCCGGGGGAGTTGATGTACAGGTTGATCGGCCGGTCGGGGTCCATGCCCTCCAGCGCCAGCAGCTGCGCGGTGACGTCGTTGGCGCAGGTGTCGTCCACCGGCGAGCCGAGGAACACCACCCGCTCCTCGAACAGCTTGTTGTAGGGGTTGCTCTCCTTCATCCCGTAGGACGTCCGCTCGGTGAAGGACGGCATCACATAGCGCGCCTCGGCGCGCGGCCGCGTCACGAGCCCACCCGGTCGGTGGAGTCGACGACGTGGTCGACGAACCCGTACTCGCGGGCCTGCTCGGCGGTGAACCAGCGGTCCCGGTCGCCGTCGGCGACGACCCGCTCCAGCGGCTGCCCGGTGTGGTGGGCGATCCGCTCGAACAGCGTCCGCTTGAGGTAGACCGACTGCTCGGCCTGGATCTTGATGTCGGAGGCGGTGCCGCCGATCCCGCCGTGCGGCTGGTGCATCATGACGCGCGCGTGGCGCAGCGCGAACCGCTTGCCGGGAGCGCCGGCGCACAGCAGCATCTGGCCCATGGAGGCGGCCATCCCGAGCGCGACGGTCGACACGTCGTTGGGGACGAACTGCATCATGTCGTAGATCGCCATGCCGGCGTCCACGACGCCGCCGGGGGAGTTGACGTACAGGGTGATGTCGCGCCTGGCGTCCTGCGCGGCGAGCAGCAGCAACTGGGCGCACACCCGGTTGGCGGTCTGGTCGTCGATCTCCTCGCCCAGGAACACGATCCGCTGCCCGAGCAGCCGCTGGGACAGCGCCTCGTTCCCCAGTGCGGCCTCCGGCGCCGCCACCGACGCCCGCGACCTCCCCAGGAACGTCTCGGGCCGGCCGGATCCCTCGCTGATCACCATCGCTGCCTCCTCAACTAGGTAGTCTGTATGGAATGTACATTTTGATGAGTCTGGCGGAGAAGGGGGACCCGGAGGTGTTCGCTATAGGATGAACGGCGTGGAGATACCGGTGACCGAAGCGCGGAAGGTCCTCGCGGACCTGATCAACCGCGTCGTCTACGCCGGGGAGGAGGTCGTCCTCACCCGGCACGGCAAGACGGTGGCCGCGCTGGTGTCTCCCGAGGAGCTGGAGGTCCTGCGCATGCTGCGCGCCGGGCGCCTGGACCTGACCCAGACCGGGCCCGCGTCTCCCGACCAGCCGCCGGCCGAGCCGCAGCGTCGCGAGCCGCCCCTGCGCATCGCGGCCCACCTCCGCCCGCCCGGCCCGCCCCCCGCCAGCCGCCC
>NZ_QURH01000214.1 GCF_003428695.1 Actinomadura logoneensis
CGTCCGGGCCCGTCGGCCCCGGCGGACCGGCCGCCCCGGCGGGCGGACCGGTCCCGGCCAGGACCGCGGCCAGCGTCGAACCCGTCACTCCGGCGAGCACCCGCAGCCGTGTCCGCATGCACGCTCCTCCCGTCGCTCCTGTCGCGCGGCCCGGTCGGGGCACGCGCGTTCCAGGATGGAGCGGCCCGGACGGCCGGGGCATCTCACAGGGTGCTCGGGTCCCCCGCCCGCCGAACCCGCGCAAGAACCGCACGTCCCGCGCCGCCGGGAGCGCGGCGCGGGGACGCGGGCGCCCGCCGGACGGGGCAGGCGGCGGGACGGGTCAGGTGGCGGTACGGGCGGGCGGCGGACCCGTCAGGCGGCGGGACGGTCAGGTGGCGCGGGCGATGTGGGTCGTGATGGCGCGGACGATGGTGTCCCAGTCGGGTTCGGGGATCTCGTGGCCGACGCCGTCCAGGCGCAGCAGCCTGGTGTCGGGGATCTCGCGGGCGAGGGCCTCGGCGTGGTCGAACGGGTGGACGGGGTCGTCGCCGCCGTGGATGACCAGGGTCGGCGCGCCGATCTTCCCGAGCCGGTCCCGCCACGGCGGCGTGTCGGCCATGCCGAAGTGGTTGCGCATCGCCGACTCCAGGTCGATCGCCCGGTCGAACTCCGCGCCGGCCAGCCGCCGGTAGCGCTCCTCCTCGAACGCGCGACCGCCGCCGGTGCACGGGCGCTGCAGCGACACCCGGTACTCGACGACCTGGTCGCGGTCGGACCAGTCGGGCCAGCGGACGTCGGAGTACTCGCGCTGGAACTCCTCCGACATCGTGGACAGGTCCGGGTTCTCCGGCCCGGGGCCGCCGGGGCTGGACGACAGCAGCGTCAGCGACGCGACCCGCCCGGGGTGGTCCAGCGCGACGAGCTGCGCGATCATCCCGCCCATGGACTGCCCGACCAGGTGCGCCGCGCCGATGCCGTAGCCGTCCAGCACCCCGACCGCGTCCTCGGCGAGGTCCGCCAGGCCGTACTCCGGCTCGCCCGGCGGGTAGGTCATCGACCGGCCGGTGTCGCGCAGGTCGTAGCGCAGGACGAACCGCTCCCCGCCCGCCAGCCGCCGGCAGAACTCCGCGTCCCACATCAGCATCGACGACGTGGATCCGGCCAGCAGCAGGACGGCGGGGCCGTCCGGGTCCCCGAACGCCTCCACGCACAGGTCGACCCCGTTCGCGCGGACCGTCCGGACGCGTCCCGCGGTTGCCTCGTCGGTCATGCTCGTCTTCCTCTCTCCCCGCGCGCGGAGGCGCGCGTCATGGCATGGTCCGCCGCCGGACGCGCGGTCCGGACCCGTCCCCGGCCGTCACCGGCCCGGACGGTCCGCCCCCTCGTCCGGCAGCTCCTTCGCGCACTCCTCCGGCCGCAGCCCCCCGCCGCTCCGGAACACCGCCCGGAAGTCCCCGGGCCCCAGCACCTCCCGCACCCTCGCCTCGGCCCGTTCGACGTCGCCGCGCTCGGCCGGGGGCAGCGCCATGCCCACCGACTCCCGCGCCGCGGCGGCGGCGCCCAGCAGCCGCGCCGCGGTCACGGCCCACGCCGTACCCGCCGCATCCCCGCTTTCCCCATGCCCCGTCCCCGCGGCCCGCGCCGCACCCCCCGCCGCACGCGCCGGGTCGCAGGCCAGGGAGAGGGCGCCGGCCAGGCCCTCGAGGGCCAGGGCCATCGTCCGGTTCTCGCCCGTCCGGCACGCGGCCTCGTAGCCCTCGCGGTGGCGGGTGAGCGCCGTCCGCGCGTCGCCGCGCTGCTCGGCGACGTAGCCGAGTTCGGCCAGCACCGAGGCCATGCCCGCGGGCCAGCCGGCCCGCCGGTTCCAGTCGAGCCAGGGCAGCAGCAGCCGCTCCGCCTCGTCGTGGCGGCCCTGCCGCCGCGCGCTCATCGCCAGGCCGAGGTCGGCGACCTGCTCCAGCACCTTGACCGACTCGTCGGCGGCGAGTTCGCGCGCCCGCAGGTACAGCTCGCGGGCCCGCGCGTGCTCGCCGTGCAGCCGGGCGATGTGCCCCGCGCCGGCGAGCTGCCGGGCCTCCTCGGCGCGCAGCCCCAGCTCGCGGGCGATGCGCAGGCCGTCGGCGTACCAGCGCGCCGCCTGCTCGTAGTCCCCGGCGAGCCGCGCCGCGAGCTGCCGGGCCTCCTCGGCGCGCAGCCCCAGCTCGCGGGCGATGCGCAGGCCGTCGGCGTACCAGCGCGCCGCCTGCTCGTAGTCCCCGGCGAGCCGCGCCGCGTCGGCGAGCGGCGTGGCCGCCTGCAGCAGCCCCCACCGGTCTCCGATCTCGCGGAACAGTTCGAGGCCGCGGTGCGCGTGCCGGCGCAGCGCGGGGAAGTCGCCGAGGAGCTGCGCGTGGTAGGCCAGCACGGACAGCGCCGCCGCCTGCCCCCACCGGTCGCCGAGCTCCTCGAACACCGCGTACAGGCGGACGACCGGATCGTCCGCCGGGCTCGCCACGTCGATCGGGCTGACGATCGCCAGCAGCAGGACGGCGCGCGCCATCGCGGCCCGCCCCTCCCGCGCGCCGTCCGCGCCCGCCAGGTTTTCCAGGGCGTCCAGGCCGGGGCGGACGGCGGCGTGGCGGTCGTCCACCAGCGCGTCCGGCGGTTCCCCGGCCAGTGCCGCGATCCCCGCCTGCCACGTCATCGCCGTCGCGCGCAGCACCCGCCCCGCCGTGTTCCCGATGTTCCCGGTGTTCCCGGTGTTCCCGGTGTTCCCGGTGTTCCCCGTGCTCCCCGCGTCCCCGGCCGTCGCCTCGACGGCGAGCGCGGCGGCGAGGGTGCGGCGGCCCTCGGCGACCCGGCCGCGCAGCACCCAGTACCAGGCGAGCGCGCAGGCCAGCCGCAGGGCGAGGACCGCGTCGCCGTGCTGGACGCAGGCCCGCGAGGCGGCGCGCAGGTCGGCGGCCTCGGCGTCCAGCCGGGACAGCCAGGCGTGCTGGCCGGGTCCGCGCAGGGCGCGGTCGGCCTCCTCGGCGAACGCGGCCAGGAAGCGCGCGTGCCGCAGCTGGTACTCCGGCAGCTCCCCGGCCTCGGCGAGCCGCTGCCGGCAGTACGCGGCGACCGACTCCAGCAGCCGGTACCGGGGCTCGCCGGTGTGCTCGGTCATCACCACCAGCGAGCGGTCCACCAGCCGGGCCAGCAGGTCGGGGACGCGCGCGGCGGTCACCTCCCCGCCCGCGCAGACCTCCCGCGCGGCGGCGAGGGTGCAGCCGTCGGCGTGCACCGCCAGGCGGCGCAGCAGCGTCCGCTCGGGGACGCTCAGCAGGTCCCAGCTCCAGTCGATGACCGCGCGCAGCGTCTGCTGCCGGACGGGCTCGGCGCGGCGGCCCGACACGAGCAGGCCGAACCGGTCGTCGAGCCCCGCCGCGAGCTGGCGGACGCCCATCGCGCGGACCCGCGTCGCGGCCAGCTCCAGCGCGAGCGGCAGCCCGTCCAGGCGGCGGCAGACGGCCGCCACGTCGGCGGCGTTGTCCGGGGTGAGCCGGAACCCGGGCGCGCCCGCCCCCGCCCGGACCGTGAACAGCCGGACGGCGGCCGACTCCAGCAGCGTGCCGGGGTCGTGCCCGGCGTCCGGGTCGGGCAGGTCCAGCGGGGCGACCGGCCGGACCTGCTCCCCCGCGACGCCGAGCGGGACGTGGCTGGTCGCCAGCACGCGCAGCCCCGGGACGGCGCGCAGCAGGCGGCCGGCCAGCTCGGCGGCGTCGTCCACGACGTGCTCGCAGTTGTCCAGCACGACCAGCATGACGCGCCCGGACAGCGCCGCCGCGAGCCGCTCGACGCACCCGTCCCGCCCGGACGGCGCGCCCCCGCCGAGCCGGACCGACAGCACCGCCGCGACCCGCTCGACCATCACCTCCAGCGAGGTCCCGTCCCCGGCAGCCCCACCGGCCTCCACGCTTCCGGCCGCTCCGGCGGGGTCCGGGGTGTCGTCCGGTGGGGTGGGGGTGCGGTCCAGGGCGGCGAGCTCGACCAGCCATGTCCCGTCGCGGAAGTCGTCCGCGAGGCCCGCGGCGGCCTCGATCGCCAGGCGGGTCTTGCCGACGCCGCCCATTCCGACCAGGGTCACCAGGCGTCCGGCCGCCAGGGCGTCCCGGACCTGCCGGACCGTCTTGTCCCGTCCTACCAGGCCGGTCAGCGGGCGGGGCAGGTTGCCGGGACGGCGCGCGGCGGACGGCGCGTTCGGCGCGGCCCCGGACCCGGCGGTGGGCGGGGTGGGCGGGGTGGCGCTGAGCGCCTCGTCGTGGCGGAGGATGGCGCGGTGCAGCGCGACGGCGGCGGGGCCCGGCTCGACGCCGAGCTCCTCGCGCAGCCGGTCGCGCAGGTCGGCGAAGGCGGCGAGCGCCTCGCCCTGGCGGCCGAGCCGGTACAGCACGCGCATCTGGAGCGTGCGCAGGCGCTCGCGGAGCGGGAGCCGGGACGTCAGGTCCGCGAGCTCGGCCACGAGGGTCACGTCCTCGCCCAGCGCGAACCGCAGCTCGGCGCGGTCCTCCAGGGCGGTGAGCCGGGCCTCCTCCAGGCGGGCCACCGGACCGGCCGCGAACGGCTCGGCGGTGAAGTCGGCGAGGGCCGGTCCGCGCCACAGCGCCAGCGCCTCGGCCAGCACCCGCACCCGCTCGCGGACGTCGCGGCCCGGGCCCGCGCGCTCCAGCAGCGCCTCGAACCGGAAGGCGTCCACCGCGTCCGGCGGGACCTCCAGGACGTACCCGGAGCCGCGCCGGACCAGGGGGTCGGGCACGTCCGGCTCGGCGTCCCGGAGCGCCCGGCGCAGCTGCGACACCTTGCTGCGCAGGACCGCGCCGGGGTCGGCGGGCGGACGCGCGCCCCACAGGTCCTCGACCAGGCGGTCGGACGGGACGGCGCGTCCCGGCGTCATCAGCAGATTCACCAGAAGCGCGCGGACCTTCGCCTCCGGGATCCTGACTTCGCGCCCGTCGCCGGTCCGCACTTCCAGTGGGCCGAGCACACCGAAGCGCATGGCGGCACTTTATCCGCAACGGCGCCGTCCGCAACCGGTCCCGCGCTTGACGGGACGGCGGCGAAACGGGATTTCGACCGGCCGAACCATTCCAGAACGAAACCGGAACACCGGCTCGGAAGAATGGCCGGGCACTCCTTTTCCACACTCCGAACGCGATGACAACGAGGAGGGAGGAGCGCACCGAGACCTCGGCCCGGCGCTCCGTGGCGGCCGTCACCCCCCTGGCGGCCGACGCGCCGGGCCGACCCCGGCTCCGGGCGC
>NZ_QURH01000231.1 GCF_003428695.1 Actinomadura logoneensis
CCGCCCCGGCGCGTCCGATGCGCTCGTCGCCGCCCACGGCCGCCCCGCCCCCGGTCCAGCCCACGACCCCGGTCGGACGCCCCACCCGGCACGGCGCGCCGCGCAAGCCCGCCAACCGCGGCCTGATCGGCGTGGCCGCGGCGGCGCTCACGGTCGTCGTCGGGCTCGGTGCGTGGGCGCTGTCCGGCAGCGACGAGCCGAAGAAGGGCACGGGCGCGCAGGGCAACGTCACCGGGCACGGCAAGACCTCCTCGCCGTCCGAGCCCGCCTCGACGACGCTGAAGCCCGTCGACGTCTTCTCGCTCGAGGATTCCAAGGGTGACACCGACCACCAGATCGGGAAGAACCTGGACGTCCTGCTGAAGAGCGGCGGGCACGGCCGGTCCTGGCAGAGCGCGGGGTACCACGGGGACAACTTCGGCAAGCTGAAGAACGGCCTCGGGGTCGTCTTCGACATGGGCCGCAAGGTCCGGGTCGAAAGCGTCCGGGTCGACACCGCGGGCGTCTCGGGCGCTCCGATGGAGCTGCGCGTCGGCGATTCCAAGTCGCTCGGCGCCCTGCGCGTCGTCGGGCAGGCGAGGTCCCAAAGCGGTACATTCCCCATCAAGGCGGACAAGGCCGGGACGGGCCAGTACGTCTGCGTCTGGTTCACCACCCCGGTGCCGGACGGGTTCAAGGCGAAACTGAGCGAGGTCACGATTCTCGGCTCCGCCGGTTAGCACACCGCTCCCGGACCTGCTCGCGACACGCCCGGGAGCGGTAACGATGGGGTGGCGATCGCGTCCGCCCCATCACGGGTCGTGCCGTTGGGGGAGGTCTCTCGGTATCGTGCCTGTGAGCAGAATGTCCCCTCCCCCCAGGAATCTGTGGTGTCTTCCTCAGCAGGTGCGACCGCTCCCGGACGTCCGGTGAGCACCGAAGGCGTGCGGTCATGGCCTCGGTGAGCACGCCGCGGGTGGGCGAGGTGCCCGACAAGGAGCTCCTCGCCCGGCACGCGCAGGGGGACCCGCATGCCTTCGCCGAGCTCGTGCACCGGCACCGGGACCGCATGTGGGCGGTCGCGCTGCGCACCCTCGGCGACCCGGACGAGGCCGCCGACGCCCTCCAGGACGCCTGCCTGTCGGCGTTCCGCGCCGCGGGCCGGTTCCGCGGCGACGCCGCCGTCACGACCTGGCTGCACCGCATCGTGGTGAACGCGTGCCTGGACCGCATCCGCCGCCGCTCGGTGCGTCCGGCCACGCCCATGGGGGACGACGCGACCTTCGACGCCGTCGCCCCCAAGATGCCCGACCCCACCGACGCGCACGGGATCTCCCTGGACGTACGGCAGGCCCTCGGGCACCTGCCGTACGAGCAGCGCGCGGCGCTCGTCCTGGTGGACATGATGGGCTACTCGGTGGACGACGCGGCGGCCGTCCTGGAGGTCCCGCCCGGCACGATCAAGTCGCGCTGCGCCCGCGGACGGGCGAGGCTCGCGCCACTTCTGCGCCAGCATCGGAACCGACGGGACGCGCGGAACGTCGGAGGTGTGGAAGGAGGTGGCGCACCCCGATGATCACCCCGCACCTCGACTACGACACCCTGGCCGACCTCGCCGAGGGACTGCTCGAAGACGACCGGGTCGCCTCCGCCAACGCGCACCTCGACACCTGCGCCGAATGCCGGGACCGATCCGCCGACCTTGCGGACGTCTCCCGGATCCTGGCGGAGGCGCCGCTCCCGCCCATGCCCGCCGAACTCGCCGAGCGGATCGACTCCGCCCTGGCCGCCGAGTCGCTCCACACGGCCACCGTGGTGAGCCTCGAGCAGCGGCGCAGGCAGCGGCACTGGCGGGTGCTGTCGGCCGCCGCGGCCGCGGTGGTCGTGCTCGGCGGCGGAACGGCGGTCGGCACGACCATCCTGCGCGGCGGCACCCATGACGGCACCGCCAACGTCCCGCCGCCGGTCTCGGACCCGTCCGCGACGAACCACATCTCCGCTGGGGGCGTGCCCTCCGCGGCGGACGGCTACGCGATCGTCTCGACCGGCACGGACTACCACGCGGCGTCGCTCGGCCCCCAGGTCGCGCGGGCGGTCGGCGCACCGGGCCGGCGCCTGACGGTCCAGGGCGCGACGGCGACGGTGCAGCAGTGCGTGGCGGCCGTGGCGAAGACCGTCCGGCCCGTCCTGGTCGACCAGGCGAAGTACGACGGGGCGCCCGCGGTGGTCATCGCGCTGCCCGGCCCGTCCGCCGGACGGTACGACGTGTGGGTCGTCCGCCCGGACTGCACTCCCAAGGACCAGCGGCTCATCAGCCACACCCAGGTGTCCGGCTGAGGCTCGCGTTCGTCGCTGAGACGAGAGACGACGGCCGTCCGATGTCCGGACGGCCGTCGTTTTCGTGTCAGTAGGGGGTTCTCCAGGAGCCTTCCAGAGCGATCCGCCGCTGCGGACTCCGCGATCGTCCCCGGCGGCCCGTCCTTAGGATGCTTCTCAGCGAAGCCTCTGCGGACGGTTTCGTGGAGCCTCCGTTCAGAGACCCTTCAGGAAGTCCTCTGCGATCGCCCAGGCGCGCTCGGCGGACTCGGCGTCGTGGTCGGAGAGGTCGGGGTCGGTGAACAGATGCCCCGCCCCCGGGTAGCGGAAGACCTCGACATCGGCGCCCGCGCGCCGCATCCGGAGGTACCACGCGTTCTGCCAGTCGACCGGCTCGAAGGTGTCCGGGTCGGCCACATGGAGCTGGACGGGGAGGTCCGGCGCGGAGGCGTCGTCCGGCATGTCGGACGTTCCGTGCATGAGCAGCAGGCCGCGCGCGTTCTCGTCCGCCAGCGCGAGGTTCTGGGCGAGGGCGCCGCCCAGGGAGAAGCCCGCGTAGACGACGCCGTCCGAGCCGGACAGCGGCGCCGCCGCCGCGACCGCCCGCCTGAGCAGCTCGTCCCGCCCGATCTCCTCCTTGATCTTGATGCCCTCGTCGGGATCGTCCACGACCCGGCCGTCGTAGAGGTCCGGAACGTGCACCTCGTGCCCTTGCGCCCGCAGCCGGTCGGCGGCCTGGAGGACGGCGGGCCGCAGCCCGTACATGGAGTGCAGGAGAAGAATCCGCGCCATGTGGGCAAGCTTATGTCCAGCCCACCCCCGCCCCGGGACGGCCGGGAATCATCGGGCCCTAGGATCGGTTGACGCGACTGGCGGTCCGGAACGGATCCGGGGATCTCCGACACGGCCCGGCGTTCCCGCCCCTCCGGTACCGAAGGCCATCGAGAAAGGCACTGAGACAGTGAGCGACGACGTCCGCAACGTCATCATCATCGGGTCCGGTCCCGCCGGCTACACGGCCGCGGTCTACGCGGCCCGCGGCGATCTGAAGCCGTTGGTCTTCGAGGGGTCGGTGACCGCCGGCGGCGCCCTGATGAACACCACCGACGTGGAGAACTACCCGGGCTTCGCGGACGGCATCATGGGCCCGGACCTCATGGACGGCATGCGCAAGCAGGCCGAGCGGTTCGGCGCGGAGCTGATCACCGACGACGTCACCGAGGTCGACCTCACCTCCGACCCGAAGATCGTCAAGGTCGGCGACGACGTGTACCGCGCGCACGCGGTGATCGTCGCGACCGGCTCGCAGCACCGCAAGCTGGGCCTGCCGCGCGAGGACGCGCTCTCCGGGCGCGGTGTCTCCTGGTGCGCCACCTGCGACGGCTTCTTCTTCCGCGACCAGGACATCGCGGTCGTCGGCGGCGGCGACACCGCCATGGAGGAGGCCATCTTCCTGACCAAGTTCGCCCGCACGGTCACCGTCGTGCACCGCCGGGACGAGCTGCGCGCCAGCCGCATCATGCAGGACCGCGCCTTCAACAACGACAAGATCCGGTTCGCCTGGGACAGCGAGGTCGTGGAGCTGCACGGCGAGGAGAAGCTGAGCGGCGTCCGGCTGCGCAACGTCAGGACCGGCGCCGAGGAGGACCTCGCGGTCACCGGCCTGTTCATCGCGATCGGCCACGACCCGCGCAGCGACCTGTTCACCGGCCAGCTCGACACCGACGACGAGGGCTACCTCGTGGTGGACGCCCCGACGACCCGCACCAACCTGCCCGGCGTGTTCGCCTCCGGCGACGTCGTCGACCACACCTACCGGCAGGCGATCACCGCCGCCGGCACCGGCTGCGCCGCCGCGATCGACGCCGAGCGCTGGCTGCAGGACCGCGGCGAGGCCGAGACCGTCCCGCAGACCGACCCGGCCGTCCTCGCCGGCGAGGGCTGACCGGCGCCCACGCGCCGTCCGGTGCGGCGGCGGGGGGCCGCCGCACCGTCCGAAGAACGAGAACCGAGGGAGACTCCATGAAAGCCGTGACCGACAAGGACTTCGCCACCGCCGTCCTGGAGAGCGACAAGCCCGTGCTGGTCGACTTCTGGGCCGAGTGGTGCGGTCCGTGCCGCATGGTCGCGCCGGTTCTGGAGGAGATCTCCAAGGAGCACGGGGACAAGATCGAGATCGTCAAGATGAACATCGACGAGAACCCGAAGGTCCCCGCCGAGTACGGCGTCATGCAGATCCCGACCCTGAACCTCTACAAGGGCGGTGAGGTCGTGAAGCAGATCATGGGCGCCAAGCCCAAGGCCGCGCTGCTCCGCGAGCTCGCCGAGTTCATCTAGTCACCACCGCGAGGGCTCCGCCGTCCCACCCCGGGAAGGCGGGGCCCTCGCGCGTCTCCCAGCGCCCCTCAGACGGGACGGAGCATCCCCTCCGGGGTCATGGAGCCCAGCAGGCGTTCCAGCGCCATCTCGACGTCCTCACGCCACGACAGGGCCGACTTGAGTTCGAGCCTGAGCCGCGGGTACCGGTGATGCGGCCGGACGGTCTTGAAGCCGACCGACAGCAGGTAGTCGGCGGGGACCATGCACCCGCCGTCCTCGCCCTTGAGGTCGCCGAACGCCTCGATCGCCTTCACCCCGCGCCGGACGAGGTCCTTCGCGACCCCCTGGACGAGCATCCGTCCCAGCCCGCCGCCGGCGAACTCCGGCACGATGTGCGCCGTCATCAGCAGCACCGCGTCCGCGCTCACCGGACTGGTCGGAAACGAGATCGACCGCGGCACGTACAGCGGCGGCGCGAACATCACGAACCCGGCGGGCGTGTCGTCCACGTACGCGATCTTCCCGCAGGAGCCCCACTCCAGCAGCGTCGACGAGACCCAGGCCTCCTTCTCCAGCCCCGCGTCCCCCGCCTTCACGGCCCGTTCCAGGGCCACGGGGTCGAGCTCCCAGAACACGCACCGCCGGCACCGGTGCGGCAGATCATCCAGGTTGTCCAGAGTGATGTTGACCAGACGACGCGACACCGACCCGGCACCCCCGCTCCCGGCGACCCCAACCCCCGGCATCGTAACCAACCCCACCCCACCAGAAGAGCCCCCCGCCCAGCCCCTCCCCCACTCCCACGCCTTCCGACGGGAGCACACCCTCGCTCGGCCCGCCGGCCCCTAGCCACCCGGCGGAACGGCCCGCCGGCCCCTAGCCACCCGGCGGAACGCACCCCCGCTCGCGCCAGTTCGCCGGGTAGGCACGCTTCACCCCGATGCGGGTGCGCAGTGGGCCGTGTCCGGGGGATCGACCTGCAGGACCGGCTGCGGACGGAGCTGTTCGGCAGGTGGACCGGCAAGGTCGAGCGTCTGCGCACCGCCTGCGAGAAAGGGCCGCAGGCGCCGCCGGTCGGGGCAGGCAGTTGAGGGTACTCAGGCACCGTCCGGACGGGCGGACGAGCAAGCGAGCGGGCGACCGGACGAGCGACCGGACGAGCGAGCGGCGGACGAGCGAGCGGCGGACGAGCGAGCGGCGGACGAGCGAGCGGCGGACGAGCGAGCGGCGGACGAGCGAGCGGCGGGCGAGCGACCGGACGAGCAAGCGGCGGGCGAGCGACCGGACGAGCAAGCGAGCGAGCAAGCGGGGCGAGCGAGCAAGCGGGGCGAGCGAGCAAGCGAGCGAGCAAGCGGGCGAGCAAGCGGGCGAGCGAGCGGACGAGCGGGCGGACGAGCCGGCCGCCCAGCCCCGGTGCTGGGCGGCGGATGGGGCGGGTTGGGGGCTGGATGGGTCGTCGGGGGCGTGGGGGCATGGTTCGGTTGGGGGGTGTGGTGTGACCCGGTCGTGGGAGATGCGGGGGGTTCTCCGGATCGGGGCGGGATCGATGCCGTAGTTTGCTGGGACATCCGATCCCCTGGAGGTGGCTCGTGGAGCAGCACTCGCGTTCAGATGCCTACACCGATCGCTATGCCGACCGCGCCGCCGGGATGGTGCCGTCGGAGATCCGGGCCCTGTTCGCGGTCGCCTCGCGGCCCGAGGTCGTCTCGCTGGCCGGGGGGATGCCGTACGTCTCGGCGCTGCCGCTGGACGAGTTCGGCGGGATGGTCGGGGACCTCATCGCGCGCAACGGCGCCCAGGCGCTCCAGTACGCCTCCGCCCAGGGGGATCCGCGACTGCGCGAGCAGATCTGCGAGGTCATGGCGCTGGAGGGCGTGCAGGCGTGCGCGGACGACGTGGTGGTGACCGTCGGCGCGCAGCAGGCGCTCGACCTCATCACGCGGATCTTCGTCAATCCGGGCGACGTCGTCCTCGCGGAGGGACCGTCCTACGTGGGGGCGCTGGGCACCTTCGCGTCGTACGAGGCGCACGTCGTGCACGTCGCGATGGACGAGAACGGCCTCATCCCCGAGGCGCTCGAAGACACCCTCGCGCGGCTGCGGCGGGAGGGACGCACGGTCAAGTTCCTCTACACCGTCCCCACGTTCCAGAACCCGGCGGGCGTGACGCTCTCCGCCGACCGGCGCACGCGCCTGCTGGAGCTGGCCGCCGAGTACGACATCCTCGTCGTCGAGGACAACCCCTACGGGCTGCTCGGCTTCGAGGGCGAGCCCATGCGGGCGCTGCGCGCCGACGATTCCGAGCGCGTGATCTACCTCGGCACGTTCTCCAAGACGATCGCGTCCGGCCTGCGGGTGGGCTGGGCGCTCGCCCCGCACGCGGTGCGCGCCAAGCTCGTCCTCGCGGCCGAGTCGGCGGTGCTCTGCCACTCCAGCTTCTCCCAGCTGGCCGTCCGGGAGTACCTGTCCACGCAGCCGTGGCGCGAGCAGATCAAGGAGTTCCGGCAGCTCTACCGGGAGCGCCGCGACGCCATGCTGGACGCCCTGGAGACGCTCATGCCCGAGGGCTGCAGCTGGACGCGCCCCGCCGGCGGTTTCTTCGTGTGGCTCACCCTCCCCGACGGTCTGGACGCCAAGGCCATGGCTCCGCGCGCCATCGCCGAGCGCGTCGCCTACGTCCCCGGCACCGGTTTCTACGCCGACGGCAACGGCCGCCGGGACATGCGCATCTCGTACTGCTACCCCGAGCCGGACCGCATCCGCGAAGGCGTCCGCCGCCTCGCCGGTGTCATCGAGGGCGAGCTGCGCACCCGCGACACCTTCGGCGGCGTCGGCCACCGCGGCTCCTCCGGTGTGGACACCCCCGGCCCCGAAGTCGTCTGATTCCTCCGCGCTCCCTTCTCGTTCACCCGACCCGCGCCCTCCGCCTCTCCGCAGGCGGAGGGCGCGGGTTTTCTCTGCGAGCCGCCCGTCGCTGCCGTCCCATAAGCCCCATGCCTCCATGCTCGCTGGACGGGAGGAGGCGAGGGAAGCCGAGGCACGTTCTGTGGATAACCCGCCCGAGGCACCGCCCCGTTTCACGTGAAACGGCGGTAGCCCCCATGATGGGTGCCGTCCGACCTGCTCGCCCGCACCGAAGGAACCGCAGTGGAATTCGCTCACGTCGTCGTGCTCGCCGGAGGACTCTCCTACGAGCGTGAGGTCTCACTGCGCTCGGGCCGCCGCGTCGCCGACGCCCTGCGCGCCCTGGACATTCCGGTGGAGCTCCGGGACGCCGACGCTCACCTTCTCGAGCGCCTCGCCGCGGACCCGCCGGACGTCGTCTTCCCCGTCCTGCACGGGGCCATGGGCGAGGACGGCGCGATCCGCGACATCCTCGAACTTGTCGGGATCCCCTACGTCGGCGCCCGTCCGGACGCCTGCCGGGTCGCCTGGGACAAGCCCACCGCGAAATCCGTCGTGGCGCGCGCCGGCGTGGACACGCCCGCCTCGGTCGCCCTTCCCAAGGAGCTCTTCCACGACCTCGGCGCGACCGCCGTCCTCGACCTGGTCGTCACCCGCCTCGGCCTGCCGCTCTTCGTGAAGCCCACGCGCGGCGGCTCCGCGCTCGGCGCCACCGCCGTCCACAAGGCCGAGGACCTCACCGCCGCGCTGGTCTCCTGCTTCGCCTACGGCGACTCCGCCCTCGTCGAGCGCTACGTGGACGGCACGGAGGTCGCCGTCAGCGTCATCGACGGCCCGGACGGTCCGCGCGCCCTCCCGGCCGTGGAGGTGGTCACGCCGAACGGCCGCTATGACTACACGGCGCGCTACGACGCCGGAGACACCGAGTTCGTGGTCCCCGCGCGCCTCTCCCCCGAGGCCGCCGAGCGCGCCACCGACGCCGCCCTCACCGCCCACCGCGCCTTGGGCCTCCGCGACATCTCACGAACCGACCTGATCGTGGACGGGGCGGGCGACGTCCAATTCCTCGAAGTCAACGTGGCTCCCGGCATGACCGAGACCAGCCTCCTCCCCCGCGCCGTCGTCGCCGCCGGCCTCGACCTCGGCCCCCTCTGCGAAACGCTCCTCCGCCGCCGTTTCACGTGAAACACAGGCAACCACACGCGTACGGGACGGATGCCGGGTGCCTCCCGTCCCGCTTGCCATGGCGGCCGTTTCACGTGAAACGACGGCCCCCAGGAAGCAGAACGCCCGCCTCGCGGGTGCGAGGCGGGCGTTGGAGCAGTGCACGTGGGCGGTCAGTCGTCGTCGACGCCCTGGTCACCCGGGGCCATCGCCTGGATGATGCGGTCGAGGTCTTCCAGCGTGGCGAACTCGACCACGATCTTGCCCTTGTTGCGCCCCATGTCCACCCGGACGCGCGTCTCGTAGCGATCCGAGAGGCGGTCGGCGAGGTCCTGGAGCTCGGGGGCCACCGAGCGCTTGCCGCGCGTCCGGGGCGCCTTCGGCTCCTCGTCCGCCTCCCGCATGGCGATGATCTCTTCGACCGCCCGGACGGACAGTCCCTCGGCGACGATGCGCTGGGCCAGCCGGTCCTGGGCCTCCGCGCTGTCCAGCGAGAGCAGCGCGCGGGCGTGCCCGGCCGACAGGACGCCCGCCGCCACCCGCCGCTGGACGTTCGGCGGCAGGTTCAGCAGGCGCAGCGTGTTGGTGATGTGCGGACGGGACCGTCCGATACGGCTGGCGAGCTGCTCGTGGGTGGCGCCGAAGTCCTCCAGGAGCTGCTGGTAGGCGGCGGCCTCCTCCAGCGGGTTGAGCTGCTGGCGGTGCAGGTTCTCCAGGAGGGCGTCGCGGAGCATCGCGTCGTCGCCGGTGTCCCGGACGATCGTGGGGATGGCGTCCAGCCCGGCGAGCTGGGCGGCGCGCCACCGCCGCTCGCCCATGATCAGCTCGTACTCGTGCTCGCCGCCGTCCTTGATGCGCCGGACGACGATCGGCTGGAGCAGGCCGACGATGGCGATCGACTCCGACAGCTCCCGCAGCGCCTCGTCGTCGAAGTGCTCGCGCGGCTGGCGGGGGTTGGGACGGATCAGGCGCGGCGGGATCTCGGCGAAGTGCGCCCCCGCGACCGTCTGGGCCTCCGGGTGTCCCCCGCCGGAGGGGACGTCGCGTCCGGCGGAAGAAGATCCGGAGTGCCCGGTGGCGGCTGCGGACGGGTCGTCGGCCGGTGGCGGCGGCGGAGCGGTCGGGATGAGAGCGCCGAGTCCACGCCCCAGGCCGCGCGGCTGCTTGCTCACTGGGCGGCCTCCACCCAGCGGTGCGCCATCTCCGAGGCGGCCTCGCTGTAGGCGAGCGCGCCGCTGGAGCCGGGGTCGTAGGTGATCACGGACTGCCCGTAGCTCGGGGCCTCCGACACGCGGACGCTCCGCGGGATCACGGTGTTCAGGACGATGTCCCCGAAGTGCGCGCGGACGTCCTCGGCCACCTGGGCGGCGAGCCGCGTCCGCGCGTCGTACATCGTCAGGACGATCGTGGAGATGTTGACCTCCGGGTTCAGGTGCGCCTTCACCAGGTCGACCGTCCGAACGAGCTGCCCGAGGCCCTCCAGCGCGTAGTACTCGCACTGGATCGGGATCAGCAGCTCGTCCCCGCCGACCAGCGCGTTCACCGTGAGCAGCCCGAGCGACGGCGGGCAGTCGATGAGCACGTAGTCGAAGCCGTCGGTGTCGTAGGCGTCCAGCGCGCGACGCAGCCGGGACTCGCGGGCCACCTTGGAGACCAGCTCGATCTCGGCGCCCGCCAGGTTCAACGTGGCCGGAGCGCAGTACAGGTTCGGGATCTCCGGCGCGGGGACGACGATGTCGGCCAGCGGCGTGTCCTCGATCAGCACGTCGTAGATGGACGGAATGTCCGCGTGGTGGTCCACGCCGAGCGCGGTGGAGGCGTTGCCCTGCGGGTCCAGGTCCACCACCAGGACGCGGGCGCCGTGCAGGGCCAGGGACGCCGCGATGTTCACCGACGTGGTCGTCTTGCCCACGCCGCCCTTCTGGTTGGCGACCGAGATGATCCGGCAGCGTCCGGGCCGGGGCCATTCGGCGTCCCGGCGGCCCGCGCCCGGCCTCACCTTGAGCGCGGTCACGGAGGTTTCATGTGAAACCTTGGCGTCCTTCAGCGCCTCGCGCACGAGTTCTGACTCCCCCTGAGTGTGTCCCTGGCGCGGCGCGGGCAGCGTGGCGCCGCCTCCGGTCGGGACGTATCCGACGTTCTCCGCGGTGCCGGACGTCGTGGTTCCCCACAGCGCGTGCCCGGAGGGGGCGGGTCCGCCCTCCTGAGCGGGGTCGCCTGCTTGCGCGGGGCGCGGCACCTCGGGCCGGTATCCGGCGTCCGTCTCCTCGGCGGCCCCGGCGGGCCGTCCGGCCTGGTCGATCGCGGGACCGGACGGGCCTTCTGGACGTTCCGGCGCCTCGGCGTGACCGGGAAGGTCCCCCGCGGGTGCGGCGGCCTGCTCGTCAGCGGATTCGGCGGGGCTGCCAGAGCGGCCCGGTACCGGTCCCGTGCTCATGAAGACCTCTTTTTCGACCCTTTGGCGGGACGCGGCGCGCGTTCGGCCACCACCCGGACAAGCGTTGTCGGCGGCTCGACCTTACCTTGTCCGACTTGGAGTAGTTCAGTGGTCCGCACACCGAATCGCTTGAGCACCGGGGCGGCCTCCTCGATCTCCGCCGCCGCCCGCTCCCCCTTCATCGCCAGCAGCTCACCGCCCGGACGCAGCAGCGGGAGCGCCCATCTCGCCAGCCGTTCCAGCGGCGCGACGGCCCGGGCCGTGGCGACGTCCATGGAGAACTCCTTGACGACCTCCTCGGCACGGCCGCGGCGGACCTCCACATTGCGCAGGCCCAGCAGCTCGACCGCCTCGTTCAGGAAGTTCGTCCGGCGCAGCAGCGGCTCGAGCAGCGTGATCGACAGATCCGGGCGGACGATCGCGAGCACGAGGCCGGGCAGCCCGGCCCCGGAGCCGATGTCCACGACCCGGGCGTTCTCCGGGACGGCCTCGGCCACCACGGCGCAGTTGATCAGATGCCGTTCCCACAGCCGGTCGGCCTCGCGCGGCCCGATCAGCCCGCGCTCCACCCCCGCGTCGGCGAGGAACTCCGCGTAGCGTTCCGCGATCGGCAGCGCGTCACCGAATACCTCACGTGCAATGCCCACCAGACGAATCGTTCCACAAAAACCGGCGGCGGCGTACCCGGGCGGCTCCCGCCACGCCAGCTCACACGGTGTCCCGCCCTCTCCCCCACCCCTGTCCGACCGTCCGGACCGCGTGTCGCAGGACGCGCCGGGACGTGGAAAGCCCTGCGGGAGAGGGCCGGCAGGCATATTCGACGTCAGCCGGGTAGAGGGAGAGCGGCGCTGTCACTCGCGACGGGAGGAGCACTGGGAGATGGGTATCGGTGTCAGTCTGGCCTTCATAGCGGTGGGGATGATCCTCGCCTTCGCGGTGCGGGTCGACCTCAGCGGTCTCGACATTCACCTGGTCGGCTGGATCCTGATCCTGGTCGGCCTGATCAGCATGGTCTTCACCTTCGCCTACACGCGTCCGCGCCGGCGGTCGCAGCAGATCACGGGCGCCGATCCAGGCTACGACGTCGAACCCGACCGGGGCGTCGTCGAGGAGCGCCTGATCGAGCGCGCCGAGGAGCCGCGGGTCGTCGAGCGCGTGGTGGAGCGTCCCGAGGAGCCCAAGGTCGTCGAACGTGTGATCGAGCGTCCCCTGCACGAGGACGCCAGCCCGGCCGACCACGCCGCCGCCGAGCCCGCCGCACAGGACCCGGCGCTGGCGAACGACCCGGCCATCGCCAACGATCCCGCCATCGCCAACGACCCGGCCGCCGCGAACCCGCCGCCCGCGTCGCCGCAGCGCCGCGTTCGGCGCGGACTCTGAGGCGCATCCTCCGGACGAGTGAGCGACGAAGCGTGCGATCACGCGGCCGGCTCGGCCCTCGCGGTCACGGCCGTCCGCACCACTGAGAAGAAGCAGATCGGATAGGGGATACGGTCACCCGGACCGCGCCAGATGGGTGACCGTCCCCGTTCCCCTACCAGGTATCGCGCCTGGACGTATCCACAGCCACCGCAGGCAGGACGTCCAAGCCACCGCAGGCAGGACGTTCAAAGCCACCGCCCCGCAGAGAGCGAAATCCAACAGCGAGCGCGGCTACGGCAGCCGAGCCGTCGCCGCCCAAAAAAGCGAACCGCCTGCCCGTCCCGTTCTCACACGGGGCGGGCAGGCGGTTCGTTGTCGTACGCGGATCCCGACGTGTTCACGCCGGGCCGGCGGTGACCACGCGAACAGCGCCGGTCATGCCGGACGCCTGCGCCGGACGGTCCGTCCCTACGAGGGGTGGACGACGACGTAGCGCTCGGGCTCCTCGCCCTCCGACTCGCTGCGCAGTCCGGCGGCGGCGACCGCGTCGTGCACGATCTTGCGCTCGAACGGGGTCATCGGCGCCAGCGGCTTGGCCACGCCCGCCTGCTTGACCTCGGCCGAGACCTCCTGGCCCAGCTTGGTCAGCTCGGCGCGGCGGCGCTCCCGGTAGCCGCCGATGTCGAGCATCAGCCGGCTGCGCTCGCCGGTCTGGCGGTGGACGGCGAGCCGGGTCAGCTCCTGGAGCGCCTCCAGGACCTCGCCGCGCTTGCCGACCAGCTCGTCCAGGGACGCCCCGACGACCGCGACGACCGCGCGCTCGCCCTCGACGTCCATGTCGATGTCGCCGTCGAAGTCACCGATGTCCAGCAGGCCCTCGATGTAGTCGGCGGCGATCTCGCCTTCCTGCTCGAGCGCCTGGACGTCGACCTCGGTGGTGTCGGTCTGGCTCAACGGGATCTCCTTCTTCGGCACGGACCGGGGTCAAAACTAGCGCTTCTGGGAGCCGCTGCGCTTGCTGCGCGGCTTACGCGTCGGCTGGTTGCGGACGGTCTTGGGCGCGGCGGCCGTGTCGCCGCCCTCCGAACCCTCGGCGCCGGACGCGCCGGACGTCCCGGACGCCGCGGCGCCCTTCTTGGCCTTGGCGCCGGCCGCGGCGGGGGTCTTGCCCTCCACCTTGGCCTTCTCGAGCGCCTCGGGCGACTGGTAGCGCTTGTAGATGTAGTGCGACTGCGCGAGCGTCCAGGAGTTGGACGTCACCCAGTACATGAGCACGCCCAGCGGGAACCCGAGGCCGAACAGGCCGAACGCGGGGGCCAGGAAGACCATCATCTTCTGGGCCTGCATCATCGGGTTGTTCTCGTCGGCCATGGGCGTCTGGCGCTTCATGCTGGCGCGGACGGTGAAGAACGTGGTGACGGACGAGATGACGACCGCCGCACCCGTGATGATCAGCGCGTTCCAGCTCTTGGGGCTGTGGCTCCAGGCGTTGAGGAACGTGTCGGAGATGTGCGACCCGAAGATCGGCGCGTTCTGGGCGCTGTGCACCAGGTCCGGCGACATCTTGAAGACGCCGTGGCCCGGCTTGGCGTCCGAGATGCGCTTGAGCACCTGGAAGAGGCCGATGAACACCGGCATCTGCACCAGGAGCGGCAGGCAGCCCGACAGCGGGTTGGCGCCGTTCTCCTGGTAGAGCTTCATGACCTCCTGGTTGAGGCGCTGCTTGTCGTTCTTGTACTTCTTGCGAAGCGCCTGGACCTTCGGGTTGAGCTCCTGCATCTTCCGGGACGCGTGGATCTGCTTGACGAACAGCGGAACCAGGAGCAGCCGCAGCAGGACGGTCAGCAGGATGATCGAGCCTGCCCAGGCCCACCCGCTGTCCTTCGGGAAGACCAGGCTCAGTGCGGAGTGAATCCACACGATGAGCTGGGAGACGATCGTGTACAACCAGTCAAGCACCGGGCAGCTCCTTGGGCTCTGCTAGGGCGGGGCCGCTCTGCTCGCGGCCGGAGGTCTTCGGGGGTTCCGCGGCCCGGTCGTGCGGGCCGTCGGTCGCGGGGCGCGCGGGGGCGCCGTCCGCGTCCCGTCCCCCGGAGTCCGCGACGGCGGAGGCGCGGTCGCGGTCGCGGTCGCGCCGCGGCGGAACCGGGTCGTAACCGCCAGGGTTGAACGGATGGCACCGGGCGATCCGGCGCACCGTCAGCCAGGAGCCGCGCAGCGCGCCGTGCTCCTGGAGGGCCGCCAGCCCGTAGGCGCTGCACGTGGGCCGGAACCGGCACTGCTGCCCGAGCAGGGGGCTCAAGAAGCGGCGGTAGCCGCGGACCAGGAGGATCAGGACAGCGGCGACCGGTCCGGGACGCGGGCGCGGCTCGGCGCCCCGCTCTCCCGGGTCGGCCGGGGAGTCCGCGCGGTCGGGTCCGACCGGGGAGTCCGCGGGCTGCGCACCCGCCGGTCCGCTCGTCATGTCCGTCCCCTGGAGGTCTGCCCCTTTGAGGTCTGCGCCCTGGTGGTCTGCGCCCTGGTGGTCTGGGCCTTGGCGGTCTGCCGCAGCACCCGGTCGAGGGCGGAGTCCAGATCCGCGGCCAGTTCGTCACCGCGCGCCACCCCGGCTGCGGGGTTGGCGCGCACTACGAGCAGGCTACCCTCCGGAAGTCGGTCCAGGCGCGCACGCACGAGGTGACGCAGCCGGCGCCGCACCCGGTTCCGGACGACGGCGTTCCCGACCGTCCGGGCCACGATGAACCCGACCAGCGGAGGCGTGTCCTGCCCGGCCGGAGTGTGCCCGGTCGCGTCCGTCCCGGTGGTGTGCATCCCGGTGCGGTCCGGACGGACCGTGCCGTCGCGGGCCGGATGGGAGGCGCCGTCTCCCTGATCGCTGTCCACACTTGTGGAAACGACCGGACGGGACGCTTCGTCAGCACCGGACGCCCGGTTATCCACAGGCTGTGCGTCAGGCGCGGCCGACCGATCGGCGGCGCCGGACCGGCTCTGCTGCTGGACGGAGGCGTCGGCGGACGAGTTATCCACAGGGGACGTCCCGTCTCCCGGCGGCCGCTCGCCCGGTCCGGACGGCCGGTGGTCCCCGTCGCGAGGCGCGGCGGCGTTCGCGGGCCGCGAACCGGCACGCGCCTCGGCGGGGAACGGCGCGGCGGACGGGTCCCTGCGGAGCAGGTGCACGACAACAGTTGGCCGTCCGGCGCGTCGCCCGCGCCGGACGGCCAAGGTGAAGTCGTCCCGCCGCCGCATCCGGTGTCCGGACGGCAGCATTGCGTCAGAAGTGGGTCAGACCGCGATGCGGGCGCGGCCCTTGCCGCGCCGCGAGGAGAGGACGGCGCGCCCGGCGCGGGTGCGCATGCGCAGCCGGAAGCCGTGCTTCTTGTGACGACGGCGGTTGTTCGGCTGGAAAGTACGCTTGCTCACTTGAGGCTCCAGTGCTGCTGCGGTCGGCGGTTTCAGTCTCGATGATTCGCACCGCGGGCCGCGTCCGGTCCCCCGCAGCGGGGGCCCACCCGGCTCTCCGTGAAAGGGCGAGACGGCGGGCACGCGTCATCTCCGTCGATGCGACTCGACCTCAGCACGTTACGGGCTACTCGTCCGTCCGGTCAAACGGAACGGCCTCCGGCACCTGCTGATCTTCGAGTCGGAAACGGGCTCGCCCCTCACACGGGGAGATTACGGGCACCTCGGAACCGTCCTGAGAACAGTCTGCGTGGCGACTTCGGAGCAGCAGCGGAGAGAGCCCCTGAACGGCTTCGGGAGCTGACGCGGAACGGCCTGGGGCCGACAGTGGAACGCCTGCCGACGGACGAGGAACAGACCGAGGAGCGGGCCCAGGTCCCGGACATACGCCTTAGGCCCGCGGGTCACGAACGTGGCTTTGTCCACAGTGCCGTCCCCGCTCCGGCAAGACGTCCTCGGCCCGGCTCGTGCGCCCGCGCGATAGGGCTTGTCAAGGAATCCTGACTCTCCTCGTGCGCCCGCGCGAAGGCTGTGGGTAACTGTGGATCTTGTGGGGACGAAGGCGGTACGGACGGGGTTCCTGAGGCGTGTTGCGACCATCCGGAGGCAGGCCCTACAGTGACGGGACGAGTTTCCCGGTATGTGCGCTCCAGCCGACCGGTTCTCCTACTTCTCGCAGGTCTCGCAGGGTTCGCAGAGATCAACGCCCCCCGTTTTCCACGGTTCCACAGGCCGTGCCATGGAGTTTTACACAGGCGTCCCCATGTTCATGCACATGCTGTGGACAACTCTGTGGACAACTCGTGAGAGAGTAGGTCTCCCGCTGAGCGGACGGGCCTTTGCGGCGGCCCGGAGCCGCGGGTTCGACGGGTTGAGGGGTGCTCCGCACGACGACTGTGCAGGAGCCATCGGGAGGGGCCTTGCGCATGGACGGACAGAATCTCGGATCCGCCTGGGCGCGCGCGGTTGCGGCACTGGCCGACCGTGACCTTTCTCCCAACCACCGCGCCTGGCTCCCGCTCGTCCGCCCGCTCGCCCTTGTGGAAGACACCGCTCTCCTGGCCGCGCCCAACGAGTTCGCCAAGAGCGCCTTGGAGAACCGCCTGCGCGGCCTCATCACCCAGGCCCTCTCGGAGGAGCTGGGGCGTGAGATACGCGTGGCGGTGACCGTCCAGCCCGAGGCGTCCGTACCTCCGCCCGCGCACGAGGGCGGCCAAGGACAGGGACAGGGCCAAGGGCAGTCCGACTCCCAGCCGTACCGCGGCGACGAGCAGCCGTACCGCAATGACGACGCGCCGTCCTCCTACAGGGGAGAGCGCGAACGCCCCTACGGCGACCCGGGTTACGAAGGCCGCCCCTATGGTGAGCGTCACGGTGAGCGCCCTTACCCGGACAAGCCCTATGCCGACCGTGGATACGGCCCGTCGAACTACGCCGCCGGCCAGGACGACGACCGTGAGCGTGACGGCGACCGCCACCGCGACCGTGAGCGCGGCTGGGCTCCGGGCGGTCCCAAGCGCGACGAGGACGACCGCGGCTGGACGGTCCAGCGCGAGGACGACGACCGCGGCTGGTCCCAGCGCCCCGGCGGCGACTACGGAGGCCGTCCCCAGGGCTACGGCCCGGGCGGGGGACGCTCGCCGTTCGAGGGCCAGGGCCGTAATCCACAGGGCGGTGGATATCCCGCCGGTCCCGACCAGGACCGCTACTCCTCCGAAGACCGCTACTCCGCGCCCGCCGACCAGGACCGCTTCGCGGGCTCGGACCAGGACCGCTACGGCGTGTCCGAGCCGAGCGGCGGCGGGTACCCGGGCGGCCAGGGGCCCGGCGCCGACCAGAACGGCTACGGCGGTCCCGAGCAGAGCGGCGGCTACCCCACGTCCGACCACGGCGGCTACGGCGGTCCGCGTCCCACCGGCCGTCCCGGGATGCCCGGCGGCGCGACGTCCGGGCCGTCCCACGCCCCCTCGCACCTGAACGACCGCACGCTCGGCACGGTGCGTCCTCCGGAGCGCGACCCGCAGCGCGGCGGTTCGGAGCCGTCCAGGGCCGGACGGCCCGACGGTGGCGCGGCGGGCGGCGGTCCGCAGGTGTCGCCGTTCCCGCCCTCGGACGTCTTCCAGATCGGTTCGGAGCGTCCGCCCTACCGGGGCGGCGGCGACGCCGACCAGCCGTACCGTCCCGACGACGCGCCCTACCGGGACGACGACGCGGGCGCGGCTCCCGCGCCCGCCGGGGGCGGCGCGTCCGGCCAGCAGGCCGCCGAGCCCGGACGGCTGAACCCCAAGTACACGTTCGAGACGTTCGTCATCGGCTCGTCCAACCGGTTCGCGCACGCGGCGGCCGTCGCCGTGGCCGAGCAGCCCGCCAAGGCGTACAACCCGCTGTTCATCTACGGCGACTCCGGCCTCGGCAAGACGCACCTGCTGCACGCCATCGGCCATTACGCGCAGAGCCTGTTCAACGGCGCGCGCGTCCGCTACGTGAGCTCCGAGGAGTTCACCAACGACTTCATCAACTCCATCCGGGACGGCAAGGCCGACGGGTTCCGCCGCCGCTACCGGGACGTCGACATCCTGCTCGTGGACGACATCCAGTTCCTCGAGGGCAAGGAGCAGACGCAGGAGGAGTTCTTCCACACCTTCAACACGCTGCACAACGCGTCCAAGCAGATCGTGATCTCGTCGGACCGTCCGCCCAAGGAGCTCGTCACGCTCGAGGACCGGCTGCGCAACCGGTTCGAGTGGGGCCTGACCACCGACGTCCAGCCGCCCGAGCTGGAGACGCGCATAGCGATCCTGCAGAAGAAGGCCCGGCAGGAGGGCCTCGCCGCGCCGCCGGACGTGCTGGAGTTCATCGCCTCCCAGATCGCGACCAACATCCGCGAGCTGGAGGGGGCGCTGATCCGGGTCACCGCGTTCGCCAGCCTCAACCGCCAGTCGGTCGACATGAAGCTGGCCGAGATCGTGCTGAAGGACCTCATCCCCAACGACACCGGGCCGGAGATCACCGCCCCGATGATCATGGCGCAGACTGTGGAGTACTTCGGGACGACGATCGAGGACCTCTGTGGACCGTCGCGTTCGCGGATGCTCGTCACCGCCCGGCAGATCGCGATGTACCTCTGCCGCGAGCTGACCGACCTGTCACTTCCCAAGATCGGGCAGCAGTTCGGCGGCCGGGACCACACCACGGTGATGCACGCCGAGCGGAAGATCCGCAGCTTGATGGCCGAAAGGCGGGCCATCTACAACCAGGTGACCGAGCTGACGGGGCGCATCAAGCACCAGGCGCGCAAGCGCTGAACCGGCCCGTCAGGAGCCCGGAACGGCCGTCCGCGGGGGCGCTCACCCAAGATCGTCTTTCACGGCCTGGGGATAACCCGGCCCTCCGCGGTGGATAACCGGGGGAAAACCTGCGGACAACGCCGTCGATTCTGAGGACGACTCGTGGACGGATTGGGGACAGGCTGGGGACGAGCACCCGGCATCATGGGGACGAGTCCGTGGAGAACCTGGGGACGGCCTGTGCACAGCGCGTCCCCGGAGCCCGCCGGACCGGCGTCGCGCCGCGACCGGGCCGGGAGGGCGGGGAGAACCTGCGGAAAACTCGTGGACAACCGGGGGATGACTTGAGGACGACGTGTGGGGAACGTTTCGCCGTCCCCAGGCCGCGTCGCGCCGTCCACCGCTCCTGCACAGGGCCGGTGGATGAAGACAGGCGGTCTCACCTGGGACGATGCGGGTTGTCCACACTATCCACCGCCCCTATGACTAGTACTTCCTCTTATCTCTACTCAAGAAAAGATCCATCTCAACTCAGGGCCTGGGGAAATCCGTGAGCCCGGCCCCGACCGAGATCTGTCCGGCGCACCGTTGCCCGAAACCTGCAGGAGGCGGGTCCCCTTGAAGTTCCGCATCGACAGAGACGCCCTGGCCGACGCCGTGGCCTGGACGGCGCGCACCCTCCCGGTGCGCCCCCCGGTGCCCGTCCTCGCCGGGATGCACATCGAGGCGAGCGACCGGCTGAAGCTGTCGGCGTTCGACTACGAGGTGTCCGCCCAGGTGTCCACCGACATCGACACCGAGGAGCCGGGGACCGCGCTCGTCTCCGGCCGGCTGCTCGCCGAGATCTGCCGCAGCCTTCCTCCCCACCCTGTGGAGGTGACGACCGACGGCGCGAAGGTGATGCTGCGCTGCGGGTCGGCGAAGTTCACACTCCTCACCATGCCTGTGGAGGACTACCCGACCCTCCCGGCGATGCCGCCCGCCGCCGGCTCGGTCGGCTCCGACGAGTTCGCCGCCGCGGTGTCCCAGGTGGCGATCGCCGCCGGCCGCGACGACACGATCCCGATGCTGACCGGCGTCCGGGTGGAGATCGAGGGCGAGACCGTCACCCTCGCGTCCACCGACCGGTACCGCCTGGCCGTCCGGGAGCTGCACTGGAAGCCGGAGCGACCGGACTTCTCCGCCGTGGCCCTGGTGCCCGCCAAGACGCTCGCCGACACCGCCAAGTCGCTGACCGCCGGGGCCGAGGTCTCGATCGCCCTGGGCGGCTCCGAGGGCGGCGCCGGCGAGGGCATGATCGGGTTCGAGGGCGGCGGTCGCCGCACCACCTCCCGGCTGCTGGACGGCGACTTCGTGAAGTACCGCTCGCTGCTGCCGAGCGAGTACGCGGGCCTCGCCGAGATCTCGACCGCGCCGTTCATCGAGGCGGTCAAGCGCGTGTCCCTGGTCGCCGAGCGCAACACGCCCGTCCGGCTGTCGTTCCGGCAGGGCGAGGTCGTCCTGGAGGCGGGCACCGGCGACGAGGCGCAGGCCGTGGAGGCCCTGGAGGCCACGCTGGAGGGCGAGGACATCGACATCGCCTTCAACCACGGCTTCCTGCTCGACGGCCTCTCCGCGATCGGCTCGGACGTCGCGCGGCTGTCGTTCACGACGCCGACCAAGCCGGCCGTCCTCACGGGCAAGCCGCCGCAGGACGGGGAGAACCCCAACTACCGGTACCTGATCATGCCTGTGCGACTCTCTGGGTAAGCACCACGACCGGGGGCACAACAGGGGACCCCGGGACGGTCCGGGGCCTTCTGGGGCCGCCAGGGGCATCCTGGGAGCATCAGGGGGACATCCGCCCGCCGCGTGCCGCGCGCGGCGGTGCCACGCAGGGGAGTGAAGCAATGGAGCTCGGAATCATCGGTCTCGGCAAGATGGGCGGCAACATGGCCGAACGTCTGCGCCGCGGCGGCCACACCGTGGTGGGTTACGACCGCGACCCGAAGGTCAGCGACGTCTCCTCGGTCGAGGAACTGCTGGAGCGCCTGTCCGCGCCGCGCGCGGTGTGGGTGATGGTGCCCGCCGGCGGACCGACCCGGGAGACCATCCACAGGCTGGGGGAGCTGCTGTCGCCCGGTGACGTGGTCATCGACGGCGGCAACTCCCACTATGTGGACGACCAGAAGCACGGCGCCGAGCTGGCCGAGAAGGGCATCGGCTTCGTGGACTGCGGCGTGTCCGGCGGTGTCTGGGGGCTCCAGAACGGCTACGCGCTGATGGTCGGCGGGTCGGACGAGGACGTCCAGCGCCTCATGCCGATCTTCGAGACGCTGAAGCCGGAGGGCGAGTTCGGGTTCGTCCACTCGGGGAAGATCGGCGCCGGGCACTTCGTGAAGATGGTCCACAACGGCATCGAGTACGCGATGATGCAGGCGTTCGGCGAGGGCTACGAGCTGATCGAGGCCGCCGACATCGTCACCGACGTCCCGGGCACGTTCCGGTCCTGGCAGGAGGGCACGGTCATCCGGTCCTGGCTGCTGGACCTGATGAACCGCGCGCTGGCCGAGGACCCGGAGCTCGCCGAGATCCGCGGCTACGCCAACGACTCCGGCGAGGGCCGCTGGACCGTGCAGGCCGCCGTCGACCACGCCGTCCCGCTGCCGGCGATCACCGCGTCCCTGTTCGCGCGTTTCTCCTCGCGGCAGGACGACTCCCCCGCCATGAAGATCGTCGCCGCCCTGCGCAACCAGTTCGGCGGGCACGCCGTCGAGTCCGCCAAGGGCGCCGACTCCCCCGGCGCGGACGTCACGCCGCCCAAGGTCTGACCGCCACTCCCGGCCGCCGAGCCCCGGCATCCCCATCAGGGGACGCCGGGGCTCGGCCGTTCGCGGAGTTGTCCACAGACGGCGGGGCGAAGGGGGAGAAGCGGTGGGACACACGAGTTGAGCTGAGGCGTGCAGGGCTCCTGGTGGGAGGGCCTACCCTCGTGTCTCGTGCATGTCGCCCATCTCTCGCTCCAGGACTTCCGCTCGTACGCGACGGCCGAGGTGCCGCTGACGAGGGGCGTCACGGCCTTCGTGGGGCCGAACGGGCAGGGCAAGACGAACCTGGTCGAGGCGATCGGGTACGTCGCGACGCACGGCAGCCACCGCGCGGCCACGGACGCGCCGCTCGTCCGCCAGGGGACGCCCCGCGCCATCGTGCGGGCGGGAGTGGTGAAGGACGACCGCAAGGCCCTGATCGAGCTGGAGATCAACCCGGGGAAGGCCAACCGCGCCCGGCTGAACCGCTCCCCCGTCCCCAGGCCGCGCGAGATCCTGGGGATGCTGCGGACGGTCCTGTTCGCACCCGAAGACCTCTCGCTGGTGAAGGGCGACCCCGGCGAGCGGCGCCGCTACATGGACGAGCTGCTGACGGCGCGCGCCCCCCGCTTCGCGGGCGTCCGCTCCGACTACGAGCGCGTCCTCAAGCAGCGCAACGCCCTGCTGAAGTCGGCCGCCGCGCACCGGCGCTCCCCCGGCCCCGAGGTCCTGGCCACGCTGGACGTCTGGGACACGCACCTCGCGCGGACCGGCTCGGAACTCCTCGCCGCCCGCCTCGACCTCGTCGCGGCGCTGCGCCCCCTGGTGGCGCGCGCGTACGCCGAACTCGCCCCGCACAGCGGCGCGGCCGACCTGACGTACCGCAGTTCCCTCGGCGAGCGCGTCGAGTTGTCCACAGACCGTGGACAACTCGCCGAGCAACTGCTGGGCGGCGTTGCCGAGGCGCGCAAGCAGGAGCTGGAACGCGGCGTCAGCCTGGTGGGCCCGCACCGCGACGAGCTCGTCCTGCGCCTGGGGGAGCTCCCCGCGCGCGGCTACGCGTCCCACGGCGAGTCGTGGTCGTTCGCCCTCGCGCTCCGCCTCGCCGCCTTCGAGCTCCTTCGCGCGGACGGCGACGACCCGGTCCTGATCCTGGACGACGTCTTCGCCGAACTCGACGCGGGCCGCCGCAGCCGCCTGGCCGAGATGGTCGCGCCCGCCGAGCAGGTCCTCATCACGGCCGCCGTCCCTGCGGACGTCCCCGCCGAGCTCACCGGGACGACCTTCGACGTCGCCGACGGCGCCGTCTCCCCCCGCCCGACCGTCGGCGCCGACTCTGCTGTTTCCTCGGATGTGCCCGGGGCTCGTTCGGCCGATGGGACGGATGCGGGTGCCGTGGCCGGGGAGGCGGCGGATGATGGGGAAGTGACGCGCGGGTGATCTCCGTGCGACACGCCGGGTTCTGGAAGGGGGAGAAGCGGTGAACGACGATCCACGGGGTGTGGATAACTTCTCCGGATCGGTGGATTCCGGAGTCTCCGCGGCTTCCTCGGCGTCCGGCTCCCCTTCGGCGGCCGGTGGGCCCACGGCTTCTGACGCCCCAGCCAAGTCGGGGATCGAGCTGGCGCGTGAGGCGTTGGCGCAGGCGCGCGCGGACGCGATGAAGCGCGGCACCCTCCCCGGCCAGGGACGCCGACGCAAGGCCCCGGCAGGGACGGGGCGGGTCCGCGAGCCGGGACGCGGCGGCGATCCCAAGCCCTTCGGCAACGCGATCCGCGACCTGCTCGCCACCCGCGGCTGGGAGCAGCGCGCGGCGGTCGGCGGCGTCTTCGGCAACTGGGCGGGCCTCGTCGGCCCGGAGCTCGCCGAGCACACGCGTCCCGAGAAGTTCGACGACGGGGAGCTCACCGTCGTCGCCGACTCCACCACCTGGGCGACCCAGCTCCGGCTCCTGTCGTCCACGCTCGTCCGCCGCCTGAACGAGCAGCTCGGCCACGGGACGGTCAAGCGCGTCAAGGTCGTCGGCCCGTCCTCGGGGCCGCGGCGCACCGGGGCCTGGCGCGTCCGCTGACCCCCGACGTCCGCTGCAGCTGAACCATCACCTTCCCCCCGGTCAGCGAGGCCGTGGGCCTCTCATCTCGTCGCGTCCCACAGCGGTCATCGAAACGGGTTTCGGCGGGCTGCCGTCACAGCGTGCGACCAGCACGGCGGGGACCCGGCGCGGAGTTATCCACAGTTTGGAGCGCGGCTGTGGTCGGCGGGGCCCGGGACGGCAGGCTGGTGTTCGCGGGTTCCCGGCCCCCGAGGGGCGCGGGAGCGCAGGTCAGACGGTCGGAAGGGAGTGTCGGTGGCACATGGGAACATGCGTTCGGAGTCAACCGGTGCGGCGCGGCGCGAGCGTCCCGTAGGGCGGAGAACACCCCTGGATCCATGGGGGGATGCATCTCCAGGGCCGTTCGAGCGGCACACGCGCGCACAGGGGCCGTCAGTGCCTCTTTCTGAGATCGGAGCGGGTAAGATGGGAGAGGTTCAGGATGTTGCGCCGCCGTGGGTCGCCCAGGCTCCGTCCGACACCGACAAGGAGTAGTGGGCGTCCCTTACGTGTGTTACGGGGCACACCGCGTCAATCGCGGGACGGCGAGCGTCCCCGGCAGGAGGATCTCCTTTGGCGTACGACGCTAGTTCGATCACTGTCCTTGAGGGCCTTGAGGCGGTGCGCAAGCGCCCTGGCATGTACATCGGATCGACCGGGGAACGCGGCCTGCACCACCTGGTCTACGAGATCGTCGACAACTCCGTCGACGAGGCGCTGGCCGGATACGCCGACACGATCGAGGTCAGGCTGCTGGCCGATAACGGCGTCCGTGTCACCGACAACGGCCGCGGCATCCCGGTCGGGCTGCACCCGGTGGAGAACAAACCGGCGGTCGAGCTCGTGCTGACCACGCTGCACGCGGGCGGCAAGTTCGACGGCAAGTCCTACGCGGTCTCCGGCGGCCTGCACGGCGTCGGCTCCGCGGTGGTGAACGCGCTGTCCACCCGCCTGGACGCCGAGATCCGCACCGACGGCCACTACTGGCGCCAGTCCTACAACTGGAAGGGCGCGCTCGGGCCGCTGGAGAAGGGCGACCCGACCGACGAGACCGGCACCACCATCACCTTCTGGCCCGACCCGGACGTCTTCGAGACCACCGAGTGGTCGTTCGAGACGCTGTCGCGCCGCATGCAGGAGATGGCGTTCCTGAACCGCGGCCTGTCGATCAGCCTGCGGGACGAGCGGCCCGAGCACTCCGCCGAGGAGGGCGAGCCGCGCGAGGTCACCTTCCACTACGAGGGCGGCATCGAGGACTTCGTCCGCTACATCAACGCGAAGAAGGAACAGGTCCACGACTCCGTCATCTACTTCAGCGACGACACCGAGGGCATGTCGGTGGAGATCGCGATGCAGTGGAACGCGTCGTACGCCGAGTCCGTGCACACCTTCGCGAACACGATCAACACGGCCGAGGGCGGCACCCACGAGGAGGGCTTCCGCGCCGCGCTGACCACGATCGTCAACCGGTACGCGCGCGACAAGGGCCTGCTCCGCGACAAGGACGACAACCTCACCGGCGAGGACGTCCGCGAGGGCCTCACCGCGATCATCTCGATCAAGCTCGCCGACCCGCAGTTCGAGGGCCAGACCAAGACCAAGCTGGGCAACACCGAGGCCAAGTCGTTCGTCCAGAAGGCGTGCAACGAGCACCTGCGCGACTGGTTCGAGGAGAACCCGGGCGAGGCCAAGGAGATCATCAACAAGGCCACGCAGGCGGCGCGCGCCCGCGTCGCGGCCCGCCAGGCGCGCGACCTGACCCGGCGCAAGAGCCTGCTGGAGTCGACCTCGCTGCCCGGCAAGCTGTCGGACTGCCAGTCCACCGACCCGGCGATGTCCGAGGTCTACATCGTCGAGGGCGACAGCGCCGGCGGCTCGGCCAAGGGCGGCCGCAACCCGATGTACCAGGCCATCCTGCCGATCCGCGGCAAGATCCTGAACGTCGAGAAGGCGCGGATCGACAAGATCCTCAAGAACAACGAGGTGCAGGCGATCATCACCGCCCTCGGCACCGGCGTGCACGACGAGTTCGACATCACCAAGCTCCGCTACCACAAGATCATCCTGATGTCGGACGCCGACGTGGACGGCCACCACATCAACACGCTGCTGCTGACCCTGCTGTTCCGGTTCATGCGGCCGCTGATCGAGGCCGGCCACGTCTACCTCGCCAAGCCACCGCTGTACAAGATCAAGTGGGACGCCCGCGGCAGCGACGCCGACTACGCCTACTCCGATCCCGAACGCGACCAGATCATCGAGCAGGGCATCGCGGCCGGCAAGCGCGACCCGCGCCCGCGCGACCAGGTCCAGCGGTTCAAGGGCCTCGGCGAGATGAACGCCGACGAGCTCTGGGACACCACGATGGACCCGGACCGCCGCGTCCTGATGCAGATCCAGCTGGACGACGCCGCGCAGGCCGACGAGCTGTTCAGCGTCCTGATGGGCGAGGAGGTCGAACCGCGCCGCGAGTTCATCCAGCGCAACGCCAAGGACGTCCGCTTCCTGGACATCTGAGTCCGCCCGGCAGAACCACTAGAGCAGAGGTTTGACGCAAGTGACTGAAACGACCACCGATGGCGGGGGCACCGGCGGGAGCGGCGGCGGGCGGATCGAGCCGGTCGACATCCAGCAGCGGATGCAGACCAGCTACCTCGACTACGCGATGTCGGTCATCGTGGCGCGTGCGCTGCCCGAGGTCCGCGACGGCCTGAAGCCCGTGCACCGCCGCGTCCTGTACGCGATGTACGACGGCGGCTACCGCCCCGACCGCGGCTACTTCAAGTGCGCGCGCGTCGTCGGCGACGTCATGGGCAACTACCACCCGCACGGCGACTCGGCCATCTACGACGCGCTCGTCCGCCTGGCCCAGCCCTGGGCGATGCGGTACCCGCTGGTCGACGGCAACGGCAACTTCGGTTCGCGCGGCAACGACCCGGCCGCGGCCATGCGGTACACCGAGTGCCGCATGGCCCCCCTGGCGATGGAGCTCCTGCGCGACATCGACAAGGAGACCGTCGACTTCACGCCGAACTACGACGGTCGTTCGGCCGAGCCGACCGTCATGCCGTCCCGCTACCCGAACCTGCTGGTCAACGGTTCGGCGGGCATCGCGGTCGGGATGGCGACCAACATCCCGCCGCACAACCTGCGCGAGGTCGCCGAGGGCGTCCAGTGGTACCTGGAGAACTACGGCGCCGCGGACGACGAGCTGCTCGAGGCGCTGATCGAGCGGGTCAAGGGCCCCGACTTCCCGACCGCCGGCCTGATCGTCGGCCGCAAGGGCATCGAGGAGGCGTACCGCACCGGCCGCGGCTCGATCACCATGCGCGCGGTGGTCGAGGTCGAGGAGATCCAGAACCGCACCTGCCTGGTGGTCACCGAGCTGCCGTACCAGGTCAACCCGGACAACCTCGCCCTCAAGATCGCCGAGCTGGTGAAGGACGGCAAGCTCGAGGGCATCGCCGACGTCCGCGACGAGACCTCCGGCCGCACCGGCCAGCGCCTGGTGATCGTCCTCAAGCGGGACGCGGTCGCCAAGGTCGTCCTGAACAACCTGTACAAGCACACGCAGCTGCAGGAGACGTTCGGCGCGAACATGCTCGCGCTGGTGGACGGCGTGCCGCGCACGCTGCGCCTCGACCAGTTCATCCGGTACTGGGTCGAGCACCAGATCGACGTGATCGTCCGGCGCACCCGGTACCTGCTGCGCAAGGCCGAGGAGCGCGCCCACATCCTGCGCGCGCTGCTGAAGGCGCTCGACCGCATCGAAGAGGTCATCGCGCTGATCCGCCGGTCGCCGTCCGCCCAGGCGGCGCAGCGGGGACTGATGCAGCTGCTGGAGATCGACGAGATCCAGGCCCAGGCCATCCTGGACATGCAGCTGCGCAAGCTGGCCGCCCTGGAGCGCCAGGCCATCATCGACGAGTACGACAAGCTGATGGCCGAGATCGCCGACTACAACGAGATCCTGGCCTCGCCCGAGCGGCAGCGCACGATCGTCGGCGAGGAGCTCGCGCCGATCGTGGAGAAGTACGGCGACGAGCGACGCACCGAGATCATCCCCTTCGACGGCGACGTGTCCTACGAGGACCTCATCGCCGAGGAGGACGTGGTCGTCACGATCACCCGCGGCGGCTACGCCAAGCGCACCCGCACCGACCACTACCGGGCGCAGCGGCGCGGGGGCAAGGGCGTGCGCGGCGCGCAGCTCAAGCAGGACGACATCGTCGACCAGTTCTTCGTCACCACGACGCACCACTGGATCCTGTTCTTCACCAACAAGGGCCGCGTCTACCGGGCGAAGGCGTACGAGCTGCCGGACGCCGGCCGCGACTCGCGCGGCCAGCACGTCGCGAACCTGCTCGCGTTCCAGCCCGACGAGCACATCGCCCAGGTCATGGACCTGCGCGACTACGACGTCGCGCCGTACCTGGTGCTCGCCACCAGCAAGGGCAAGGTGAAGAAGACCGCGCTGCGCGACTTCGACTCGCCCCGCACCGGCGGCATCATCGCCATCAACCTCGCCGAGGACGACGAGGTGATCGCCGCCCGGCTGGTGTCCCCGGACGACGACCTGCTGATGGTGTCCACCAACGCGCAGTCGATCCGGTTCTCGGCCGACGACGACTCGCTGCGGCCGATGGGCCGGGCGACCTCCGGCGTGATCGGGATGCGGTTCGAGGGCGACCAGCAGTTGCTGAACATGCTGGTTGCGTCCGATCCGTCCCAGGATGTCCTTGTGGCGACCGAAGGTGGCTATGCGAAGCGCACCCCGATTGACCAATATCCCCGCCAGGGACGTGGGGGTAAGGGAGTGCTCACCGCTAAGATCGTGGAATCTCGCGGCCGGTTGGTCGGGGCGCTGATGGTCGGCCCGGACGACGAGGTCTTCGCGATGACCGCCTCCGGCGGTGTCATCCGGACGACCGCGGCGGAGATCAAGCAGTCCGGTCGGCAGACCATGGGGGTCCGGCTGATGAACCTCGCGAACGGCGACGGCGTCGTGGCCATCGCGAGGAACGTAGAGTCCATGGAGGACACCGGCGAGGACGACACGGCCGAGGGAGGCGAGGGCGAGTGACCCTCCCGCCCGCCGCCGCGTCCGCGCCGCCAGGCCAGGAGGTCACGTGAGCAGCGAGCCCGGTACGGACAAGCCCTTGGTGAGCAAGGGCACGTCCGGCAGGTCGTCGGACCGGGGGAAGGCCGTGCCCGCGGCGTCCAAGCCCGGCCGTGACGAGGCGACGGTGGAGATCACGCCCGCCGACGAGACCAAGCACGACCTGCCGAAGGTCGAGGACAAGCCGTCCGCGGCCGAGGCGACGTCCGTGCCGTCCGCGGCGGCCAGGTCCGCCGCGTCCGGCAAGCCCGCGTGGAACGAGCCCGCCGAGCCCGCCGACTCGGTCTCGGCCGACCGCACCGACGCGCGCTTCGGCCGCGCCGAGTCGCCGTCGGCCGCGGCCGCG
>NZ_QURH01000212.1 GCF_003428695.1 Actinomadura logoneensis
CGCGGGGGCGGCGCCGACGACCGAGGGCGGGGCCGATCGGCTCCCGGTGGGAGCGGGAGGTCAGCGGCGCGGCTCGCCGTCCCGGACGACCGGACGGGCGGCCTCGTCCTGCGCCACCGACGCGGGAACGCCCGCGGGGCCGGCGGCGGGAGCCGGGGCGGGGGCGGCCTGCACGGGGGCGGCCTGCACGGGGCGGGGCGCGGAGGTCGGCCCGTCGTCGCCGGACGCGTCGTCCTCCCCGGTCAGGCCGTTCATCTCGGCCTTGAGGATCCGCGCCGACCGGCCGAGCGAGCGCGCCATCTTCGGCAGCCGCGCCGAGCCGAACAGCAGCAGCGCCACGATGATCACGACCAGCCAGTGCGTCGGCGACAGCTCTCCCACCATGGCGACCCACCCCTTCCAGGACGATTACGCGAACACTCTAAAGCTATCGCGCAATTGAGCAAGTGACGGCGGCGAGGGCCTCCTTCGTGGAGGCGACCGGTCCGAGCCGCCGGAACACGTAGTCGACGGCGAACTCGTGCGCGTGCGCGTCCAGCCCGCTCATGGCGTCCTCGACGAAGACCGTCCGGAACCCGGCCTCCTCGGCGTCGCGTCCGGTGGACTCGACGCCGAAGTTCGTCACCAGGCCGGTGAGGAGGACCGTGTCCACTCCGCGCTCGCGCAGCGCGTCCTCCAGGCCGGTGCCCCGGAACGCGCCCCACGTCCGCTTGACGGTCACGATGTCCGACGCGGCCACCTCGATCTCGGGGCAGAGGCCGCTTCCCGGCGGCTGCTCGTCCACGTTCGGACGCTCGACGCGCACCCACACCACCGTCCCGCCCGCCTCGCGCAGGGCGTCCGCGAGGCGAACGGAGCGCGCGAGGACGTCGGCGCCGGAGTGCGGGGCGGTCGGCTGCGCGACGATCCGCTCCATCAGGTCGATCGCGATCAGTGCCGTACGCTCAGGAGTCAAAGTCAGTTCACTCATGGCGGACATGGTGGCACCGAACGGGCTACGCGCGCACCAGGTCGGACGGATCGGTGTTCGCGCCGCACACCACGACCGCGACCCGCTCGCCCGGCGCGGGCGCGTAGGCCCCGGTGAGCAGGGCCGCGAGCGCGGCGGCGGTGCCGTGCTCGGCGACCAGCCGGTGCCGCTCCCACAGCGCCCGCCGCGCGGCGACGATCGCCTCGTCCGGGACGAGGACGGACCCGACGCCCGTCCGGCGCGCCACGTCGAACGCGATCTCCCCGATCCGGGACGCGCCGAGCGAGTCGGCCGCGACGCCCGAGACCGCGACGGTCGCGCGTTCGCCCTGGTCAAGGGCCGCGTGCAGGGTCGGGCACCGCTCCGGCTCGACGGCCACGACCTTCGCCGCGCCGTCCAGCGCGGTCGCGATCCCGGCCATCAGGCCGCCGCCGCCGACGACCACGAGCGCCGTGTCGAACGCCCCGCCCGTCTGCTCCAGCAGCTCCAGCCCGATCGTGCCCTGGCCCGCGCAGACCTCCGGCTGGTCGTAGGCGTGGCAGAACAGCGCGCCGGTGTCGGCGGCGTCCTTGAGCGCGGCGTCCTGCGCGTCGGCGTACTTGTCCCCGACGGCCCGGACGTCCGCGCCGAGCGCGCGCAGCTTCGCGACCTTCACGGCGGGCGCGGTGCGCGGCAGGAACACCCGCGCGGGCACCCCCAGCGTCCCGGCGGCGTACGCGACGCCGAGCCCGGCGTTGCCCCCGGACGCCGTGACCGCCCCGGACGGCGGGAGCGCGCCCCGTTCGGCGGCGGCGAGGAGCCGGTTGAACGCGCCGCGCGCCTTGAACGACCCGCCGTGCTGCGTCTGCTCCAGCTTCAGCCACAGGGACACGCCGAACGCGTCGCTCTCCAGCACGGGCGTCCGCCGGACGTGCCCGGCGATCCGCTCGGCCGCGGCGCGGACGTCCGACTTGTCGATCATGGTGTCTCCCTCGGCTGCGATCAGGTCCCATCATGCCCGTCGGGCGTGGCCACGCAGCTCGGCGAGGGGGTCGGCGGCGGAGCGGTCGCCGTCGGCTCGGGAGGCGTCGCCGTCGGGTCGGGCGTTCCCGTGGGGGCGGGGGTCCGCCGCGCCGGCCGGGTGTTGTGCAGCTTCATCACCTGCTGGAGGCCGGGGGAGTCGGCGAGCGTCGGGCACGCCCAGTCGGACTGGTGGCCCCACGAGTAGCTGATGTCGAACGCGGGATGCGGCAGCAGCGCGTCCCACTGCCGGAGGAGGTTCGTGAGCTGCGGCGCCGTCGGCAGCTTCCAGTTCTTCTCGCCCGCGCTGCACGCCTGCCCGAACGTCTGGATCACCGGCACCATCATCGCCCGCGCGAACCCGGCGCGGTCGGCCTGCGCGACCATGGTCGCGATCGCCTTCGGGTCGCAACCCGACGCGTCCGACCTGCACGGATAGGGGTCGAGGCCGATGAGGTCCAGGTGCGTCGCGGACGGCTTGAGCGGCGTCATCGTCCAGTCGGTCAGGGACGCGAACGCCTTCTGGCCCGGCGCGTAGCGGTGGATCAGGTCGGCGCGCTCGCGGATCCGCCCGACGATGCCGGGGCACTCGGCGGGGTTCGGCTCGTCCGACAGGTACCAGCCGTACACGCGCGGGTCGCGGGCCAGGCGCCGGACCGTGGAGCCGAAGGCGTCGGCGGACATCTCGAAGCCGCCGCACGTGGTGTTCCCGACCCAGACCAGCGCGCGGCCGTCCTTCGGCAGCGCGCCGACCTCGTCCGGGTCGACGTCGAACAGGTCGAAGCCGAGCGCCGCCGCCCGCTCCCGGTCGGAGGCGGGCATGTTCAGGGCGACGTGCAGCGTCCCGGACGTATGTCGCGGGGCGGCGGCGGGGACGGCGGGCGCCGCCGACCCTTCGGACGGATGGACGAGGTAGCCGAAGACGCCGCCCGCGAGCGCCGCGACGGCGGCGACGGCGGCGAAGTGGTGGGTACGCAACGCTCCTCCCGGGGGCGGGATGCCGGGCGCCGTCCCGCCGGACCCTGCTGCCCGGCGGCCGGACGCGATCGCCCTCCACCGTCCCCCTGCCACCGGCCGCCGCCCGCGTCCCAGAACGAACGGGCATAAAAGAACCGCCCCGGACATGCCGAGGCGGTCCGCACGACCGTCCGAAAGGTCAGCCGCGCTTCCAGCGCCACTGTCCGTTCGGGTACCGGACGCACCGGTACCGCTTGCCCGTCTTGTACGCGTACCCGTAGTGCAGGTGCGCGGCCTTGGGGCAGTACGAGCCCGGCGTGACGCACTCCCAGTGCTTGCCGACCTTGTGGGAGTGGCAGCGCGCGGCGGAGACCGCGGGGGCGGGGGTGCGCGCGGACGCCACCGCCGCGTCGGCGGGTGCGGTGACCACGGCGGTGGCCACCAGGCCGGTCGCGGCCGTGACGAGCAGCTTCCTGAGCATCGAGCTCCTTCTGCGGTGAAGGCGGGGTGAACGATGGTGGGCACATCTAACTGAAAAATCGGCGCTTACGTGGGCGAATCCGGAGACTCCGCTATACAGGGGCAGGTTCCGGACCGACCGTTCGTGGCGAATGGCGCGGTCGTTCCGGATTTGGCAACGTTGATTGCTGTTTTGCGAGGCGCGCGAACACCCTGACTCCGAAGTCGTCCACTCGGATCCAGGAGTCCGCGCATGCCCTCCCCCAGTCCTGAGCAGAAGTCCGTCCGGCCGCCCGGTGACGACGCGCGCCGCCTCCCGGCACGGACCCCCGACCAGTGCCGCCCCCTTCCCCTGCCCGTCTACCTGCTCGCCTTCAGCCTGTTCTCGATGGGCAGCGCCGAGTTCCTCGTCGCGGGGGTGCTGCCCGACATCGCGGGCGACCTCGGGATCTCACTGCCGTCCGCGGGGTGGATGATCTCCACGTTCGCGGTCGCCGTGGTCGTCGGCGGGCCGCCCCTGGCCGTCCTCACGCTGCGCTGGCCCCGCCGGACGACGCTCGTGGCCACGCAGTCGTTGTTCGCCGCGGCCCTGGCCGCCGGCCTGCTCGCCGACCGCTACCCGCTGCTGCTGGTGAGCCGGTTCGTCTGCGGGCTCGCCTACGCGGGGTTCTTCGCGGTCGCGGCGGTCACCGCGGTCGGCCTCGTCCCGCCCGGCCGGGCGGGACGCGCGTCGGGCCTGGTCGTCAGCGGCCTCGGCTTCGCGATGGTGCTCGGCGGGCCGGCCGGGGCGCTGCTGAGCCACTTCACCGGCTGGCGCGGCGGCTTCTGGGCCGTCGCGGCGCTCACCTGCGCGGGCGCCGTCCTGACCGCCGTTGCGGTGCCCGCCACCCGCACCGGCGGCGAGCCCGGTGTCCGCCGCGAGCTGGCCGCGCTGCGGAGGCCGCGGCTGTGGGCCGTGTTCGCCGCCACCCTGCTGAGCACCGCCGCGTACATGATCTCGTACAACTACCTGGCGGCCCTGCTGAAGGACGTCACCGACGTTCCGGACGTGTGGGTCCCGGCCGTCCTGACGCTGTTCGGAGCGGGCGCGGTCCTCGGCCTGTCGGTGGGCGGGCGGATCTCCGACCGACGTCCCCGCGACGCGCTCCTGGCCGGGGCCGCCGGGATCGCGCTGGCGTCCGCGCTGCTCGCGTCGTTCGCCGCGCACGCCCTCGTCGTCGTCCCGCTGGTGCCGCTGCTCGGAGTCGCCGGTTTCGTCCTGAACCCGGCGCTGTACGCCCGGGTGTTCGCCCTCGCGTCGGAGGCGCCCACGCTGGCCGGGGCCACCACCGTCTCCATGTTCCAGCTCGGCATCAGCCTCGTCCCGCTTCCGGCGGGCGCCGCCCTGAACGCGGGCGCCGGCCTCACGTCCCTGCCCTGGATCGGCGCGGCCCTGGCGCTGCTCACCGTCCCGGCCGTCCTGCTCGACCGGGCGAGACGGTGACGTGCCTCGCGTCGGGGAGTGGCCGTGTCCGACATGTCCTGCCGTGGCACGTATCTTTACCTGGGGCGGTTCGACCGGCCTGGCCAGGACGGACCGCAACTCACCGTGGAATGAAAGCCGGACCCTCTTGGTTGAAGCTTCAACAACAGCGCGGCCGGGAGGGAGCAGATGAACACCTACGAAGAGTTCCAGCGCGCCCAGATGTTCTTCGAGGCGAGGGACTACATCTCCGCCGCGCGCCTGCTGGCCCCGGTCGCCGAGGCCGAGCCCGGCAACGGCGCCGTCGCCGAGCTGCTCGCCCGCGCGTACTTCCACAGCGCCCAGCTCGGCCGGGCCGAGGACGCGTTCCGGCGGCTGATCGAGATCGACCCGTGCAACGGGTGGGCGCACGAGGCGCTGGCCCGCACCCTGGAGCGGCGCAACCGCCGCGAGGAGGCGGCCCGCTACCGCAAGCTGGCCGTCGCCATGGGCGTCACGCCGTCCGAGGAGATCGCGGTCTCGGTGACCGCCGCGAACCTCGCCGACTGACCTGAAGGCCCGTCCCGTCCGGACGGGCCTTCAGCTTTTCGCGAGCGCGTACGTCCCGACGAAGACCCCGGTCCCGGTCGTGACCGAGTCGACCAGGTCGAACGCGGTCAGCTCGTCGCCCTCCTCGGCGAACAGCCGGAACCCCGAACCGAGCAGGATCGGGTGGACCATCAGGACCATCTCGTCCACCAGCCCGTCCCGCAGCAGCGACCGGACGAGCGCCCCGCTGCCGAAGACCACCAGGTTCTCTTCTTTCTGGAGCTTCAGCTCAGCGACGGCCCCGGTCCGGGCGAGCAGCGTCGACCTCTTCCACGGCAGCGGCTCGGTCATCGTCGTCGACACCACGTACTTCTGGACGCGGTTGAACGCGTCCGTGATCGGGTTCGGCGGCTGCTTGGGCCAGTAGTCGAAGAACCGCGCGTAGGTCACCCGCCCGGCGAGCAGCGCCCACGCGTCCGACATGCGGGCGCCCATGGCCTGCTGCATCGCGGGATCCTGCCGCTCGGCGGCCCACCCGCCGTGCCGGAACCCGCCTCGGGGATCCTCTTCGGGATGCCCGGGCGCCTGCATCACCCCGTCCAGCGTCAGTTGCTCCATCGCGACGACCTTGCCCATGCCCGACCCCTTCCTGTCGCGCGGTAAGACCGTCCGGCCCCCGAAAACTCATCGCGCCCACCGAACAACGACGAAACGCCCGCCCGAGCCTCGGGACGAGCGTTCCGTTCCGCGCGGCCTCAGTCCCCGAAGACCTCGTCCACGCTGGTCGCGACCGCCGCCCGCCGCAGCCACATCAGCAGCGTCTCGTTGTCAGGACAGCTGGCGATCTTCTCCGCTATCGGTCCTTCATCAGTTCCCTCCAGACGAGACGAGCGGGCGAGTCGGTAGCCCGGACACCGCGAAGTCACCTATCGGGCGTGGTGCCAGGTGAGGGGCGGGGAGGCCCAGTAGGTGAGGATGGCGCTGCACATCCGCTCGGCGACGTCCCCGCACCTCGGCGAGAGCGTCCTGGTGCTGCGGGGCGCGGAGCTGGTACTACCGCACGTCCAGCGGCGGCTGCCTGGCGTCCCACCGCCGCCCGGACCTGGCCGTGGACCAGATCACCGCGTGCGGGGAGGTTGGGGCTGTGGGTCCTGTGGTGGCGGTGCGGGATTCCAAGGACCTGGATGGGCCCAAGCTGCTCCTGAGCGCCGCCGCCTGGAAGGGGCTGCTCGTCCGCGCTGGACGGTGAAGGAGGCCGCCGCCGTCACAGGAGTCCACTGCCTTTGTCCAGCGGTCGGCGCCTGCCCGACGGCGCGGCCCTCGGGCCGCGACGCTTTTCTTGATCCTCCTTGGCGATCGGCTCATGTGCTGGGGCAACCGAGCCGTCAACCAGAACGTCTCTCATCCGAGAATCCGGCTGGCTGCCGGGGCTCGCTCCGGCCTGCGAGGCGGTGGCGGGTGCGGCCTGCGCTTTGATGAGGTGTTCTGGGCATGGAATTTCTGTACAACGTCGTCCACCGCCAATTGACGGCGGACGTCGTGTGCTCGTGCGGTCATCCGGTCACTCACCTGGCTCACGACCTCCTTCGTCTTGCCGGTGCTGAGAACGCGACTCGGATCACGGACGTCCTCGAAGGGCATGTCTTCGAGGGGGAGGTGCTGCGCGAACCGGCACTTCCGGTGGCGGAGATCTGCCTGGCCGCGTTGACGCAAGATATTTCCCCGGTATCAAGGGAGATCATCAGCCGCATACTTCTCCAAATCGTCTCGGCCTCCGAGTGGAAGGTGAAGGCGGCTGCCGGTGGACGAGACATCGTCCAGGAGTGCAGAGAAGTTGTGCGGCGGGGCACCTGGCTGTTCTATGCGGAGGTGTTCAATTGCCGTGCTCCTGGCGCTTCGGCTGCGTCTCTCATGATCCTCGAAAGCCTGGGTGAAGATCCTGAGCTACTGGACGAGGCCTATCGAGTGGCTCACCCTGCATTGCGTGAACCTTCTTTTGATCGTGCCGAAATGTCGCTGGACGACGCCAGAGAACAGTGGAAGGCGAAGGAGTTCCTGCGGGACGAGATCGAGCGTCAGCTGACGGAGGATGTCACATGTCCGTGCGGCGAGCCGGCCGCCCACCTGGGGGACGACCTCCTCTACCTGGCCGAAGCGGGGAACGGATCCCCGCGCGTGAACGCCTTCGAGGGGCATGTATTCGACGGGGAGGTTTTGCATGTGCCCGCACTGCCCGTGGCTAGAATATGCATGGCCGCGCTGACGCAAAAGCTGGCCGTCGACTCCCGCTTGACCTTCCTTGATCTTCTGGATCGAATCGTCTCGTGTGATAGTCAAGGGTGGGGAATCCCTGCAGGACGTGATCTCGTTCAGGAAATCAAAGAGGCGCTCGCGCCGGGGTTGGGGCTGCTCTACGCAGAGGTCTTCAAAGGTCCGACCTCCGGTATCTCCGGCACTGCCTTCATGATTCTTCAGGCGCTGGGAGATAATCCCGATCGTCTTCGCTCCGCTTACCGTGCGGCCTATTCCATGATGGACTGGGTTCTGCTGGACGATGGCGTGTGACCGAGTGAGGCTGACGAATTCCGGACCGTCAGTGGTCTAGGGCGTGGTGGAGGAAGTGGTTCAGGTCTCGGCGGGGGAGGGAGCCTCCGTGGCTCGCTATGACCTCGCCTGAGCGGATGACCAGGACGGTCGGGACGCCCTGGATCTCGTAGCGGTCGGCCAGTTCCGGCGCGGCGTCGATGTCGATGCGGGTGGTGGTGACGCGCTCGGCGTTGTCGGCGGCGAAGCGTTCGACGATGGGGCCGAACTGCTTGCAGGGGCCGCACCACTTGGCGGTGAAGTAGGCCAGGACGGGCTTGTCCCCGGCTCGGGCCACCAGGCGGTCGAAGTCGTCGGCGTTCTCGATGGCGACGACGTTCTGGTCGCCGACGTGAGCGATGTCGCCGGGAGTGAGGGACGACAGCTTCTCGGCCGGGTACCAGAGGCCGTTGATCTCGACGTCCGGGAGGGTGCGGATCAGGTCGAGCAGGGACTCGGCGGAGAGCAGGTCGCCGCCGTCGGCCGCCTTGACCTCCAGCACCTCCAGGTCCGGCAGCCGGGTGGCGAAGAGCAGGTGGGACGGTTCGAGCGGCGTGTCCGTCCAGAGGGTCAGGGACTCCAGGCCGTCCAGGGAGCCGAGCGCGTCGAGGCCGTCGGCGTCGAGGTCGGCGGAGAGCAGGCGCAGCGAGTAGAGGCCCTCGATCGTGCCGATCCCGGCGAGCGCCTCCTGGTCGGTGTGCCGCCGCGCGACCTCCAGGTTCATGAGGCCGCTCCCGGCGAGGCGGCCGAACCAGAGGCCGGGGCTGGTGTCGTCCTCGACGCCCAGGATCTCCAGTTCGGGGAGGTCCGCGAGGCGCGAGAGCGCGATGTCGTCTCCGGCGGGCTCCTCCAGGACGACCTGGAACAGCTCCTTCTGCCGGGCCAGCCGTGCCAGCCCCTCGGCCGTGACGCCGGACCCGGCGAACCCGGCGAGCGCGTCCTCGGGCAGGTCGTCCAGGAACGCCAGGTCGCCGGCGGGGGTGCCGTCCGGGATCTCCAGCGACGCCATGTGCCCGGCGGGGACGGTCACCTCGCCGCGCGCGTCCAGCAGCCGGATGTCGTCGTCCTCGTTCCCGACGGCCACGATCTGGATCTCGCCCACGGAGCGGTCGGCCGGGAACCGCAGGACCACGTCCCCCCGGTTCCACAGCCGCTCGTCGTACTCGGTCTGCTCGCTCACTCCTCGGTGATCTCCGCGCGCCCAGCGGGGAATGCCCGACCTGCGGAAACATGGCCGCGATTTGGAGATCCCGGGACGGTCTAGACGGCTTCGGCGGGCACCGGCGCACGCAGGCCGGGCGCGATCGCGAGCGTGACCGCGACGGACGCGGCGGCCATCACCGCCATCCCCGCCGTCGGGCCGGTGAACTGGGCGACCGTGCCCGCGAGCGTCGCGCCCACGCCCTGCATCGCCAGCATCCCGGACGAGAACAGCCCGAGCGCCTGGCCCTGCAGCTCGTCCGGCGTGAGGGCCATCAGCCGCTCCTGGAGCAGCAGCGTCGAGCAGTACCCGACGGCCGCGAGGGTGATCGCGGCGACCGCGACGGGCAGCGCCGGGTCGAGCGCGAACACCAGGTAGGGCGCGGCGAGCAGCAGCCGCAGGAACGGGCCGAGCCGTTCGCGCCACTCCGGCCGGAGGAACCGTCCGGCGAACACGTCCCCGGCGAGCATCCCGACCGCCGCGACGGCGAGCAGGACGCCCGCGTGGGACGGCGAGTACGGCACGAACAGCGACTCGCAGCCGACGATCAGCCCGTTCGGCACCCACAGCCCGACGAACACGTACCGGCGGGCCGGGGACGTCAGGAGCCGGACGTTCCCCCGCCACGTCGCGGCGACCGACGGGCGTCCCTCCGCGCTCGCCGGACGTGCCGTCAGCCCGAACCGCGCGGCCAGCGCCGAGAGCAGGTACAGGCCCGCACCGACGAGCACCGCGCCGCGCGGCGACAGCAGCGCGACCAGGGCGCCGCCGGCCGCGAACCCCACGATCTGGGTGAGCCCGTTCGCCATGTTCAGCACGGACCGGCCGAGGATGTAGCCGTCCTTCGGCAGGATCCGGTTGAGCATCGCGTACCGGACGCCGCCCGAGACCGATCCGACGAGGCCCTGGACGGCCAGCAGCGCGAACAGCGCCCACACCGGCAGCCCGGGAAGCGCGATCAGCGCCGTGGTCAGGGCGAACGCCAGACTCCCCCCGGTGAGGGCGGTGCGCGGCGGCAGCCGGTCGGCCGCCGACAGCAGCAGGGTCGCCCCGACGAGCTGGGCGAACGCGGGGCCGAACATCGCCAGCGAGGACAGCAGCGGCGAGCGCGTCGCCTCGAACACCAGGGTGCCGAGCGCGAGGCCGCTCATCGCCATCGCCGCCGAGTTCGCCGAGGACGCGAGGAACAGCGGCGTGTACTCGGGCGACCGGAAAAGGTCCCTATAGGTGCGCATGTGCCGATTGTTCGCCGGGGCCGTCCGGCGGGTTACTGTTTCGCGGGGAGGCGAAACGTCCATGAGCCTGTGGCTGATCGACGCGGACACGCTCGCGACCGGGCGGTTCGTCCTGTCGCCGCTGGCGGAGACCATCGGCTGCCTGCGCGACCTGGAACTGGAGCGGGCCGAACACCCCGGACGCCGAGCCTGGATGGACGCCGTCCTGCCCGCCTACCGCGCGCACATGGCCGCCGACCCCGTCGCGCACCGCATGGTCCGCGAGGGGCTGGTAGCCCTGCGGACCAGGTGGAACGCCGACTTCCTCACCCCGCCGCCGCTGGGCGTCTTCGAGCCGGACTTCGAGGACGAGGTGGCGGTCGTCCGCGCGACCCCGCCCGCGCGGGCCCGCGCCGACCTGGAGGTGTCGGCGGGCGGACCGCTGCCCGAGATCCTCGTCCGCGACGACCTGCCGGCGATCGCCGCCGCCACCTTCGCCGAGGTGTGGCGCTACGCCGTCGAGCCGTACTGGCCGCGCCGCCGGCGCGTTCTGGAGGCCGACATCATCGCGCGCACCCGCCAGCTCAGCCTGGACGGCTGGGCCGCGGCGCTGGAGGGGCTGCGGCCCGGCATCCGCTGGCTCGGCGACGGCCGGCTGCAGGTCAACCTGGCCGAGTACCCGCCGCGGCACGCCCACGGCGCGCAGTTGTTCCTCGTCCCGGTCACCTCGGCCCACGGCTGGGTGACCTGGGAGGAGGGCGTCCGGTACGCCAAGGTCTACCCGTGCGCCGGGGAGCTGGCCGGCCCCGACCCCGTGCGGGTCCCGCGCGCCCTCGCCCGCCTGCTCGGCGAGGGGCGGGCCGCCGTCCTGACCTTCCTGGACGACCCGAAGAGCACCACCCAGCTCGTCGCGCTCACCGGGCTCCCGCTCGGCTCGGTGGGCCGCCACCTCAAGATCCTGCTGGAGGCCCGCCTGGCCGACCGCCGCCGCTCGGGGCGCTCCGTCCTCTACTACCGCACCCGCGCCGGCGACGCCCTGGTGGACGCGCAGCGCACGCCCTGAGGCGTCCCGCGGACCCGCGGACGGCGGGTATTTTGGGGGGATGATCGACGTGCCCGTTCAGTACTTCACGGCGCGCGACGGCGTGCGGCTGGCCTTCCGGGAGCTGGGGGAGGGGCGCCCGCTGGTCCTCATCCACGGGTATTTCTCCACCGCGACGGTGAACTGGATCCGGTACGGGCACGCCGAGGCGCTGGCCGACCTCGGCTACCGGGTGATCATGCCGGACCTGCGCGGGCACGGCGACAGCGGCAAGCCGCACGACCCGGCGAACTACCCGAGGGACGTCCTCGCCGACGACGGGTTCGACCTGCTGGAGCACCTGGACCTCACCGACTACGTGCTCGGCGGCTACTCGCTGGGCGCGCGCACGACCGCGCGGATGCTCGCGCGCGGCGCGACGCCCGTCCGGGCGATCCTCGGCGGCATGGGCCTCACCGGGATCACCGCGACCGAGGGCCGCGGCGACCACTTCCGGAACGTGCTGAGCAACCCCGGAACGTTCGAGCGCGGCACCGCCGAGTGGCGCGCCGAGGCGTTCCTCAAGACCGTCGGCGGCGACCGGACGGCGCTGCTGCGCGTCCTGGACACCTTCGTCGACACCCCGCGCGCCGACCTGGACCGGATGACACTGCCGACGCTGGTCGTGGCCGGGGTGGACGACCACGACAACGGCTCCGCGAAGGACCTGGCCACCGCCCTCCCCGACGGCCGCTACACCGAGATCCCCGGCAACCACATGAGCGCCGTCACGCGCCGGGAGCTGGCCGAGGCGATCGCCGAGTTTTTGGAGAGCTGACCGCCAGGTCGTCCCTCAGGGGCGGAGCGCGCGGCCGTCAGGTCAGGGTGGGGACGTCGTGGTCCGGGCAGCGGCCCACGGTCACGCCGTCCGAGTCCGCGGGGACGACCGCGCAGAGTGTCGGACGGCGCCGCCTGAGCGAGGTGACCTCCAGGACGCCGTCCACGACGCGCGCGTGGTGGTGCCGCCACAGCAGGTGCAGCTTCCCGCATCCGGGATGGCGGGCGGCGAGGTAGCCGAGCGCGGGATCGTGCGCGACGACCGGCCCGGACATCGCCAGCGCCGCCGCCGCGGACGCACGCGGTAGCGGAACCAGCGGCTCGGCCGAGCCGAGCTCGGGCAGGACGGCCGCCAGCTCCTCCTCGCCGCCGACGACGACGGCCCCGCGTCCGGTGGCCAGCTCGACCGCGCGTGCGTTGAGGGCGCGGCGGCGGGACTCGTCCACGACGTCCGCGCTCGGCGGCAGGACGACCGCGTACGGACGGCCGCGGCCGAGCGTCCGCCGGTCCAGCATCGACGGCCCGACCTCCAGCACCGGCAGTGCCCCGCCGACCACCCGCGACGGCAGCGCCCCGCCGACCGCCCGCGACGGCAGCGCCCCGCCGACCGCGCGCGACGGCAGTCCG
>NZ_QURH01000218.1 GCF_003428695.1 Actinomadura logoneensis
AGCGCGGGCCAGGCGGCGCTGGTCGGGCACGCCGCCGACTCCCCGCTGTCGGCCGCCGCGGGCGGCTGCGACGACCGCCGCCCCGTGTCCGGGCTCTGGTGGCGGGCGGGCAGCGGCCACTGGTACTACCTCGCCGCCGCCGGACGCGGCCTCACCCCGGAGGCGGACGGCCCGCTGCGGCACCCCGACGTCTCCGGACGGCTTCTGGTCGCCGTCCCGCGCGGTGACGCCTCGACCCGTCCGGACGGGCCGGTCGAGCTGACCGCGAAGGGCGGCTGACCGGACACCCGCGACAGGGAGGGCGGGTCGCGCCCCGTCCTGCCTCCGGCGCGCCACCGGACCGGGACCCTGCCGTCAGTGACCGCTTACTCCGTCGTGCACAATGGGGGAGCACCAACCGACGAGAGGGGCGCGAGATGGGACGAGGGCCGCTGGCCGGGGTCAGGGTCGTGGAGCTGGCGGGCATCGGGCCCGGGCCGTTCGCCGCGATGCTGCTGGCCGACCTGGGGGCCGACGTCGTCCGCGTCGACCGGGCCGCGTCCGCCCGCAAGGGCGGCGGCGCGACCGGCGGCACCGACTTCACCAACCGCGGCAAGCGCTCCATCGCCGTCGACCTCAAGAACGAGCGCGGGCGCGAGGTCGTCCTGCGGCTGGTCGAGCGGTCCGACGTGCTGCTGGAGGGGTTCCGTCCGGGCGTCACCGAGCGGCTCGGCCTCGGGCCGGACGACTGCCTCGCCCGCAACCCCGGACTCGTCTACGGGCGCATGACCGGCTGGGGGCAGGAGGGGCCCCTCGCGCAGAGCGCCGGGCACGACATCGGCTACATCGCGATCACCGGCGCGCTGCACGCCATCGGCCGCGCGGGCGGCCCGCCGCAGGTCCCCATGAACCTCCTCGGCGACTTCGCGGGCGGCAGCATGTACCTGGTCGTCGGCGTCCTGGCCGCGCTGCTGGAGTCCCGCGCGAGCGGGCGCGGCCAGGTCGTGGACGCGGCGATCGTGGACGGCACGGCCCACCTGTCCACGTTCATCCACGGCTTCATGGCGGGCGGCCTCTGGAAGGACGAGCGCGGCGTCAACATGCTCGACACCGGCGCGCCCTGGTACGACGTCTACGAGACCGCCGACGGCCGGCACATGGCCGTCGGCGCGCTGGAGCCGCAGTTCTACGCCGAGTTCCTGCGCCGCCTCGGCCTCGCCGACGCCGACCTGCCCGGACAGCACGACCGCGACGGCTGGCCCGAGCTGCGCGAGCGCTTCGCCGCCGCGTTCAAGGAGCGCACCCGCGACGAGTGGGCGGAGATCTTCCTGCCCTCGGACGCGTGCGTCGCGCCCGTCCTGTCGATGACCGAGGCCGCCGAGCACCCCTACAACACCGCGCGGGACGTCTTCGTCGAGCGCGACGGGCACCGCCAGCCCGCCCCGGCCCCGCGCTTCTCCCGCACGGCCGCCGGCACCGACGGCGGGCCCGCCCTCCCCGGCGGCCACACCCGCGCCGTGCTGGCGGACCTCGGCATCGACGACGCCGACGACCTCATCGCCTCCGGCGCCGTCGCCGAGACCTGACCGCGAACCGGCCGACCCGCCGCGTCCGCGAACCGACCGCGGCCCGCTGGTCCGCCGCGTCTTTGAATCGACCGGGAACCGGCCGTTCCGCCGTCCTCGTGGATCAGCGGAGCGGCGGGCCGGCCGGCGGGACGGCGGTGAGGGTGGTGAGGTGCCGCCGGAGCGCGTCCGCGAGGTCGGCCGGCCCCATCCGGTCCGGTTGCAGGACGGCGTGGACGGTCAGGCCGTCCAGCAGCGCGTTCAGGTGGATCCGCTCGGCGCGCAGGTCGAGGCCCGGGCGCAGCGCGCCGAGCCGGTCGGCGGCGGCGAGCAGCGCGTCCAGCATGGCGGCCGTCTCGTCGTACAGCTCGCGCGCGTAGGGGCGCAGGTCGGGACGGGTGCGCGCGGCCGTCGTGAACGCCAGCCAGACCTCGGCCTCCTCGCGGCGGCGGTCGTCCAGCGGCAGGATCTCGGCGAGCAGCCCCTCCAGCGCCGCGGCGTGCTCGGCGGGCGGGGCGTCCGGGTCGGGCGTCCGCAGCGCCGCCGCCGCGTCGCGGATCCGCCGGCCCGCGCGCTCGGCGAAGTACCGCATCGCGAAGATCATCAGGTCGGCCTGGCCCTCGAAGTAGTGCCGCACCGAGCCGACGGCCATACCGCATCGCGAAGATCATCAGGTCGGCCTGGCCCTCGAAGTAGTGCCGCACCGAGCCGACGGCCAGGCCCGCCTCGGCCGCCACCGCGCGCAGCGACGCGTGTTCGAGTCCGTCGCGGCGGGCGACCCGGAAGATGGCCTCGGCCACCTCGCGCCGCCGCTCCTCGGGATCCACCAGCTTGGGCACGGTCACTTTATAGCACATGCGTGCTACGTTGGATTTAGCACGGACATGCTAAATAACGAGGAGGCTCCCGTGTCCACCGAGATCCTGACCTTCCTGCTGCTGCGCCTCGCGCTCGTCGCCGCGGGCGTCGTCCTGCTCGCCGTCGTCGCGGTCACGCTGCTGGTCGTCCTGAAACGGGGCGGCCACCTCCGGCGCGCTCGCTCGCTCGCCGAACCGGTCGTCCGGGACTGGGCGGAGCGCACCCCGTCCGGCGGCGCAGGCGCGCTGCGCCGGGCCGCCGTGCGCGGCGCGCTCGACCGCCTCGACCACGACGATCGACACGAAGGGGCGGCCCCGCCGGACGCGCGGCCGTCCTCGTCATCGGGGCACCCGTCCTCCGAGCGCTGATCCGGAACCGCCGCCCGCGCGGGACGGTCAGTCCCGGACGGCCCGCCTGCGGGGGCGGCGCTTGACGTCCACGCCGCCCCAGAGGGCCAGCCCGGAGATGATGATCTCCGGCGCGCCCGGGACGCCGGGACCGGTCGCCCGGTGGTCGAACCCGCCCATGATCCCCACGCCCGTCACCCGGACGTTCACGTCGTCCGGCACGATGATGTCGATCCCGCCCATGATCGCGACCGCGTTGATCCGGACCGTCGTGGAGGTGAAGCGGGCCTCCCGCAGGTCGATGTCGCCGCCGCCCCAGAAGGCGACGGCGGTGAACTCCTCCGGGACGGTCCACACGCCCTTGCGGTCGAACCCGCTCATGATCGCCACGCCGTTCGTCCACGTCGGGGTCTCGCCCGGCGCCACGACGAACCCGCCGTGCGTCCCGGCCCGCGTCCCGCCGGGCCGAGCGGCCGGAACGGACACCCCGGACACCCCAGACATCCCGGACGCGCCGGTCGCGTCGTCCGGCAGATCGCGGGTCAGCGGCTCCAACTCGGCGTACGTCTTCGCCCGGTACACCGCGTCCAGGCGCTCGCCCACCTCCTCCAGGGTGAGCCGGCCCTCGCCCGCCGCGTCCCGCAGGATCTGCGCGACCCGGTCGCGGTCGGCGTCGGAGGCACGCATCTCCAGAGGACGCGCGGGATCGGGCTTCTCGGGCAGATTCGTCATGCCGCCACCCTAGAGCCCGCCGCGTGCGCCGCCCCAGACCTCATCGGCGTCCGCTCAGCGACACGTCCGGACGACCGCGCCCGTGCCTGCCCGGACGGCTCAGCCCCGGCGGGCGCGGCGGACCCAGGCGGCGATCTGGGCGCGCGAGGTCAGCCCGAGCTTGGCGAGGATGTGCTCGACGGCGGTGTCCACGGTCCGCCGCGCCACCGCGAGCCGGTCGGCGATCTCGCGGTTCGACAGCCCGCGCGCGATCAGCACCGCGACCTCCCGCTCGCGGCCGGTCAGCGGCTGCCGTTCGGGCCGCGGCGCGGGCTCCCCGCGGGCGAGCGCGATCGCCTCGGCGACCGACAGCCGCGCCCCGCGCTCCTTGGCCGCCTGGAACCGCTCCGGCGGGAGCCGCTTGCGCAGCGCGTGCTCGGACGTGGCGCGCCGCCGCTTGTAGTCCGGCCCGTACAGCCGGGTCGCGCCGAGCCGCCGCCACATCGCCTCGGTCGCGCCCAGCAGCATCGCCGCCTGCTCGTACTCGCCGTGCACGACCGGCGCGGGGGTGAGCAGGTCGAGCGCGAGGGTGATGCCGAGCTGGTCGCCGAGCCGTTCCTTGATCCGCAGGCAGGCGAGCAGGTCGTCGGTCGCGGCCCGGTGCTCGCCCAGCCACCACAGCGCCGCGCCCCGCGCGTACAGCGCGAACGAGTGGCACCACCGCTCGCCGGTCGCCTCGCCGTCCCGGGCGGCGGCGTCCGCGAGCGCGAGCGCCTGCCGCTCCTTGCGCTGGAGCAGCAGGACGGTCGACAGGTGCGGCCCGGTGAGCAGCGCCAGCGGGTCCCCGTAGCCGAGCCGGTCGAACGCCGCGCGCGCCTGCTCCATCCGGGCGCGCGCCTCGTCCAGCTTGCCCTCGAACAGCGCGATCAGGCCCTCGCCGTGGACGACGTGCGCCACCAGGTCGGGCGCCGACGCGTCCGCCGCCCAGCCCTCCGCGCCCCTGCCGCCGGCGTCCGGGCCCATGCCCGCGCCCGTGCCGGCGCCCGCGTCCGCAGACGACGGGACCTTGACCATGGAGAACAGGCGGCGGGCCCGATCCGTCTCGCCCTGCTGGACGGCGACCATGCCCGCGCCGTACGCGATCCAGGCGCGGTCGAGGGCGACCCGCGCCGCGTCCCCGATGCCGTCGGTGGGGACGGCCAGGGCGCGGTCGTGCCAGCGGCGCGCCTCGCCGAACATGCCCAGGCAGATCCAGTAGTGCTGGAGGACGACCGTCAGGTGCAGGCCGGTCGCGACCTCCTCCGGCGTGGTGAGGGAGTACTCCAGCGCGACGCGCAGGTTCGGGTTCTCCTCGCTCAGCCGGGTCAGCCAGCCGAGCTGTTCCGCGCCGAGCGCCGCCTCCCGCGCGCGTTCGGCCAGGTCGAGGTAGTGGTCGCGGTGGCTGCGGCGCAGCCGCGGACCCTCGCCCAGCTCGGCGAGGCGCTCCGCGCCGTACTCGCGCAGCGTGTCGAGCATCCGGTAGCGGCGGCCGTCCCGCTCGACCTGCACGACCGACTTCTCCACCAGCCGTCCGAGCACCTCGAACAGCTCCACGCCGGGCAGGCCCTCGCCGCCGCAGACGCGCTCGGCGGCGGTCAGGTCGAAGTCGCCCGGGAACACCGACAGCCGCGCCCACAGCAGCCGCTCCTCGTTGGTGCACAGCTCGTGGCTCCACTCGATCGCGGCGCGCAGCGTGCGGTGCCGGTCGCCGCCCGCGCGCGCGGTGCCGAGCAGCCGGAACCGGTCGTCCATCCGCTCGGCGAGCTGCTCGACCGACATCGTCCGCATCCGGACGGCGGCCAGCTCGATCGCCAGCGGGATGCCGTCCAGCTGCGCGCACAGCCGCGCGACCACGGGCAGGTTGTCCTTGGTCAGCGTGAAGCCCGGCACCATCGCCTCGGCCCGGTCGGCGAACAGCGCGACCGCGTCGTCCGCGGCCGGGGCGGCGGCCGGCGCCGCGCCCGGGGCGTC
>NZ_QURH01000020.1 GCF_003428695.1 Actinomadura logoneensis
CGGGCGGCGGCGCGGACGCGTCGGCCGGGGCCCGGGGCCGGGCGGCGCCGCAGGACGCGGAGCAGGCGCGGCCGGTCCCGGACGGTGTCGGTGCATCGGTGAGTGGACACGGTTTCAGCGTGCTCAGGTTCCGCGCCGGGACGCGGGCAGATTCCGGGGCCGCGGACCGGGCTTTTGCCGACCCATGGGCGCGTGCTTTCCGAGTGGACGGACAAAGGGGACGGACCGGAGTCCGTCCCCTCGCGTCCGCGCCGGGACACAAGCCCCGGACGAGACAAAGCCCTGCGGATCAGGCGACTAAAGCGGCCATCGCCGGACGTGCCGTCCGATCAGGGCGAAGCGGTCAGTACCAGCCGCGCGCGTTGGAGTGGCCGAGGGCGCGGCACGGGGTGCCGTAGCGGCCCTTGATGTAGCGCAGGCCCCACTTGATCTGGGTCTTCGGGTTGGTGCGCCAGTCCTTGCCGGCACTGCGCATCTTGCGCCCGGGGAGCGCCTGCGGGATGCCGTACGCGCCGGAGGCGTTCCCGGCCTTGTGGTTCCAGTGGCTTTCCCGGTTCCAGAGCTTCACCAGGCACTTGTACTGCCGGTTCGACCAGCCGCGCTTGGCGACCATGGTCCTGGCGATCGCCCTGTTGCGCTGGGCGCGGGAGAGCTTGTGCGCGGTCGTCTTCGCCGTGACGGTGGCGCGGGTCGGGGCCGCCGCCTGGGCGGGGACGGCCTCGGCGGCGACGCCGAAGGTCAGGGACGCGGCGAGGACGAGCGTGGCGGAGCGACGGAGCGGCTTGACAGCCAAGGCGAACCTTTCGTCGTGCCGGACGGACCGGTCGGTCCGGCGGATGGCCACCTCGGTCGGCGCGGCCACGCCCGTGCGGGCGTGGCGACCGGGCGCCGGGGGCGTCGGGGGGACGCGATGGCCGTGCGGAAGCGCCGTCCCCTGGAAGGGGGACGGGACGCACGTGCTGCCGAGGTGGAGGGCCGACCCGCGAGGGCGGGGTCAGCCGGGAGGGCGCGATCCTTGCGCGCCCAAGGGGCCCTTCCCTCCGAACGGGAGAGGGCTTCCCTCAGTTGGACGGCCGAGATCGGACGGGCCGTCCAAGTCCTGTTGAGTTGGGACCGGGCGGGATGCCGGTCGGGCGCCGGTGCGTGGACCGGCCGGCGGCGCGGACGGCCGACGTCGCGCGTCGGCCGTCCGGCCGGATGTCAGTACCAGCCGACGGACTGGCTGTGCGCCCAGGCGCCGCAGGGCGTGCCGTAGCGGCCCTTGATGTAGCCGAGGCCCCACTTGATCTGGGTCTTGGCGCTGTTCTGCCAGTCGAGGCCCCACTTGATCTGGGTCTTGGCGCTGTTCTGCCAGTCGGAGCCCGCGCTCGCCATCTTGGAGCCGGGCAGGGCCTGCGGGATGCCGTAGGCGCCGGACGTCGGGTTGGAGGCGTGGGTGTTCCAGCCGCTCTCCTTGTTCCACAGCTTGACCAGGCAGCCGAACTGCCCGGAGCCGGAGAACCCGTAGCTCGGCAGCATCGTCTTGGCGATCTGCTGGGCGGTGCCGGCGGGCACCGGGTCGCCGGACGGGCCGCCACCGCCGCCGCTGCCGCCCTTGTCGCCGCCCGCGGAGTCCGCGGACTTGGTGGGCGTCGGGACGGGCTTGCCCTTCGGCATCAGCTTGATCTTGTCGCCCGTGGCGTCGCGGTTGGCGCGGGACGCGCGGTCGATCGCCAGCTTCTTGCGCTGCGCCTCGACCTTCGCGGGGTCGAGCGGCGGCATCGCGGCCTTGGCCGGGCCCGCCGCGACGGTGGTCTTGTCCGAACCCGCGGCCTCGCTCTTGCCCGAGCCGGTGAGGGCGTAGGCGGCGGCGCCTCCGCCGCCGAGGACCACGACCGCGCCCGCCGCGATCGCGGCGATCTTCATGCCGGTGCGGCCGGACGCGCCGGAGCGCGGCGAACCGGAACGGGACGGGCCGGAGACCGACGCGGGACGGCGTCCGCCGCTCCTGCGGGCCTGCCGGGGACGGCGCGCGCGCCCGGCGGGCTCGTCGCTCGAGATGACCTCGGTGGCTCCGGGGAAGCCCGCGGACGGGGAGTGACCGGGCTCGAACGGCGGGAGTTCGCCGGTGTCGCCCGCCACGCCCGCGCCCGGCCGCTCCGGCGCGCCGGCGACCCGCAGGTCGTCCTCGGCGGTGCCGGGGGCCTCGGCG
>NZ_QURH01000219.1 GCF_003428695.1 Actinomadura logoneensis
CGGGACGCGGGGGCCGCGCAAGGTCGCCCCGCCCGCCTCGCACCCGCGCCCGCACCGGACGACGCCGAACGGCGCGGGCGACCTCGGCAAGTTCCGGACGCCGCACGAGGCCGCCAGGGCCGCCCGCAAGGACGCGGCCGGGATCGCCGACGCGGTGAAGCACCACCGGCCCGTCCCGGCGGAGACGTGGAAGGACCTGACCGAGCACGCGGGCGACCCCGACTACACGCGCGCCCTCTACGAACGGCTCGGCCCGACCGGGGCCGCCGCGCTGATCAAGGCCGCGCACGGGAACCCCGCGCACCTGAAGGTGATCGAGCGGTCCCTCGGCGTCGCGAGCCACCACCTGACCATGAACGCCAGGTGGCTGGACGCGCTGCTGGACGAGTCCGACCGCCTCGGCGACCACCGGACGGCCGTCCACGTCCTGACGACGGCCGACACCAGCGCCCGCACCCGCGACGCCCTCACCAGGCTCGGCCTCCAGCACCAGCACCAGCACCCGGCGCCGAGCCACGCGCCCGGCCACACGGCGCCTCCGGCGCACGCGCCCGCGCCGCCGCGCTACCCCATCCAGCCGCCCGCCACGCCCGCCCATGTGCCTGCGGAGACGGCTCACCCGGCGCCCGCGGCACCGAGCCACCCGTCCACCGGCCCCGGTCACCCGCCGACCGCGCCGAGCCACCCGCCGACCGCGTCGAGCCACCCGCCGACCGCGTCGGCCCCCACCACGCTGCTGCATGAGACGCTGCTGCATGAGACGAAGGGCGGCCTGTCATGAGCCCGCCTCCGCCGCCCGCGAGCCTCCCCGCGCCGCTGGAGGGCGCCGCGGCGGCGCAGCTGGCCCCGCACGAGAAGCCGAACCCCGAGTACCGGGAGCTCTACCGGGCCTACAGCGACGCCTACGGCAGCATCGACGCGCTCCGCAACGCGCTGGACGGCCCCGTCCGGACGCTGAACGGCACCGACGCGTGGATCGGCCCGGAGTCGCGGACGTGGGGCGGGCAGTTGGAGACCCAGCGCGCCGCGCTGCGCAAGGCCGCCGACCAGATCCTCTGGGACATCTACAACCGCCTCGCCTCGACGCAGCGGACCGTCGTGCGGGTCTAGGCTCTCTCGGCGTGAGGAACAGGGAGCCGAAGCTGCGACGACTCGACGAACAGGCGTTCCTGCGCCGGCTGGAGCCGATCCTCCAGGTGTACGCGGCGGCGATGCGCCCGCCCGAGGAGCAGCTGCCCGGGCGGTACTCGATCATGCAGCGGCACACCACCCACCCGCGGTTCCGCGCGTTCGTGGTGGAGCGGCCCCGGCCGCTGCCCGGGCTGCCCGGCGACGTCCGCGGGTTCGCCTACGGCTTCCACGGCGAGAGCGGGCAGTGGTGGCACGACGTGGTGCGGCGGGCGCTGACCGAGCGCCACGGCCCCGACCACGCCGCCTACTGGCTCGACGACGCGTTCGAGGTCGCCGAGCTGCACGTCCACCCCGACGCGCAGGGGCACGGGCACGGCCGGGCACTGCTGAACGCCCTGTGCGAGGGCCGGCGGGAGACGACGGTCGTGCTGTCCACGCTGGACCTGGACCGCGAGTCGCCCGCCCGCCGGCTCTACCGCTCGGTCGGCCTGCGGGACCTGCTGGTCGACTTCGAGTTCCCCGGCGGCGGGCCGCCCTACGCCGTGATGGGCGGGACGCTGCCCCTGGCCCCGTACCCGGCGGACTCCAGCAGCTCGTAGACCTCGCGGGTCGCGGTCGAGCGGTTGAAGGTGATGAAGTGGATGCCGGGCGCGCCCTGGTCGAGCAGCTCCCGGCACAGCTCGGCGGCGTGCTCGATGCCCAGGCGCCGGACCGCCTCCGGGTCGTCCCGGACGGCCTCGAACCGCGCCCGGACCTCCTCGGGGAACGGCGCGCCGGACAGCTGCTCGGACCGCTCGATCGTGCTGAGCCTGGTCACCGGCATGATCCCCGGGATGATCGGGACGTCGCAGCCCACCGCCGCGACCCGGTCGCGCAGCCGGAAGTAGTCGCTCGCGCGGAAGAACATCTGGGTGATCGCGTAGTCGGCCCCGGCGCGGCACTTCTCCACGAAGTACCGGGTGTCGCTCTCGATGTCGCGGGAGCGCGGGTGCTTGTACGGGAACGCGGCCACGCCGACGCAGAAGTCCCCGTAGGAGCGGATCATCCGGACGAGGTCGCTGGCGTACTCCAGCCCCTCGGGGTGCCTGACCCACTCCCCGGTCGGGTCGCCCGGCGGGTCGCCGCGCAGCGCGAGGATGTTGCGGACGCCCGCGGACGCGAACCGGCCGATCAGGTGCCGCAGCTCGGCCTGGGAGTGGTCGACGGCCGTGAAATGCGCCACGGGCGTCATGGTCGTCTCGGTGGCGATGCGCTCCACCACGTCCACCGTGTTGTCGCGGGTGCTGCCGCCCGCCCCGTAGGTGACCGACACGAAGGTCGGGTTGAGGGGCTCCAGCTCGCGGATGGTGCGCCACAGCGTCCGGGCGGCCTCGGCGGTCTTGGGGGGCATGAACTCGAACGAGAACGACGGGTCGCCGGAGGCGAGCAGCTCGCGGATCGTCGGAGCGCGGTCGGGGTTCGGGCGTCGCATCCCGCAATCCTATCGACCCGGTCCGAAAAGATACGATCACGCCATGTCCAGCAGTTCGTCCAGCAGTTCCTCCAGCAGTTCCTCCGGCGGTCCGTCCGCCGGCACCGCCGTCGGCACCGCCACCGGCCAGTTCCGCAAGGAGGTCGACGAGGCGCTGCACGCCTTCCTGGCCCGGCAGGGGCCGGGGCTGCTGGCGATCAGCGAGGACCTGCGGCCCATGATCAGCGCGCTGTCGGCGCTGCTGGCGGGCGGCAAGCGGCTGCGGCCCGCGTTCTGCTTCTGGGGCTGGCGGGCCGCGGGCGGCGCGGACGGCCCGGAGATCGCCGCGGCGGCGGCGTCCCTGGAACTGCTGCAGGCCAGCGCCCTGGTGCACGACGACGTGATGGACGCCAGCGACACCCGCCGGGGCCAGCCGTCGGTGCACCGGCGGTTCGAGGCGCTGCACGCCGAGCGCGGCTGGCGCGGCCCGGCGGACACCTTCGGCGAGGGCGCGGCGATCCTGCTCGGCGACCTGCTGCTGGCCTGGTCGGGCGAGATGTTCGAGACCAGCGGCCTGCCGGAGGACCGGCGCGCCCGCGGGCGCGGCGTCTACGACCTGATGCGCACCGAGGTCATGTGCGGCCAGTACCTCGACATGCTGGAGAGCACCCGCGCGGGCGGGACGGTCGCCTCGGCGCTGCGGGTGGTCGACTTCAAGTCCGCCAAGTACACGATCGAGCGGCCCCTGCACCTGGGCGCGGCGCTGGCCGGCGGCTCGGAGGAGCTGACGGCGGCGCTCAGCGGGTACGGGCGTCCGCTCGGGATGGCCTTCCAGCTCCGCGACGATGTGCTCGGCGTGTTCGGCGACCCGTCCCAGACGGGCAAGCCCGCCGGGGACGACCTGCGCGAGGGCAAGCGGACGGTCCTGGTGGCTCTGACCCTCGAGCGGGCCTCGGCCGAGCAAGCCGCCACCGTCGAGCGGCTGCTCGGCGACCCGGACCTGACCGAGCTGAGCGTGGCCGACCTGCGGGAGATCATCACTTCCACGGGCGGGCTGGCGGCCTGCGAGGAGATGATCGACGGGTTCGCGGCCGAGGCCCGGGACGCCCTGGCCGCCGCGCCGGTCACCGGCGAGGCGCGCGAGGCCCTGGCCGAGCTGGCGGTCGCCGCGACGGCCCGGACCTTCTGAGCCGTCCTCCCCGTCCTTCGCAGGTGTGGCCTTTGCAACCCGCCGAGGCCACTGTCAACGGCGTGACACGATGTGGCCAACGGGGCCCGGCGGGCTGGCACTCTCCCAGTGATCGGTGGCACAAAGGACGGCATGGCTTCCGACACCCCGCCCGCTGAACCGCCGTCCGCCGTTCCGTCCCCGGACACGGCCCGCATTCCGCCGCTGCCGCCCGAGGAGTGGGACGAGACGCTGCGCGCCGTGGTCGCCGCGACCGGCCCGCTCCACGTCTTCACGACGCTCGCCCGGCATCCGGGCCTGTTCCCGGCCTGGCTCGGGTTCGGCTCCAAGCTGCTGTTCGAGGGCACGCTGGACGGACGCGTCCGGGAGATCGCGATCCTGCGCGTCGCGCACCAGCGCTCGTGCGCCTACGAGTGGACCCACCACGTCCCGATCGCACGGGCCGCCGGACTGACCGAGGCGGAGATCGAAGCACTGAAGGGCGCCCCGGACGCGCATCCGTGGCCGTCCGCCGACCGTGCCGTGATCGACGCCGCGGACGAGCTGCACGCCTCGTCCACGGTCTCGGACGCCACCTGGGCCGCCCTGGCGGAGCGGTTCGACGAGGCCGGGCTGATCGAGCTGATCATGCTCATCGGCCAGTACCACATGCTCGCCTTCACCCTGAACGCCCTGCGCGTCCAGGCAGAGCCCGGCCACTGACCCGGAACACCCCGCCTGGCACCGGTCCGGGCGGGGCGCGGTGGTTCGTCCGAGATGCGGCGCTGACCGGGGCGTTCGCCCCGGGCGGCGGGGCCTGCCGGGCGTAAAAGATCAACCTTCCGGCCCCGCGGCGCCGCCGCACACGGTACAAAAGAGGGAAACTTCCACTCGTCCTCCCCGCCGAGCACCCTCGCCTCCCCCTGCGAGCCCCCTCGTCCCCCGCCGAGCCGGAGCCCCCGTTGCCGCCATCCTCCTCCCCCGGGAGCATGCTGGACCCCTCGTCCGGCGGTCCCGGCACGCCCCTGGGACCGGACGACCCGCGCCGCCTCGGCGGCCACCGGCTCGTCCGCCGCCTGGGCGAGGGCGGGCAGGGCGTGGTGTACCTGGGGGTCCCGGAGCGCCGGGGCGACCAGGGCCCGCGGGTCGCGGTGAAGCTGCTGCGCGGCGGCTCGGCCGCGACGCCCCGGGCCCGCGCCCGGTTCGTCAAGGAGGCGAACGCCGCCCTCGAGATCACCAACCGGCACGTGGCGCGCGTCCTGGACGCGGACGTGACCGGCGACCGCCCCTACATCGTCAGCGAGTTCGTGGACGGCCCGTCGCTGCAGGAGTGGGTGGAGGAGGACGGCCCGCTCCCGGCCGGGCGGCTGCGCCGGGTCGCGCTGCGGTCGGCCGCCGGGCTCGCGGCGATCCACCGCGCGGGCGTGGTGCACCGCGACTTCAAGCCGGGCAACGTGCTGCTCGGCCCGGACGGCCCGAAGGTGATCGACTTCGGCGTCGCGCGGATCTCCGACACGACCCCGGTCACCACCGGCGGCGCGGTCGGCACCCCGGCCTACATGGCACCCGAGCAGATCGAGGACGAGCCGGTCGGGCCGCCCGCCGACGTGTTCGCCTGGGCCGGCACCGTGGTCTTCGCGGCGACGGGGCGTCCGCCGTTCGGCGGCGGGCCGAGCGCGGCGGTCATGCGGCGCATCGTCACCCGCCCGCCGGACCTCGGCGACATGCGCGGCGAGCTGCGCGACCTGGTGGCCGCGTGCCTGGACAAGAACCCGGCGGCGCGGCCCACGGCCCGGCAGATCGTCCGGGCGCTGAGGGACGGCGAGGCCCCGGCCCCGCGTCCGCGCCCCAAGCAGATCCCCCGCTACCGATGGCGGATGATGCTGGCGCTGGCCGCCGTCGTCGCGGCGGGTTTCGCCCTCGGCATCCTGCTCTGAGCCGCGCTCCGGCCGCCTCGGAACGGCCCGCTGCGGACGGGACCCGTCACCAGTGCGGGGGGCGCTCCTCCAGGAAGCGCGCGTCATCGTCGCCGTCGCCGCGCCACTCGCCCCAACCGGTGTCGGTGTCGTCGCCGGTCTGGTCGGGCAGGACGGGCAGGTCGTCGTCCGTCAGGTCCACCACGCGGTCGTCGTCCGGTGAAACGCTCATGCCCCCATTGTCGGGCACGCGGAGGATCACTCGTGACCACCCGGCGTCCGCGAGATGACGGCGTGTCGTCCGCTCCGGGACATCGCGCCCCCGCTCCGCGCCGCGACCGCGCCGGACGGCGGCCGGTCAGGCGTCGCGGTGGAGGCGGCGGGAGAACTCGGCGGCGGCGGCGCCCGGGTCGTCCGCCTCGGTGAGGGCGCGGACGACCACGACGCGGTCCGCGCCCGTCGCCAGGACCTGGTCGAGGTTGCCGAGGTCGATGCCGCCGATCGCGAACCAGGGCCGCGCCGGACGGCCGCCGGCGGCGTACTCCAGCAGCGGCAGGCCGGGCGCGTGCCGGCCGGGCTTGGTGGGGGTGGGCCACACGGGGCCGCAGCAGAAGTAGTCCACGCCGGGCTCGGCGACCGCGCCCGCGGCCTGCTCCTCCGAGTGCGTGGAGCGGCCGATCAGGACGTCCTGGCCGACGATCGCCCGCGCCGCCGGGACGGGGAGGTCGTCCTGCCCGAGGTGCAGGACGTCCGCCTGCACGGCGTGCGCGACGTCGGCGCGGTCGTTGACCGCCAGGAGCGCGCCGTGCCGGTCGCAGGCGTCCCGGAACACCCGCAGGTGCTCGATCTCCTGCCGCGCCTCCAGGCCCTTCTGGCGCAGCTGGACGATGTCGACCCCGTTCGCGAGCACCGCGTCGAGGAACTCCGGAAGGTCGCCCTGCTTCTCCCGGGCGTCCGTGCAGAGGTAGAGGCGCGCGCGGCCGAGCCGGGCGCGCAGCCGGACGGCGCGGTCGGAGGGCAGGTGCCTGGACACGGTGGGCGGGTCCTTCCGGAACGGGAACGGGCCACGCGCGCGGCGGTCCGCGCACGTGACCCGCATCATTTCACGTGCTTTGCGTCGATCTCGTCCGGCCCGTCCGGTACCCGGCGCTGCCGCCCCACGGCGTTCGCGTTGCCCCACGGCGTTCGCGTTGCCGCACGGCGTTCGCGTTGCCGCACGGCGTTCGCGTTGCCGTGCGATGTTCGCGTTGCCGTGCGATGTTCGCGTTGCCGTGCGATGTTCGCGTTGCCGTGCGATGTTCGCGTTGCCGTGCGGCGTTCGCGTTGCCGTGCGGCGTTCGCGTTGCCGTGCGGTGTTCGCGTTGCCGTGCGGCGTCGGCGCCACCGCTCGGCGGGCGCGCGTCGCCGCTAGGGAGACGCCCCCGCGGGGGCGGTGCTGGCACGCAGGCGGGTGCCGCCCCGCCCGGGGGTGCCGGGCGGGGTCGCCGGATCAGGGCCGGACCCTGCTGGGACGGGCGGTCAGAAGGCGAGCGCCTGGGCGCGGCGCCGGACCTCGGTGCCGCGGTTCTCCGCGAGCGCCTGCACCGGCGTGCCGGGCAGCGTGTCGTCGGGCGTGAACAGCCAGCGCAGCGTCTCCACCTCGTCGAACCCCGCGTCGGCCAGCAGGGTCAGCGTGCCGGGCAGGCCCTTGATGACCTGGCCGTCGGCGATGAACGCGGCGGGCATCATCAGGTGGCCGCCGCGGCGGACGGCCAGCGCCTTGCGCTCGGCGAGGAGCTGCTTGATCCGGTTGAACTTCAGGCCGAGGCGCTCGGCCGCCTCCGGCAGATCGATCCAGTCGCCCACCAGGGCGTCGGTACCGGGGTCGAGAGCGCTCTCAATGGTTGCGTGCGTCTGCGTCACGCCCCCTTGCTACCACGTCCCCGGAGCGCTCAAACCCGTCCGCGACCTCCGGGGATACTTCCGCCGATCATTCCCCGGCCGTCAGGATCCGACGGCCTGGCGGACCGGAATGCCCGGATCGCCCAGCAGCACGGGGTCCACGGGCGTCCCGGCGGCGATGACGCGCTTGGCCTGGACGAGGTCGCGGGGCCGGTCCACGGTCAGGATCGCCTCGAGCCGGTCGCCGGTGATCCACGCCACGGCCCACGCGCCGTCGGCGGGGTCGCCCCGGCGGATCATCCGCTCGGCCCCGGCGTGGTGCCCCGCGTACTGGACGAACCGGCCGAACTGCTCGGACCAGAAGTACGGGACGGCGTCGTAGGGCTCCGCCCGGCCGAGCAGGGTCGCGGCGGCGGTCTCGGGCGCGTTGAGGGCGGTGTCCCAGTGCTCGACGAGCAGCCTGCGGCCGTACCGCCGCGACCACCAGGCGGCGCAGTCGCCGACCGCGACCACGTCGGGCCGGACGGCGCCGTCCGCCGACGCCCGCAGGGACGCGTCGGTGAGCACGCCCCGCTCGACGTCCAGGCCCGAGCCGTCCAGCCAGGCCACCTCGGGACGGACGCCGACGCCGGTGATCACCAGGTCGGCCGGGACGTGGCCGCCGTCCGCGAGGGCGAGGCCGTCCCGCTCGACCGAGGCGACCTTCACGCCCGTCCGCAGCTCCACGCCCGCCTCGGCGTACCAGGGGGCGGTGAGCGCGCCCAGCTCGGCGCCGAGGGCGCCCGCGAGGGGCGCGTCGGCGGCCTCCACGACGGTGACGGCGCAGCCGTTCCGCGCGGCCGTGGTGGCGACCTCCGCGCCGATCCAGCCCGCTCCGACGATCACGACGCGGGCGCCGGGGACGAGCCCCTCGCGGACCTCCAGCGCGTCGTCCAGGGTCCGGATGACGTGCTGGGGGCCGTCGCCGGGCATCCGGACCGGCGTCGCGCCGGTCGCGATCACCAGGCCGTCGAAGTCCAGGTCACCGGTGGTCGTGGCAAGCGTCCCGCCGCGCCCGGCGGCCAGCCGCAGGCCGGTCGCGCGCTCGCCCGCCAGGACCCGGACGTCCAGCGCGGCGAGGTCGGTGTCCAGGGCGGGGAAGTCGGTCTCGCCCTTCAGGACGGCCTTCGTCAGCGGTGGACGGTCGTACGGCCGGTGCCGCTCCGCCCCGACCATCGTCAGTCCGCCCTCGTACCCCTGCCGGCGGAGCGCCTCCGCCGCGCGCACGCCCGCCAGGCCGCCGCCCGCCACGATCACCCGGTCCATGCCCGCAGGCTAGCCGGTGTCCGAATCGTCGTAGGCTAGGACCCGGAAGAGCGCGGGAGCCCGGCCGGAACCGGGCTGAGAGGGCGGCTGACGGGCCGCCGACCGCCCGAACCTGATCCGGGTCATGCCGGCGAAGGGAGCCCCCCGTGAAGATCGTGGTCATCGGCGCCGGAGTCGTCGGCCTCGGCGCCGCCTGGCGCTGCGCCGCGCGCGGCGCGGACGTCACCCTGGTCGACCCCGAGCCCGCGAGCGGCGCGTCCGGCGTCGCGGCCGGGATGCTCGCGCCGGTCAGCGAGCTCGACTACGGCGAGGAGGCCCTGCTGCGGCTGGGCGTCGCCTCCCGGAACCGGTACCCGGAGTTCGTCGCCGAGCTGGAGGAGCTGACCGGCCTCGACACCGCGCACCGCGCCGACGGCCTGCTGGAGGTCGCGTTCGACGCCGACGACCTGCGGGTGCTGGAGGACGTGAAGCGGTTCCAGGAGTCGCTGGGCGTGCCCACCGAGGTGCTCGGACGGCGCGAGTGCCGCCGGCTGGAGCCGATGCTCGCGCCGACCGTCCGGGGCGGGCTGTACGCGCCGCAGGACGGCTCGATCGACCCCCGCCGGCTCACCCCGGCGCTGCTCGCGGCGGCCGAGAAGCTCGGCGCGCGGCTCGTCCGGCGGTGGGCCGCCGAGGTGGTCGTGCGCGGGGACGCGGCCGTGGGCGTGCGGCTGGACGGCGGGGAGGAGCTGCCCGCCGACCGGGTGCTGCTCGCGGCCGGGCCCTGGTCGGGCGACCTCGGCGGGATCCCGCCGGGCGTCGTGCCGCCCGTCCGGCCGGTGAAGGGGCAGGTGCTGCGGCTGCGCCTCGGCGGGATCCCGCCGGGCGTCGTGCCGCCCGTCCGGCCGGTGAAGGGGCAGGTGCTGCGGCTGCGCTCGCGGATGCCGCTGCTGGGCCGGACGGTGCGGGGCGTGGTGCGCGGCTCGTCGATCTACCTGGTGCCGCGCGCGGACGGCGAGCTGGTCGTCGGCGCGACGCAGGAGGAGCTGGGCTTCGACACCCGGGTGACCGCGGGCGGCCTGTGGGAGCTGCTGCGGGACGCCCGCGAGCTGGTGCCCGGCGTCACCGAGCTGGACTTCGCCGAGGCCGCCGCGGGGCTGCGTCCCGGCTCGCCGGACAACGCGCCGGTGCTCGGGCCGTCCGCGCTGCCGGGCCTGGTCCTCGGCGTCGGGCACTACCGCAACGGGATCCTGCTCGCCCCGGTCAGCGCCGACGCGCTCTGCGCGGCGCTGCTGGACGGCGAGCTGCCCGAGGTCGCCCGCCCCTTCTCCCCCGACCGCTTCTCCCCCGGCTCCGCTCCCCGTTTCTCACCGGGGTCCTCCCCCGGGCTCTCGTCCGAGTCGTCCTCCGAAGGGTTCCGAACAGGCGCATGAAGGTCTTTGTGAACGGCGAGCCGCGCGACCTCCCCGAGGCCGCGAGCGTCGCCGACGCGGTCGCCGCGGTCACCGACGCCCCGAGCGGGGTGGCCGCGGCGCTGAACGACGAGGTGGTGTCGCGGTCCGCGTGGGCCGCGACGAGGCTGACCGAGGCGGACCGGCTGGAAGTGCTGACCGCCGTGCAGGGAGGATGAAGGTGGCGGCTGACATGCCGGCCGGGGCGGACGGGCGCGACCCCCTGGTCATCGCGGGCGAGGAGTTCGGCTCCCGGCTGATCATGGGCACCGGCGGGGCGCCCAGCATGAGCGTGCTCGGCGAGGCGCTCGCCGCGTCGGGGACGGAGCTGACCACGGTCGCGATGCGCCGGGTGGACCCGGCCGCGCGCGGCTCGGTGCTGGACGTGCTGCGCGAGCACGGCATCCGGGTGCTGCCGAACACCGCGGGCTGCTTCACCGCGGGCGAGGCCGTGCTGACCGCGAAGCTGGCCCGCGAGGCGCTCGGCACGAACTGGGTGAAGCTGGAGGTCATCGCCGACGAGCGGACCCTGCTGCCGGACCCGATCGAGCTGGTGGACGCGGCCGAGCAGCTCGTGGACGCGGGCTTCGTCGTGCTGCCCTACACCAGCGACGACCCGGTGCTGGCGCGCCGCCTCGAGCAGGTCGGCTGCGCGGCGGTGATGCCGCTGGGCTCGCCGATCGGGTCGGGGCTCGGCATCCGCAACCCGCACAACATCGAGCTGATCGTGGAGGCGGCGTCCGTCCCGGTGGTCCTGGACGCCGGGCTCGGCACCGCCTCGGACGCGGCGCTGGCGATGGAGCTGGGCTGCGACGCGGTGCTGCTGGCGACCGCCGTGACGCGCGCGCAGCACCCGGCGCGGATGGCCGCCGCGATGCGGCACGCGGTGGAGGCGGGGCGCCTGGCACGATTGGCCGGCCGCATCCCGATGCGCCGGTACGCTCAGGCGTCGTCGCCGTTCGAAGGAATGGTTAAGCGTTCCTAATCAGTTCTTCGTAGCAACGGTCACTAGACCTGAATGATCGTCCGCCTGCACACTGATGTCCGGAAATCACGACATCCTCCCGTTCGGGGACGGCCACACTTCGACCGCCGTCGAGATGTCCGGACACCAGGATGGGGCGCATGACGACAACGCAGGTGGACCGGCGCGCGATCCTCGCCGCCGCGGTGACGGTGATCGCCTGGGCCTCGGCCTTCGTGGCGATCCGCAGCGCGGGCACCGACTACCCGCCGGGCGCGCTCGCGCTCGGCCGGCTGGCCTGCGGGTCGGTCGTGCTGCTGGCGATCCTCGCCGTCCGCCGCGAGGGCCTGCCGCCGCGCGCCGCCTGGCCCGGCATCCTGGTCTCCGGCGTGCTCTGGTTCGGCCTCTACATGGTCGTCCTGAACTGGGGCGAGCGGAAGGTGGACGCGGGCACGGCGGCGATGCTGGTCAACATCGGCCCGATCCTCATCGCGCTGCTCGGCGGCTGGCTGCTGCGCGAGGGCTTCCCCCCGCGGCTGTTCGCCGGGCTCGCGATCGCGTTCGGCGGGGCCGTGGTCGTGGGGCTCGCGACGTCCGGCGGGGGCGGGTCCTCGCTGCTCGGCGCTGCGCTGTGCGTGCTGGCGGCCGTCGCCTACGGCTGCGGCGTGGTCGCGCAGAAGCCCGCGCTGCGGCACGCGTCCGCGCTCCAGGTCACCACCTTCGGCTGCGTGGCCGGGACCGTGTTCTGCCTCCCGTTCTCCGGCCAGCTCGTCTCGCACGTGCCGCACGCCTCGGCCGCCGCGACGCTGAACATGGTCTACCTGGGCGTCGTCCCGACCGCGCTCGCCTTCACTACCTGGGCCTACGCGCTCGCCCGCACCTCCGCCGGACGGCTCGGCGCGACCACCTACATCTCCCCCGCCCTGGTCGTCGTGATGTCCTGGCTCTTCCTGGGCGAGGTGCCGGTGGTGGGCGCGCTCGCGGGCGGCCTGCTCTGCCTGGTGGGCGTCGCGGTGGCGCGCAGCAAGCCCCGCGCGGCCGCGTCCGCGCCCGTCCCGGCCCCGGAGCCCACCGCCACGGCCTCACCGGACACGGCCTCACCGGACACGGCCTCACCGGACACGGCCTCACCGGACGCGGCCTCACCGGACGCGGAGTCGGCCCCGGAGGCCGAGCCGGTCGTCCCCGTCCGGCGCCCCTGACGGCCGGCCCCGCCCGCCCCGCCCGCCGAAGGGCGCGGCGAGCGGACGGACGGCCGCGCGGGAGATCAGCCGCGGGTCCGACGGCCGCTCATCCTCCCGGCTGATGAGAACGGCACGAACCGCCCTTTAGACTCGGCGCGTGGACACCACGGTTGCAGATCCCCTCGTCGGGCGCGTGCTCGACGGGCGCTACCGCATCGAGTCCCGGATCGCCCGCGGCGGCATGGCGACGGTCTACCTGGCCCGCGACGTCCGGCTCGACCGGGTCGTCGCGATCAAGGTCATGCACGCGGGCCTCGCGTCCGACGACGAGTTCGTCGCGCGGTTCATCGGCGAGGCCAAGGCCGCGGCGGCGCTCTCGCACCCCAACGTGGTCGCGGTGTACGACCAGCGCACCGACGGCGAGCACGTCTTCCTCGTGATGGAGTACGTCCCCGGCCGGACGCTGCGCGACCTGCTCGCCGAGCGCGGCCGGATCGGCCCGCGCGAGGCGCTGACCCTGATGCAGCCGGTGCTGGCCGCGCTCGGCGCGGCGCACCGCGCCGGGATGGTGCACCGCGACGTCAAGCCCGAGAACGTGCTGATCAGCGAGGACGGCCAGGCCAAGGTCGCCGACTTCGGGCTGGCCCGGGCCGAGTCGGCGAGCAAGATGACCAAGACCGGCCTGATCATCGGCACGGTCGGCTACCTCGCGCCCGAGCAGGTCGTGACCGGCAACGCCGACGTCCGCTCGGACGTGTACGCGGCCGGGATCCTGCTCTACGAGCTGCTGACCGGCGAGCTGCCGCACCGCGCCGACTCGGCGCTCGCGGTCGCCTACAAGCACGTCAACGAGGTCGTCCCGCCGCCGTCGCTGGCCGTCCAGGGGCTGCCGCCCCAGGTGGACGCCCTGGTGACGCGCGCCACCTCGCACTCCCCGGACGAGCGCTTCCCGGACGCCAACGCCTTCCTGGCCGCCGTCGCCGAGGTCGTCAACGGCCTCGCCCCCGACATCGACCGGCGCATCGCCGACGCCCAGCCGCACCCGACGGCCGTCCTGGAGCAGCCGGGGCCGCCGAGCGACGGCCGCACCGCCGTCTTCGACCCGTCCGCCACGGCCCCCGCGTCCGTGCCGGGCGGTCCGGAGGGCGCACCGCCGCGCCGCACC
>NZ_QURH01000223.1 GCF_003428695.1 Actinomadura logoneensis
CGGACGAGGGCGACGCGCCGCTCGACGGCCGCCCCGCGCCGGTGGGCCGCCAGTGACCCGCCCCCCGGCCGCCCAGGGCGTCAGCGGGGGAGGCGGCGGACACGAGGAACGCCGGCGTCGGGGGCGAGGGGTTCGACAGGGGCGACGGGCTCAGTAGCGACGGCGCAGTTCCGGGTCCTCGTAGTAGCGCTCCTCGCGGACGGTGGGCGGCGGGGCGACCGGACGGCGCCGCGCGCTGGCGATGCGGACGATGCCGATGACCAGCCCGAGCAGCCCGCCGAGCATGAGGATGATGCCGACCACGCGGATGTCGACACCACTGAACTGGTAGTCGACCGCGTAGGACAGGATGGCGCCGATGATGATCAGGGCGATACTGCCGCCGATGGTCACCGCGATCTCCTTCCGTTGCCGAAGTTGCTCCCTGTCCGTTCCCCGAGGACGCGGTTGAAACAGGGAGCGCCGTTCCGGCGGGCCGGGCGAGCGCCCGGGGAGTGCGCGGGGGTGTGGCCGATCATGCTGGGTAAACGAGTCGGTCCAGACGGCCGGGACCCATAGGATGAGGGGGAATCCAGTCAACCCGTAGGAACGAGTCCGCACATGTCCGCGATCACCCGAGCCGAGGTCGCGCACCTCGCCCGGCTGTCCCGGCTGGCGCTCGGCGAGGACGAGCTCGACCATCTCGCCGCCCAGCTCGACCAGATCATCTCCGCGGTCGCGCGGGTCCAGGAGGTCGCGGCGGAGGACATCCCGCCGACCTCGCACGCGCTGCCGCTGACCAACGTCTACCGGGCCGACGAGAACCGGCCCTCGCTGACCCCGGAGCAGGCGCTCGCCGGCGCTCCGGCGGCCGAGGAGCAGCGCTTCCGGGTACCGCGGATCCTGGACGAGGAGGCGTGAGCGTGAGCGAGCTGATCGGGAAGGGCGCCGCCGAGCTCGGGGAGCTGATCGCCTCCGGCGAGACCTCCGCCGAGGAGGTCGCCGCCGCCCACCTGGACCGGATCGAGGCCGTGGACGGCCGGGTCCGCGCGTTCCTGCACGTGGACCGCGAGGGCGCGCTCGCGCAGGCGCGGGCCGTGGACGAGCGCCGCGGCGCGGGCGAGGAGCTGGGCCCGCTGGCCGGCGTCCCGGTCGCGCACAAGGACGTCTTCACCACCGCGGACATGCCGACCACCGCCGGGTCCAAGATCCTGGAGGGCTGGCGTCCGCCGTACGACGCGACCGTGACCGCGCGGCTGCGCGCCGCCGGGATGGTCATCCTCGGCAAGACCAACATGGACGAGTTCGCCATGGGGTCGTCCACCGAGAACAGCGCGTTCGGGCCGTCCCACAACCCGTGGGACCTCGACCGCATCCCCGGCGGTTCGTCCGGCGGGTCGTCGGCGGCCGTCGCGGCCTACGAGGCGCCGCTCGGCACCGGCACCGACACCGGCGGCTCGATCCGCCAGCCCGCGGCCGTGACCGGCCTGGTCGGCATGAAGCCGACCTACGGCGGCGCGTCCCGCTACGGCATGATCGCGTTCGCGTCGTCCCTGGACACCCCCGGCCCGTTCGCCCGCAGCGTGCTGGACGCCGCGCTCATGCAGGCCGCGTTCTCCGGCCACGACCCGATGGACTCCACCTCGATCGACGCGCCCGTCCCGCCGGTCGTGGACGCCGCGCGCCGCGCCGACGTCAACGGGCTGCGCGTCGGCGTCGTCAAGGAGTTCGCGGGCGAGGGCTACCAGCGCGGGGTCCTGAACCGCTTCGACGAGACCGTCGAGCTGCTGGAGTCGATGGGCGCCAAGGTCGTCGAGGTGTCGTGCCCGCACTTCACCTACGCGATGCCCGCGTACTACCTGATCGCGCCGTCGGAGTGCTCGTCCAACCTGGCCCGCTTCGACGCCATGCGGTTCGGCCTGCGCGTCGGCGACGACGGCGTCCGCAGCGCCGAGGAGGTCATGGCGCTGACCCGCGCCGAGGGCTTCGGCCCCGAGGTCAAGCGGCGCATCATGCTCGGCACCTACGCGCTGTCGTCCGGCTACTACGACGCCTACTACGGCAAGGCCCAGCAGGTCCGGACGCTGATCATGCGCGACTTCGAGGCCGCGTTCGAGCAGGTGGACGTGCTGATCTCGCCGACCACGCCGACCACCGCCTTCCCGATCGGCGAGCGCGCCGACGACCCGATGGCGATGTACCTGGCCGACCTGTGCACCATCCCGGCCAACCTGTCGGGCAACCCGGCGATCTCGATCCCGTGCGGCCTGGCCGACGAGGACGGCCTGCCGGTCGGCCTGCAGATCATGGCGCCGGTGCTGGCCGACGACCGCGTCTACCGGGTGGGCGCGGCCCTGGAGAAGGCCCTGGAAGACCGCTGGGGCGGCCCGCTGCTGGCGAAGGCCCCGAAGCTGGAGGCGGGCGAGTGAGCGTGGAGACGCCGATGAAGTACGACGAGGCGCTGGCGCGCTTCGAGCCGGTGCTGGGCATCGAGACCCACATCGAGCTGGGCACCGCGTCGAAGATGTTCTGCGGCTGCCGCACCGAGTTCGGCGCCCCGCCGAACACCCAGGTCTGCCCGGTCTGCCTCGGCCTGCCGGGGTCGCTGCCGGTGACCAACAAGGCCGCGATCGAGGGCATCATCAAGATCGGCCTGGCGCTGAACTGCGACATCGTGGAGTGGTGCCGGTTCGCCCGGAAGAACTACTTCTATCCGGACATGCCGAAGAACTACCAGATCTCCCAGTACGACGAGCCGCTGTGCGTCGACGGCCACCTCGAGGTCGAGGTCGAGGGCGACATCTACCGGATCGAGATCGAGCGCGTCCACATGGAGGAGGACACCGGCAAGTCGCTGCACGTCGGCGGCGAGACCGGCCGCATCCACGGCGCCGACCACTCCCTGGTGGACTACAACCGGGCGGGCATCCCGCTGGTCGAGATCGTCACCAAGCCGATCACCGCGACCGGCGACAAGGCCCCGCTGGTGGCCCGCGCGTACGCCACCGAGCTGCGCGACCTGGTCCGCTCCCTCGGCGTGTCGGACGTGAAGATGGAGCAGGGCTCGATGCGCTGCGACGTCAACGTGTCCCTCATGCCGCGCGGCGCGTCCGAGTGGGGCACCCGCACCGAGACCAAGAACGTGAACTCGCTGCGCTCGGTGGAGCGGGCCGTCCGGTCCGAGATCGAGCGGCAGGCGGGCGTGCTCGCCGCCGGCGGCCGGATCACCCAGGAGACCCGGCACTTCCAGGAGGCGACCGGCACCACCACCAGCGGCCGGTCCAAGGAGGAGGCGCAGGACTACCGGTACTTCCCGGAGCCCGACCTCATCCCGATGGCGCCGTCCCGCGAGTGGGTCGAGGAGCTGCGCGCCACGCTGCCCGAGCTGCCCGCCGCGCACCGCCGCCGCGTCCAGGCCGAGTGGGGCCTCACCGACCTGGAGCTGCGCGACGTCGTCAACGCCGGCGCGCTCACCCTGATCGAGGACACGATCAAGGCCGGCGCGGACGCCGGGGCCGCCCGCAAGTGGTGGATGAACGAGCTGTCCCGCCGCGCGACCGAGCAGGGCGTCGAGCTCGCCGACCTGCCGATCACGCCGGAGCAGGTCGCCCGCGTCCAGGCGATGGTGGACGCCCGGGAGCTCAACGACAAGCTCGCCCGCAAGGTCTTCGAGGGCGTCCTCGCCGGCGAGGGCGCCCCGGACGAGGTCGTCGCCGCGCGCGGCCTCAAGGTCGTGTCGGACGACGGCGCCCTGGAGGCGATCATCGACCAGGTGATCGCCGACAACGCCGACGCCGCCGACAAGGTCCGCTCCGGCAAGGTCGCCGCCGTCGGCGCCCTGGTCGGCGCCGTCATGAAGGCCAGCCGCGGCCAGGCCGACGCCGCCCGCGCCCGCGAGCTCCTCCTCAAGAAGCTCGACCAGGGCTGACCCGCCCCACCCGACGGCCGCCTGCCCCACCCGGGCCAGGCGGCCGTCGCCGTCCCCGCTCTGACCACCCCGAACGCGTGGGGTGTTTATGCTGTGCCGTGGTAGCGACCATCGCAACGACTGGGGACCCGCATGACGGCGATGCCGGACGACGATTGGCTGCGTAGCCTCCGGCCGCAGCCGAAGCGGGTAAGCGCCGAGGAGTACGAGGCGCTGCCGGAGGAGATCGCCAGGACCATCGAGGTCGTGGACGGCTATGTCGTCTTCTGCGCGGCGCCCACACCGGAGCACCAGCGGGTGGTGCGCCGCCTGACCACGCTCGTCGAGCGGTATGCCCGCGAGGCGATGGACCGGGGCCATCCGTGCGTCGAAGTGGATTTCGACATCGATCTCAGGCTCCGCGACGTGCCGTTCCTGAACCGCCGCCCGGATGTCGTCCTCTACCAGTGCCTCGACCGGGAAAGCCGGGAGGGGCTTCGGCCCCGGCACGTCCTGCTCGTCTGCGAGGTCGTCTCGCCGGGGTCGGAGACCCAGGACACGGTGGACAAGCTCGGAGAGTACGCGCGGGCCGGGATTCCGCACTACTGGATCGTGCGTACGGGAGGCACGGGCGTCTCCGTGATCGAGCGGTACCAGCTCGACCGGGCCGCCGGGCTCTACAAGCACGTGGGCACCTTCATGAAGGAGGCCGGCGGCGAGCCCAAGGTGAACGAACCGCTTCCGGTCACGATCACGTGGTCCGAGCTGGAGTACTGAGGGGCGTTCCTTTCGGGTCAGCGGAGGGGGAGGACGAGGATGCGGTCGTCGCCGGGTTTCGGGTCGCCTCGGCCGTCGTGGTTGCTGGTGGTGACCCACAGGTTGCCGTCGGGGGCGCGGACGACGGCGCGGAGGCGGCCGTAGGCGCCGTTGAAGTAGGCGATCGGCGTGCCCGGCTTGCCGTTGTTCAGCGGGACCTGCCAGAGGCGGGTGCCGCGGAGCGCGGCGGCCCAGAGCGAGCCCTTGGCGTAGGCGAGGCCGGACGGGGACGCCTCGGAGGTGGGCCAGGTGAGCAGGGGGTTGGTGTAGCGCGCGTCCTTGCCGAAGCCCTCGACCTTCGGCCAGCCGTAGTTCCGGCCCTTCTGGACGAGGTTGATCTCGTCGAATCGGTCCTGGCCGAACTCGGTGGCGTAGAGGCGGTTCGCGTCGTCCCAGGCCAGGCCCTGGACGTTGCGGTGGCCCCACGTCCAGACGGGGGAGTTGAACGGGTTGCCCGGGGCGGGCTTCCCGTCGGGCGTGACGCGCAGGATCTTGCCGCCGAGGGAGGCGCGGTCCTGGGCGAGTTCGGTGCGGTAGGTCTCGCCGGTGCCGATGTAGAGCATCCCGTCGGGGCCGAAGGCGATGCGTCCGCCGTTGTGGTTCTGGCCCTTGGGGGCGCCGGTCAGCAGCGGCTGCGGCGCGCCGAGCCTGTCGCCGTCCAGGGTGAGGCGCGCCAGGCGGTTGTCGGTCGCGGACGTGAAGTACAGGTAGACCCGGTGGTCCCGGTCGAAGGACGGCGAGACCGCCACGCCGAGCAGGCCGCCCTCGCCGGACGGCACGACGCCCGGGACGCGGCCGAGGTCGGTGCGCCTGCCGTCCGGGGTGACGCGGAGCAGGTGGGCGGTGTCGCGCTCGGTCACCAGCGCGTCCCGGTTCGGCAGGAACGCGATGGCCCAGGGGACCGACAGCCCGGTCACCAGGTCGCGGGGCGTGCCGGGCACGGCCGTCCCGGGCGGCGGGGAGTCGGGGGCGGGGGAGACGGGCGGCGGGGTCTGCGCGGTGCGGGTGGGGTCGATGGAACCGCACCCGCCGAGCAGGACGGTCCCGAGGACGGCGGCGAGCAGCCGCGTGCCCGCCCCGGACGTGCCGATGGTGCGCATAGGTTCATTCAATCCCCGGCCCGGCCGCGCTCCAACCACCCCCGCCCGACGGCCCCGCGGACCTCGCCCGGCGCGATCTCCGGCGTGTCGTGCGAAGAGGGGCCGATCTGGGGGAACACGCGGCGGGACGGGCGCCGGGGCTCGGGTTTGTCGCCGGGAGGACGCCCAGCCTCAATCGCTCCGTGACCTACGGAACGTACATTGAGCATCACGGTGATCCCGCCATGCAGCAACGTCGCTGTCCCACCGCCGGCGCAGCCGGACGCCCGCCGCCGCCCCCACGGCCACCGCGCGTGGGGCACGAACCACCCGGCATCGGGCGTTGACCCTGCGACCGGCGGGTGACCGGGGGGACGAGACGCATCGGGTGCGCGCCAGAGCGCGCCGGGGACCGGCAGGTCCCGACGGGCAGGGAGGGACACGGCGCGATGAGCGGCGAGAGGGCCAGACGGCTGCCGCCCTGGGCGGTACCGGTCGGCATGGTCGCGGTCATCGGCGTGCTCTACGCCGTGGGCTCCCTGCTCGGCTGGGGCGGCCCGGCCTACCTCGGCTGGGCCGAGACGGCCGCCGCTGCCGCCGCCGCGACCTGCCTGCTGCCGCCGGCGCTGCGCCGCGTCCGTCCCGTCCCGGCGACCGCCGGCGTGCCCGCGGACGACGAGCCCCCCGACGTGCCCGAGCCGCCCGACGTACCCGAGCAGGTCCCCGCGCGGGCGTCCTGGCGCTGGTTCGGGCTCGCCGCGGCGTCCTGGGGGATCGGCGCGCTCACCCGCACCCTGTCGGCGATGCTGCACGGCGGGGGGACGCTCGCCCTCTCGATCACGGACCCGTTCTACCTGGTGGCGATGTTCGCGCTGGTCACGGGCCTGGTCCTGCCGATCAGGCCGCCGCGCGCGCCGCGGCTGTGGGCGCGGTACGCCGCCGACACCTACGTCTGCGTCGCCGGGCTGTTCGTGCTCGGCTGGGTGGCGCTGTTCGGGACGCTGTTCCACCGGTCCGGCGAGTCGCCGGGCGAGTTCCTCCTCGAACTGCTGTATCCGCTGGTCGGAACGGTCCTGGTGTGCGGTTCGCTGCCGTTCGTGCTGGGCACGGGACGCGGCCACCGGCGGCCCGCGTGGCTCGCCTACGGCGCGCTGACGGCGTTCGCGGCGGCGGACGTCGTGACCACGGTCGTCCGGCTGCGGGGCGGCGCGCCCGCCGACGACCCCGCCGACATCCTCCGGCTGGCCGGACTGCTGCTGCTCGTCCTGGTGCCGTGGCTGCCGGGCGACGCCGCGGGCGCGGCCCCGGCGGCCCGTCCCCGGCGCGGCCGGATGATCGGCCCGGGTCTCGCCACCGCCGCCGTCGCCGCCCTCGCCGCGCTGTTCGTCACCGGCCACTCGCTGACCGGACGGTCCGGGATCGACCCGGTCGTGCCGATCGTCGCGGGGACGGCCACGCTCGTCCTGCTCGCCCGGCTGGCCGAGCTGCTGCGCGAGAACGACGCGCTGCGCCGTGCCGTCGAGACCGGCGAGGACCACTTCCGCGCGCTGTCGGAGAGCATCAACGACGCCGTGCTGATCTGCGACCTGGACGCGGTCGTCCAGTACGCCAGCGCGGGCGCGCTGCGCACCTACCGCTACGACGCGGCCGAGCTGCTCGGCCGTCCGCTCGGCGAGATCATCCACCCGGAGGACCTGCCGCGCGTCCGCGAGGTGTTCGCCTCCTTCCTCGCCGGGGACGGCGACGCCCGGGCGGCCATGCTCCGCGACCCCGCGTCGGACCTGCTGCCGGACGTCGAGCTGGAGGACGACCTCGACGACGGTCCGCCGCCGCTGCTGGCCGGGCGGTTCCCCGGCCGGTCGCTGCGGGTGGCGTGCCGGGTCCGGGCCGCGGACGGCACATGGCTGCCGACCGAGTCGACGGTGTCGCGGTACAGCGGCGGGGGCGGCGCGCCCGGACGGCTGCTGGTCACCACCCGCGACCTGTCCGAGCAGGCGGCGCTGCAGCGCCAGGTGGCGCACCTGACCTTCCACGACGGCCTGACCGGCCTGCCGAACCGCGCGTACTTCGAGGAGCGCACCCGCGAGGTGCTGTCCCGGCTGGAGCATCCGGCCGCGCGGCGCGCCGAGGACGGCGAGCCGGGCGGCCAGGGCACGGTCGCGGTCGTCTTCGTGGACCTGGACGGCTTCACCGACATCAACGACTCGGCCGGGCACGCGGCGGGCGACCAGGTCCTCGCGCAGGCGGCGCGGCGGCTGCGCGGCACCGTCCAGGCCGACGACACGGTGGCGCGCTGGGGCGGCGACGAGTTCGCCGTGATGCTGCAGCTCCCGGGCAGCGACTCGCAGGCGGCGGTCGAGCTCGCCGAGCGGCTGCTGCGCGTCCTGTCCACCGAGCCGTACCGGGTCGGCAGCAAGAACATCGCGCTCACCGCGAGCGTGGGCATCGCGTTCATCGGCGACTCCGACCCCCTGGAGGGGCCGGACGGCCGGTCCGGGGCGCGCCGGGACGCCGAGCCGGGCGGTCCCGCGGCGGCGCGGCGCAGCGCGGCCGACCTGATCCGCAACGGCGACCTGGCGATGGCGCGGGCCAAGGAGCTCGGCGGCGGACGCGTCGAGGTGTTCGCGCCGCACATGCACGTGGACGTGGTCCGCCGGCTCGAACTCGGCAGCGACCTGCAGCGGGCGCTCGCCGAGGAGGAGTTCGCGGTCGAGTTCCAGCCGGTCGTGGAGCTCGGCACGTCCCGGGTGACCGGCGTGGAGGCGCTCGTCCGCTGGTGGCGGGGGAGCGAGCCGGTGCCGCCGGAGGAGTTCATCGGCCCGGCCGAGGAGTCCGGCCTGATGATCCCGCTCGGCGACTGGGTGCTGCACGAGGCGTGCCGGGAGGTGGCGCGCTGGCGCGCGGACTCCTGGGACATCGGCCTGTCGGTGAACTTCACCGCCCGGCAGATCGCCGCGCCGCGGTTCGTGGAGTCGGTCGCGGCGGCGCTGGAGCAGACCGGCCTGCCGCCGCACGCGCTGACCCTGGAGGTCCGCGAGGAGGTGCTCGTCGAGGACGGCGGGCACAACGTGGAGCGGCTGTCGCGGCTGCGCGACCTGGGCGTCCGGCTCGCGATCGACGACTTCGGCACCGGCTACGCGTCCCTGGCCTACCTGGGGCAGCTCCCGGTGGACATCATCAAGATCGACCCGTCGTTCGTGGCGGGGCTCGGCCGGGACGAGACGCTCACCCTGCTCACCCGGACGATCGTCCGGCTGGGCAGTGATCTCGGTCTCACGGTGGTCGCCGAGGGGATCGAGCGGCCCGAGCAGCTCGAGCTGCTGCGCGAGATGGACTGCCCGCGCGGCCAGGGCTTCCTGGTGGCGCGTCCGATGGCCGCCGGACGCGTCGAATCGCTCGTCCGCACCAACCTGCGGGGCACTCCGGGCTCGATCGGCCTGCCGCTGGAAGGGTCCGCGCTGACCACCTGACGGCCCTGTGCTGACCACCTGACGGCCCTGTGCTGACCACCTGACGGCCCTGTGCTGACCACCTGACGGCCCCGTGCTGACCACCTGACGGCCCCGTGCCGTCCCCGGACGTCCCCCTCGCCCCTCTCTTCCCCCGTGCCGTCCCCGGACGTCCCCCTCGCCCCTCTCTTCCGGCGACCCGCCGAGGTTCCTCGGGGTCCCCGGCATTTCTCCCGCATCTCATATGCTGAGATAAAGTGTCCAAGGATTTGACCGGGGAGTGGAACGTCGGCCAAAGTGGTCACCGTGCAGAGCTTCTCCATCATTCTCGTAGTACTTGGTCGGCGCGCAGGCTGATCAAGCACTCCCACCTGCGCGCTTCCCTCGACCGCCATCCGGGCGGGCGGGGGTTTTTTGTTGGCCGAGTGCACCCGAAGCGCACCCGCGCCCCCTGGACGCGGGCCTGTCCCCAAGGAATCGGAACCATGACGACCGAACAGATGACGGGAGCCCAGGCGCTGGTCCGCGCCCTGGAGAACGTCGGCGTCGACACCGTGTTCGGCATCCCGGGCGGCGCGATCCTCCCGGCCTACGACCCGCTCTTCGACTCCCGCAAGATCCGGCACATCCTGGTCCGGCACGAGCAGGGGGCGGGGCACGCGGCGCAGGGCTACGCGGCGGTGACCGGGAAGGTCGGGGTGTGCATGGCCACCAGCGGCCCCGGCGCGACGAACCTGGTGACGCCCATCTCCGACGCCTACATGGACTCGACCCCGATGGTGGCGATCACCGGTCAGGTGGCCACCTCGCTGATCGGGACCGACGGCTTCCAGGAGGCCGACATCTCCGGCATCACGATGCCGATCACCAAGCACAACTTCCTGGTCACCAACGCCGAGGACATCGCCCGGACGATCGTCGAGGCGTTCCACATCGCCTCCACCGGACGCCCCGGACCCGTCCTGGTCGACATCGCCAAGGACGCCCTCCAGGCCACCTTCGGGTTCGAGTGGCCCGTCCAGATGCGGCTCCCCGGGTACCGGCCGGTCACCCGACCGCACTCCAAGCAGGTCCGCGAGGCGGCCCGGCTGATCGTCGAGGCGGAGCGGCCCGTCCTGTACGTGGGCGGCGGCGTGCTGAAGGCGAACGCGGCGGCCGAGCTGAAGGTGCTCGCCGAGCTGACCGGCGCGCCGGTCGTCACCACCCTGATGGCCAAGGGCGCGCTGCCCGACAGCCACCCGCTGCACATGGGTATGCCGGGCATGCACGGCAGCGTCGGCGCGGTCGGCGCGCTGCAGCGCTCGGACCTGCTCGTCGCGCTGGGCGCCCGGTTCGACGACCGGGTCACCGGCAAGCTGGACGGCTTCGCGCCGGGCGCGAAGGTCGTGCACGCCGACATCGACCCGGCCGAGATCTCCAAGAACCGGCACGCGGACGTCCCGATCGTCGGCGACGCCCGCGAGGTGATCGCGGACCTGGTGGTCGCGGTCCAGGCCGAGCACGACGCCGGCCGCCGCGGCGACTACTCCACCTGGTGGCGGCAGCTCGAGGCGTGGCGCCGGACCTACCCGCTCGGCTACGACCTCCCCGAGGATGGCGGCCTGTCGCCGCAGTTCGTCATCGAGCGGATCGGGCAGCTGGCCGGGCCGGACGCCTACTACGTCGCGGGCGTCGGCCAGCACCAGATGTGGGCCGCGCAGTTCATCAAGTACGAGCGGCCGGGCGCGTTCCTGAACTCGGGCGGCGCGGGCACGATGGGCTTCTCCGTCCCGGCGGCCATGGGCGCCAAGGTCGGCCGGCCCGACTCGGCGGTCTGGTCGATCGACGGCGACGGCTGCTTCCAGATGACCAACCAGGAGCTGGCGACCTGCGCGATCGAGGGCATCCCGATCAAGGTCGCGGTCATCAACAACGGCAACCTCGGCATGGTCCGGCAGTGGCAGACGCTCTTCTACGACGGCCGCTACAGCAACACGAACCTGCACTCCAAGCGCATCCCCGACTTCGTCAAGCTCGCCGAGGCGTACGGTTGCATCGGGCTGCGCTGCGAGCGCCCCGAGGACGTGGACGCCGTGATCGCCAAGGCCATGGAGATCAACGACGTCCCGGTCGTCATCGACTTCGTCGTCCACCAGGACGCCATGGTCTGGCCGATGGTCGCCGCCGGGACCGCCAACGACGACATCAAGATCGCCCGGGACATGGCTCCCGACTGGGAGAACGGAGACTGACCCCGATGAGCCAACACACCCTCTCGGTGCTGGTGGAGAACACGCCCGGCATCCTCGCGCGGGTCGCGGCCCTGTTCTCCCGGCGCGGCTTCAACATCGAGTCGCTCGCGGTCGGCACGACCGAGCACCCCGAGATCTCCCGCATGACGATCGTGGTGAACGTCGAGAGCCTGCCGCTCGAGCAGGTCACCAAGCAGCTGAACAAGCTGGTCAACGTGCTCAAGATCGTCGAGCTGGACCCGGCCCAGTCGGTCCAGCGCGAGCTGGTCCTGGTCAAGGTCCGCGCCGACGCCGAGACCCGCTCGCAGGTCCTGGAGACGGTGTCGCTGTTCCGTGCCAAGGTGGTGGACGTCGCGCCCGACGCGGTCACCATCGAGGCCACCGGCAACCGCGACAAGCTGGACGCGTTCATCCGCGTCCTGGAGCCGTTCGGCATCAAGGAACTCGTCCAGTCCGGCATGGTGGCCGTCGGCCGCGGCGCGCGGTCCATCACCGACCGCTCGCTGCGCGCCATCGAGCGCTCCGCCTGACGTCCCACCCGCACGACCTGTCCGGAACCGCCCGGCTCCGTCCGGCCAGGGCAAACCGCTCCGCAACGAAAGGCACATAGAAGTGGCTGAGATGTTCTACGACGACGCCGCCGACCTGAGCGTCCTGCAGAACCGGCACGTCGCCATCATCGGCTACGGCAGCCAGGGCCACGCGCACGCGCTGTCGCTGCGCGACTCCGGCGTCGACGTCCGCGTCGGCCTGCGCGAGGGCTCGGCGAGCCGGGAGAAGGCCGAGGCCGAGGGCCTGCGCGTGCTCACCCCGCGCGAGGCGGCCGAGGAGGCCGACCTGATCATGCTGCTCGCGCCCGACCACCACCACCGCGAGATCTTCGAGAACGACATCCGGCCCGCGCTGGTCGAGGGCGACGCGCTGTTCTTCGGCCACGGCTTCTCCATCCGCTACGGCCTGGTCCAGCCGCCGGAGGGCGTGGACGTCGCCATGGTCGCGCCGAAGGGCCCGGGCCACCTGGTCCGCCGCCAGTTCACCGCCGGACGCGGCGTCCCGGTGATCGTCGCGGTCGAGAAGGACGCCTCGGGCAACGCCTGGGACCTCGCGCTCGCCTACGCCAAGGGCATCGGCGGGCTGCGCGCGGGCGGCATCAAGACGACCTTCACCGAGGAGACCGAGACCGACCTGTTCGGTGAGCAGGCCGTGCTCTGCGGCGGCGCGTCCGAGCTGGTCAAGACCGGCTTCGAGGTGCTGACCGAGGCGGGCTACCAGCCCGAGGTCGCCTACTTCGAGGTGCTGCACGAGCTCAAGCTGATCGTCGACCTCATGTACGAGGGCGGCATCTCCAAGATGTACTGGTCGGTGTCCGACAACGCCGAGTACGGCGGCCTCACCCGCGGCCCGCGCGTGATCACGCCGGAGACCAAGAAGGCCATGCAGGCCATCCTCGGCGAGATCCAGTCCGGCGAGTACGCCAAGGAGCTCATCGAGGAGTTCGAGTCGGGCCAGGCGAAGTTCGCCGAGTACCGCAAGAACCTCGCCGCGCACCCCATCGAGGAGACCGGCGCGAAGCTGCGTCCGATGATGAGCTGGCTGAACGACTGACGTCGTCGCGGTTCGGAAGGCGGGCGCCCTGGCGCCCGCCTTTCCGTTTTCCTTCGTTTTTCGGGGTCAACGCGCGAGGCGGCGGCGGATCCGGGTACGCAGCGGCATCGGACGCGTCGCCGCGCCGACGAGCAGCGTCAGATGGCCTCCGCTCCCGGTCAGGTGCAGGCGCGCCTCAAGATCCTGCGCGGGTGCGGCCTGTGAAGGGACGGCCTGTGAAGGGGCGGCCTGGGCGGTAGCGGTCTGGGCCTCCTGCGCGGGGACGGCGCGGGCCAGCTCCAACGGGATGGCGCGGGGCGTCTCGTCCAGCTTGAACGCGGGCCCCCGGACGCCGCCGAACCGTGCTTCCCGGGTGACCCCGAGCGCGGACGCCGCGACGTGGACGTCCCAGCGTCCGGGCCCGAGGACGGCCGGGTCGGCGACCGCGCTGAACGCCTCGCCGCCGCCGTCGCCGGTGGGTTCGGCGGCGATCCGGTGCTCGGCGCCCGCGTCGCGGTCGCGCAGCAGCACCTCCACGGTCGTGCGGCGCGTCTCGACGCGTTCGACGGCCGCGCGGCCGACCAGGCGGAGCCGGCCGTTCTTCCAGCTCGCCGCGTCCAGCCGGTGATCGACGCCGACCTCGGCGGTGATGTCGGCGTCCTGGCGGGGGACGCCGCGCAGGTAGGGGTAGACGGCGTAGACGCGCCCGCCGACCACGACCGCGCCGCCGGCGACGCCCGCCGCCTCGTCCCGGATCAGCCGCTCCAGCTCGTCGCGCAGCCCGCGCTGGATGCAGAAGGCGCGCAGCCGGTAGGCGGAGGGCAGGGCGGCCCGGGTCTCCTCGCTCGGGCCGGACTCGCCGAGGAACCGCCGGGTCTCGTCGAGGAGCCGGTCCTGCTCCGCCCGGTCCAGTTCCAGGAAGCGCCGGTCGTACCCGCGCAGGACGTCGTGCAGAACGCTGATCGTGCAGTCCGGGGTCACGGGCTCTCCAGATCGGTTCGGGTACCACGGTCACGGTAAAGGCCCGGGACGCTGCGTACCGTGAAATCGTCACAGCGTGTCGCCGTCGGCACGGTGTTCCCCCTGGTGAGGGCCGGTCTGATGCGGATTTCGGGCGCTCGGCGGTCGGCGTGGCGGCCGACCGGAAGCGCGGCGGCGAGGGGTCGGCCGGGCCGTGGCGGGGGCCGTCCGGCGCGCGGTTCGCCCGGCCACGGTGGGGCTGCGAGGTCGTTGGACGGGTCGTCCGATACGGCTCCGCCAGTACGGCGCGTAAAGATTCCCGCGACCGTATGGCGAGGGAAATCTACCTTTTTGGAGTTCTCTGTCGGATACTGAAAGCGAGCCGCGACGGCCGCGGCGGTTCGGCGCACCGGCCCGAACCTGCGATGGTGGCCGCGCCCCGAGCGGCAGTGGGGCGAGAGTGATGAACGGCGCTTTCGCGGACCGGCCCCGGGGGTGCGGCCGGGACGCTCTGACGGTGAACAACTGCCGCCGACGCGGCGGGCGAGAAGGTAATTCTCTGCAATTCCTTGTGGTCCGTCCGGAACCGTCCTCGGCGGGGGTGTGAGGTGGGCCCGGCCGCGCGGGGAGACCCCCGGCACTGGGACACGTGCGGGCAGGCGTGGATCGGGCTGCTGCGGCACGTCTGGCGGGCCGGCGAGGCGGGCATGGAGGACGGCGGGCCGATCATCGAGGGCCCGCCCGTCCTGTTCGAGATCGCCTCGCTCGGCTGGAACGACCCCGTCCTGCTCCGGTACGGCGACCGCGCCCGGATCGCGCACTGGTCGCGCGCCTCGCGCGAGTGCGCCGAGGACGCGGGCGGGTTCGGCGGCCGGCTGCGCGACCGGCACGGGGTGGACCAGCTCCGCTGGGCCGCCGGGCTGCTGCGCGCCCGTCCGTGGACGACCAGCGCGTGGGTCTCGCTGACCGACCCGGGGGAGCCCGCCGACTCCGTGCCGTGCCTGGTGGCGCTCGCGTTCCGGCTACGCGGCTACCGGCTGGTCATGACGGCCATGTTCCGCTCCCAGAACGTGTACCGGGCGTACCTGTCGTACGTGCCGCTGCGCGAGGTGCAGTTGGAGGTCGCCGACAGGCTGGGCCTCCCGGCGGGGCCGATGCGGGTCTTCGTGGACGTCCCGCACGTCGCCGTCGAGGACGCCGAGCGCGTCGCGTCCATCCTCGCCGCCCAGCCCGAAGCGGCCTGACGCGTAACGTCCGCCGGCCGCGCGGGCCTGAACGGGCGCCGCGCGGGCGACGCCGGGCTGTGATCGCGCGGGCGACATCGGTTGTGATCAAGCTCACCGGTGTCGCTCCGAGGGTATTTCCTACTTTTCCAGTAGGTTAAGCCTCCAACCCCCTTCTCGCAAAGGAGTTGCGAATGCGCAGCAGCGCGCGCGCCGCGATCGCGGCGGCCGGTGCCGTCGGCGTCCTGCTCGCCGGGCAGGCCGCCGTGCAGGCGGCCCCGCCGTCCGCCGGGCCG